>NZ_JBIDBS010000005.1:15465-395431 GCF_043204165.1 Streptomyces sp. NPDC047982 | reverse complement strand
GACGCTAAACGCCTGTGGAGCGCCGGTAAGACGGGCACACGTGCCCGCACAGCGCGGTGAAGCAGGAAGCCCCCGAAAGGGTCAGACGACCCAGGCCGGAATCCCTGGACTTTAGGCCAGGGAGCACGTCAAATCATCAGCATGGTGCCTGGGGGCGCGGCACAGCTTCAGAGCCAACACAGCCACAGCCGTGTGCCGGCGGTCTGTCAACCACTGGGCCTTAAACGACCGAGCTTGCCGGCTCGGTTTGGTACGGCGTTGCTTATGCTCACGACTGCCCCCCTCCAACAGGGCGTCACGGGTCACATCTACCGCCCCCGGCTCGGGCCGGGAGCGGATCGGGCATGTTGACGAATTCCCACGCCGAGCGTGCGCGGTTGCGCTGTGCCGCCCGGCAGGCCGAAGGAGGCGGTGAGTCCGGCGGCCGACCGGGAGTGGCACAGCCGTGAGCAGCTCTCGATGTTGTTCGTGCCGATCACCGTGCGCATGAACTTCTGGATGAGGTAGTTCTCCTCGTTGGTGGCGCGCGCGGAGGAGATCGCCGCGACCGCGTCCGGACCGCCGGCGGCGACCGCGGCTCGCAGCCCGCGCGCGACATGGTCGAGCGCGTCGCTCCAACTGGCGGCTCCACACGTCTGTTGCGGCGCAGCAGGGGCTGGGGGAGGCGCTCGGGTGAGCGCAGGAATCCGTGGGCGAAGCGGCCCTTGCGCAGGTGCGCCCGCGGTTGACCAGCCCCTCGCGGTCCGGCAGTACGGCCGTGACCTGGCCGTCTGCGGTGACCACGTCCAGTGAGCAGCCCACGCCGCAGGAGCCTCAGGCGGTCCGCGTGGTGGTACTCGTGGCGGGCAGCCGGCGCGAGGCGGCGCTGCCCGGCGGCAGACCCGGCTGGAAGATCGCGCCGGTGGGGCAGGTGTCCACGCATCCGCCGCAGGCCACGCAGTCGGAGTCCGCCCACGCCCCGCCGGTGCCGGGCGCGACCACCGTGTCAGCGCCCCGGCCCACCAGGGCGAGCGCGAAACTCGGCCAGCGGCACCTCCAGCCCGTCAGCGGGCAGGAATCCGCCCAGCGGGCCTCCGACCTGCAGCACCGCCACCCGCACGTGACGGCGGCCGTGCGGCGCGGCCGGATCGGCGAAGTAGTCGGCGGGCCCCGGACCGGAGGCGTGGGTCAGGTCGAGACGCTCAGCGATCCCCGGTGCCCACGCCTGCGGCGGCCCCGCGGTGCTCGCGCGCTGCTCGGCCAGCGCATCGAGCAGCCTCTCCCCAGTCCGGCCACGCCGCGGAAAGCATCGAAGCGGTCGGCCCTGCTCACCGACCCATCGTCGCCGTCCCCTCGTCGCCGTCCCTCGTCGTGCCGCATCCGGGACCGGCCCTCAGCTGCGCTCGTTGCCCGACGGCCCAGAAAGACGGCATCAGGAGTCCTGGAGCCGGTCGCAGGCTGTCCGCCCGCCCGCATGCGGGTCGCGGCGAAGAGCAGCAGCATGGAAATAACCGAATGCCGTCATTTCGCGGAGGTGAACCGCGATGACTCTGCCCGTACACCACCGACCCGGCCATCTCATGGAACGATCGTTCCCCGCTCTTGGCTGGGGCGAGCCGACCGGTGCCGAGTTCGATGACCTCTTCGAGCGGATGAACCGGTTCCTGGAGCAGGCTGCCGGTGTCACGCCGTCGGGTCGGGCCTGGTCGCCCATGGCCGACCTGCACGAAACGAACGACGCCTACGTGGTCGAGGCGGAACTGCCCGGGATCAAGCGTGAGGACATCGACGTCGAGGTCAGCGACCGGGAGTTGTGCATCTCCGGCGAGTACAAGGAATGCGAGCGTGAAGGAGTCCTGCGCCGCCGTACCCGGCGCACCGGGCGTTTCGAGTACCGGGCGCTGCTGCCGGCGGATCTCAATGCGCAGGAGATCACAGCGTCGCTGGCCGACGGGGTGCTGACCGTCACTGTCCCCAAGGCCCAGGCGGCAAAGCCGCACCACATCGAGATCACCGAAGCCTGAAGCAGTGTGGCAGTGGGGGCGGGATACCCGGTCCCACCACCACATCGGACGGTCCCATGACTGGTATCTAATCGAACATACCCACCGGTGTCGGTGCGGCGCCAGCCGTTCACCGGGTGGTGGTCGGGCTGACCGATCGGTCGGGAGATGCCGTCATGGCCGAACAGATCGCCTACCGGCGAGTCCGTGAAGAAGCCGCTCTTCGGGACGGCAAGCGGGTGCTCGCCGACCGTGTCTGGCCGCAAGCCCATAGGCTCACGTTTCACGTTGCTCACTGCCACCAGGGACATGAGCCACAGCCAGGCCGCCGTCCTTCCCGAATGGCTGGCGGCGAAGCCATGACCGGCACATCGGAACCCGTGACGAGGCGGCCGCGGATTGTGATCGTCGGTGGCGGGCACGGCGGCATCCACGTTGCACTGCGACTTCGGCGGCTGCTCCGCCACTCCCGGGCCACCGTCACTGTCGTCGACGCCAACTCGTACATGACCTACCAGCCGCTGCTGGCGGAGGCGGCGGCGGGCAGCGTCGAACCGCGCCATGTCGTGGTGCCGCTGCGGCAGGCCCTTCCCTGGGCGCAGGTCATCACCCGGGAGGTGGTCTCGATCGATCATGCGCAGCGGACGGCGTACCTGCACAGCGACGACGGCGACCCGGTCGCGCTGACCTACGACGTGCTGGTGCTGGCACCGGGCTCGGTCTCCCGGGTGCTGCCGATCCCGGGACTGGCCGAGAACGGGATCGGATTCAAGACCGTCGCCGAGGCAATCCATCTGCGCAATCACGTGCTCGCCCGCCTGGACGAGGCCGCTTCCGCGTCCTCGCCGCGCAGTCGGCAGGCGGCGCTGACCTTCGTCTTCGTCGGCGGTGGCTTCGCCGGTGTGGAGGCCCTGGCGGAACTGCAGGACATGGCCTGGGACGCCTGCACCCGCTACCCGGAGATCGAGCCCATCCGGATGAAGTGGGTGCTGGTCGAGGCCACTGGCCGGATCCTGCCGGAAGTCGGCGAGCGACTCAGCCACTACGCCACGCACCTGCTGCGGTGCCGCGGCATCGACATCCGTCTGGAGACGCGACTGGTCTCCGCCGAAGGCGGCCGCATCCGTCTCGACGACGGAACCGAGTTCGATGCCGACACCCTGGTGTGGACCGCCGGAGTGGCCCCCAACCCGCTGGTCGCACGCACCGACTTGCCGCTGGATGAGCGTGGACGCGTCCGTACCACCTCCTACCTGTCGGTCGTCGGCACCACCGACGCGTGGGCACTGGGTGACTGCGCTGCGGTCCCCGATCTTGCCCGGGGTGAGGGCGCGGTGTGCCCGCCGAGCGCGCAGCACGCCGTGCGGCAGGCCCGCACAGTGGCCGACAACCTCGCCGCATCGCTGAACGGGAGCCAACTGGCCCCCTACCGGCACGCGTCCATCGGTTCGGTCGCCAGTCTCGGCCTCTTCCAGGGGGCTGCGGAGATCCGCGGCATGCGGCTGCGGGGCTTTCCGGCCTGGCTGGCCCATCGCACCTACCACCTGTCGAAGCTGCCCTCGGTCAACCGCCGCCTGCGGGTGGTCGCCGACTGGACCCTTGCCCTGATGTTCCCGCGCGAGATCGTCTCGCTGGAGGCCATCGAACACAGCCGCGAGGAGTTCACCCTCGCCGCCTCGGCGGCAACCAAGCGCGCCCGGCACGCGTGATGCACCGCACAACGTCAGGGACGGCCCCCGTGACGCTGCTGACGTTCGGGCATGGCACTGCGGGACGCGAACAGTTGGCCGCCCTGCTGCACGGCGCCGGCCTGCGGGCCGTTGTCGACGTACGGACCGCGCCCGGCAGCCGGCACAACCCCGACGTGGGCCGGGAAGCACTCCGGCGGTGGCTGCCGCAGGAGGGGATCGACTACCGGTGGGAGCAGCGGCTGGGAGGCTTTCGGAAGGTGCCCCCGGACTCTCCCGATGTCTTCTGGGAGAACGCCTCCTTCCGCGGATACGCGGGTCACACGCGCACCCCGGACTTCCTGGCGGCCATGGACGAGTTGCTGCGGCAGGCGGCCCACGTCCGCACCGCCGTGATGTGCGGCGAGTCTCTGTGGTGGCGCTGCCACCGGCGGATCATCGCCGACTTCGCCGTCCTCGCGCGCCGCGCCCGAGTACTGCACCTGGCCCACGACGGCCGGCTCACCGAGCACCGTCCGACAGCGGGAGCCCGGCTGCGCGCTGACGGACTGCTCGTCTACGACCGCGTGTGACCGCCACCCGCGTCGAAGCCCTTGACGGTCATGCCGGGCAGGATGAACGTGACCCCTTATAAACCGCGGGCGGGGGCGCTGGAGGACGGCACCCGGGTCGAGATCGGCCACGGCGCGGTGGTGATCGCCGCGATCACCTCCTGCACCAACACCTCCAACCCGCAGGTCATGGTCGGCGCCGCCCTCCCGGCCAAGAAGGCCGTCGAACACGGGCTGAGGCCGAAGCCCTGGGTGAAGACCTCCCGGGCGACCGGCGCGGGGCGAGGCGTGGGCGGCGCTGGCGGTGTGGGCAGTGGTCTTCGTCGGGATGCTCGCCGCACCGGTCACCGCGCTCCGGCGCTCCCGGCGGCCGGGAGCCAAGTGACGGGATGTGCGAAAGGCCGCTTGTGCGATGGGCCGATGGCCGTTCGGGTACGGGACCGGAACGCGCACCGGCGCACGACGGCCGTGCCACCGCCGTGTGCCGGTGCACACCGGGCCCGCGGCTGCTTCGGCGGCCCGTGCCTCATGCGACGGGCGGCCCGGCGTCGGTGATCCAGGTGTGGGCCCAGGCCACCAGGGCCGGGTCGTTGAGGGCGTCGACCCAGAGGTCTGCCCGCTCCGCCCCCCGGCCGGAGGGCCGGGGTCCGACGCCGACCACCCGCAGTCCGGCTTTCCGGGCGGACTCGATGCCGGTGAGTGAGTCCTCGACAGCCAGCGCTTCGTGCGGCCGGACGCCGCAGCGTTCCGCCGCCTCGGCGTACACATCCGGGCGAGGTTTGGGGCGCAGGGAGCCGCCCGCCACGACGACATGGTCGAAGTGACCGAGCAGTCCCGCCCGCCGCAGGCACGACTCCACCATGTCCAGTGGGCAGTTGCTGGCGACCGCGAGCGGCAGGTGACGGGCCGTGAGGCCGACGAGGGCGGCCGCGCCCGGCATGGTGACGGGATCCTCGTCGACCAGCGCCATGAAGTTCCTCAGGAGCGAATGGGTCATCTCGTAGGTGAGTTCGGGTTTCCCGGTCTCCCGGGCCATGAGGCTTCCGCACTCGGTGTAGTGCACGCCCTGGGCGCGCTCGGCGAAGCCGGGCGGGGGCTTGAGGCCGAACTCCGCGAACACTCTGTTGCGGGCGTCCTGCCAATGGCGTTCGGTGTCCATGAGAGTGCCGTCGCAATCGAAGACGATGGCGGCGGGGGACCAGTTGGGAATGGGGTGAGCTGCCATTTTTCTGCCGTTCTCGGAGAGCGCCGGCCGCGGTCCGATTCCGGTTCGCTGTTCTCCCGGACCGGGGGAAGGCGCGCTGGACTGAGGGAAGCTGGAATTCGGACGATCTTCGGTGATCGTTTGCGGAGGCGGTCGATTCGCCTCTGTGGGGCTCGCCGCGACGGATGTGATCCGTCTGTGCGGGGCGGGCCCGGAAACATCGTGCCGACTACGTTAATTTCGCGTCCGAGCGGCGTGCAATCACTACTTCGAGTGTTTTGGGGCGGGACGATCGCGCGCCGGGCGTGCGCGGAGGGGTGGCCCGAGGGTGACCGTACGGAGCCTTTCGTCCGCTCAACCGGCCTGAATGCACGGTGATGTGGAAAAAACCTGGTCATTTCCGGGAAAGGTCGTGGCGGACTCGTGTGTGAAAGCGCGGAGAAGTGCGTCTGGCTTCCTTGGTGTCTCCCTGCGTGTGCAGTCGAAGAATAATAAAATCTCCGCTCGGTATGGTTCGGCGACGTCGTTGATGCGCGGGCGCACTACCTCCTCGCGCCCCATGTATCGCATGAGATATCGAAGGTGGAACAAGCATGCAGGCCAGGGCGCGAACGACCCGGAGATCTCTGCTGGAGGCCGCGGCGCAACTCTTCGTCGAACGCGGATATGTGGGAACGAGCGTCAATGACATATGCACCCGTTCGGGAAAGACCAGCGGGGCCGTCTACTTCCATTACTCCAGCAAGGAGAAACTCGCCCTCGCCGTGGTGCGCGACCGGTTCGCCGCATGGCCCCAGTTGGCCGCGTACTACACGGCCCCGGACGTCCCGCCGCTCGAACGGCTCGTCGCCCTGAGCTTCGAGATCGCCGGGGTCCTGTGCCGGGACGTCATGGCGCGTGCCGGGGCCCGGTTGTGGGCGGAGCGGCGCAGCATCGACGCCGTCGTTCCCACCCCGTTCGCCGCCTGGACCACGGCCGCCACCAGGCTGCTCGCCGACGCCCGGTCGCGGGGCGATCTCGCCGAGGGCGTCGAACCGGCGGGCGCCGCCCCGGCCCTGGTGTGCGCCTTCTTCGGCCTGTACAGCCTCAGCGGCGACGAGGCTTCCCTGTACGGCCGCGGCGGTGACGAGGCGTCGCGGGAGCGGGAGTTCGTGTCACGGCTCGACCAGTGGTGGCGCCTCGTCCTGAACGCCCTGCAGGCGCGCCCGGACCCCGGCGCCCTGATCGCGAGCGCCCGGGCCAGGCTTCCCGTCGGCGGGCCGGACACCGGCGGGAGCACCGACCGGGTTCCGGGGCATGATCCGCGACTCGGTACACCCAAACCCGCGGCGGGCGCGTCCATGCTGGGGGAGCGCCTGATCACACCGCCGGGCGCTTCGACAGGTAGGAGGCGCGGTGCATCCCGCGCAGGCGATCGGCCAGGGCCGCCACCGGCCCCTGGACCACGACGCCCGGTACCACCTCCTTGACCGGCAGGGCGCGCACCGGGGACGACGGCGCGCCCAGCTCGTCCAGCCACTGCGTCAACTGGGCCGCGGAATGGGCGTAGACGACGCGTCCGAGGCCGACCCAGCCGTGGGCCGCCGCGCACATGGGGCAGTGCTCACCCGAGGTGAAGACGGCAGCCTCGGCCCGCTGCGACGCCGTGAGGTGTGCGGCCGCCCAGCGGGCCAGCTCGAACTCCGGATGCCGGGTGCTGTCGCCGAGGCCGTTCACCCGGTTGCGGTCCTCGGCGAGGATCCGGCCGCCGCCCACCAGGACGGAGCCGAAGGGCTCGTCCCCGGCGCGCAGCGCCTCCGCGGCCAGGTCCACGGCCCGCTCCAGGTGACGGTGTTCGGCCTCGGTCAGATCGACGGATGACAAAGGACTCTCCTCGTGGTGCGGGCGGGTCGGGATGTACGGGCCGGCCCCGCGGGGCGGCCCCGCGGGTCCGTGGTATCACCGGGCCGCGAGGCATGCCTCCGCGCCGCGCCGTGCCGACGGACGGCGCGCGGAAGCGGGGAAGCGGACGGCGGGGAAGCGGACGGCCGGGAGGCGGGGAAGGGGACGGCCGGGAGGCGGGGAGGCGGGGAGGCCAAGGACTGTCCCGTGATCCCCGGCGGGCGCGCGACGACAGCTCCGGCGCCTCACCGCGTTGTCCGAACATCCGCGCACATCCGGTACGCGCAAGCCCCTGCGCCTTGCGATTGGAGGCCGCCGAGGAGCAGAGGCCCTCGACGAGGCGATCGCGGACCGGGACGTGCCACGGGTCGAGGAACCCGTCATGAACCGCCTGGAGACCAGCCGCGCCGCAGCGCGCCGCAAGAACGCCCGGGAATGAACGCCCGGGCCCAGGCACGAATGCCCGGGAACGAACGCCGCCACCGGGCCCGCACGCCACCGGCACACGTCCGCACCGGACGCGGCCCGGCGCTTCGGTACGGTGACCGCGGCCGTCGGGCAGCGGTCCTGCGCGGACGGAGCGGCCCGTGCAGGTGGTCGCCGGGGGGCTCGTACCCCCGGCGGCGGCCGTCGTGGTGCCGCGACGGGTCAGCTCTCGGCGTCGTCCGCCGACCGCTCGCCCTCCGCCTGGGAGGGCTGGGTGCGCATCGTGGCGGGGTGCCGCGGCTCGGCCGGGTTCAGGTCCTCGTCCAGTCGCTCGCCCTCGGCCTGCGAGGGAGTCGGGTACTCCTCGTTCTCGCTCATGGCCGCCTCCACGGTCGGAACGCGTGCGGGTGAATGCCCGCAGGACGAGCCTAACGCGCCGATCGGGCGTCGGCCCGTCCGTGACTCCCCGGCCGACACGCACGCGGCCGAGTCGTCAGGCGAGCGGCCGCGGTGCACTGTGGAAGACGTGAGGATCGGTGAACGTGTCACGGCTCTCCGGAAGTCATGGCGGCCGGGTCGCGGGCTGGTGGCGCTGCCCCTGGCCCTCATCGTCGTGATCACCGTCGCGGACATCCTGACGGGGCGGAACATACAGCTCGGACCGCTGCTGGTCATGGCGCCCGCGCTCTGCGCGTCCTTCGCCGGCCCGGTGTTGACGGGGACGGTCGGGGTGCTGGCCGTGGCGGCCCAGGTGCTCATCCTCCACCACCTCGGCAGGCTGACCACCCAGAGCGGGCTGGTGCAGATCATCGCCCTCGCGGTGCTCTCCGCGCTGATCGTGTTCTACTGCCTGCTGCGCGAACGCAGCGGCAGGCAGCTCGCCCGGGTGCGGTCGGTGGCGGAGGCCGCGCAGCATGTGCTGCTGTGGCCGCTCCCGGAGCGGATCGGTCCGCTGCGGGTCGCCTCCCTCTACCTGCCGGCCGAGGACGAGGCCCTGATCGGCGGGGACCTGTACGCGGCCACCCGTGTCGATGGCGGAACCCGGTTGCTGATCGGCGATGTGCGGGGCAAAGGACTGGCCGCGATCGGCGAGGCCGCCGTCCTGCTCGGGGCCTTCCGAGAGGCATCCCACCGGCACACCGGCCTGCCCGAGCTCGCCGCGGCCCTCGAACAGAGCGTCTGCCGTTACGAGGCCGACTTCGAGCGGGAGGGCGAGGTCGGCGAGCCCTTCGTCACCGCCCTGCTGGTGGAGATCCCCGACGAAGGGGGCACCAGCCGGATGACGAGCTGCGGGCACCCCCCGCCCCTGCTGCTGGGCCCGGGGCACTCCGTCACCGTGCCGGGGCTGCGCCCCTCACCGCCCCTGGGGATCAGCAGTCTGGGGCCGTCCTCCTACGCCCTGGACTCGTTCACCTTCGAGGACGGCGAGACGCTGCTCCTCTACACCGACGGCGTCATCGAGGCGCGCGACCGGGGTGGACGGTTCTACCCGTTCGCGGAGCGGGCCGCCCGGTGGACCGACAACTCCCCGGAGGCCCTCCTGCACCATCTGCGACGCGACCTCCTGGCCCACGTCGGAGGGGAGCTGAGCGACGACGCGGCTGTCATCGCGATCCACCGCCAGCCCGTCGCCTCCGAGCCGCACCGGTTCGCCGGGACCGTCCGGGCCGGCGGCGTCCACCGAGGGGCCTGGGGGATCGGGCCCGTGCCCTGACGCGCACGGTGCGCATGGCGCCGCGCGCCCGCGAGGACCCCGCGGGCGCGATGTCGCGCGGGTGGCCGTGGGCCTGCGCAGGCGTACTCTGGGCCCAAGGACCGTCCCGTGATCCCCGGCGGGCGCGCGACGAAAGCCGCGGCACCTCGCCGCGGTGTCGGAACAAACGCATACGACCGGTGAGCGGAAGCCCCCGCGCGCGATGCGCCGCATCCGACACCGCATGCCGATCCGCCCCGGATCACGGGACAGCCCTCAGGTTTTGTCTTCGGACCGCTGCCCGCCGCGCGACGTCCGGCGCGCACGCTCGCGGCGGTGTCGGAGCCGTCCTCGTACACCCCCGTACGAGGACGAGCCCCGCCTCGCGATCGCGCCGGCCGCACGCCCTACGGCCCGGCCTCCGGCCGGACGACGAGGGTTCGAGGACAGGACCCCACGCCTGTATGCACCGCGAGTGGGCGACGGAGACGGAGCCATGACCGACCCCCACGGATTTCTCAGGACCGGCCGCCGGTCCGTTCCCGCCCGCCCCGTCCAGGAGCGGCTGGGCGACTGGGACGAGGTCGGCGCGGGGCGGGCGAGGCTGCCGCTCGTGTCCGAACAGGCGGGGCGCTGCATGGACTGCGGCATCCCGTTCTGCCACAACGGCTGCCCCCTGGGAAACCTCATCCCCGAGTGGAACGCGTACGCGAGGAGGGGCGACTGGTGGGCGGCGGCCGAGCGGCTGCACGCGACGAACAACTTCCCCGAGTTCACCGGGCGGCTCTGCCCGGCGCCGTGCGAGGACGCCTGTGTGCTGTCGATCAACGCGGACCCCGTGACGATCAAGAACGTCGAGCAGGCCATCGCCGACGAGAGCTGGGCGCGCGGATACGCCGAGCCCCGGCCGCCGGGGCGCCTCAGCGGCAAGTCCGTCGCCGTCGTCGGCTCCGGACCGGCGGGGCTCGCCGCGGCGCAGCAGCTCACCCGCGTCGGCCACGCCGTCACCGTCTACGAACGCGCCGACCGCCTCGGAGGACTGCTGCGGTACGGCATCCCCGCGTTCAAGCTGGAGAAGTGCCGACTGGACCGCCGCATCGAGCAGATGCGGGCGGAGGGCACCGAGTTCCGCACCGGCGTACGCGTCGGTGACGACCTCGACGCCCACGGTCTCGCGGAGCGCCATGACGCGGTCGTCATCGCCGTCGGGGCCACGGAACGCAGGGAACTGCCCGTTCCGGGCCGCGAGCTGTACGGCATCCACCAGGCCATGGGCTACCTGACCCTGGCCAACCGGGTCGCGGAGGGCGACCGGGACGTCCCGGTCCTCACCGCCGAGGGCCGACACGTCGTGATCGTCGGCGGGGGCGACACCGGGGCGGATTGCCTGGGCACGGTCCTGCGCCAGGGTGCCGCGTCCGTGGTGCAGCTCGACATCAATCCCGAACCCGGTCCCGTACGCCCGGACACCGAACCCTGGCCCCTGCGCCCCAGGGTCTACCGCGTGTCCCACGCCCACGAAGAGGCCCGGGACCGGGACGGCACGGATCCGAGACGTTTCCGCGCGGCCACCCTGGGCTTCGACGACGACGGGTTTGGCCATGTGTGCGCGCTGCGCCTGGCGGAAGCGGGGCCGGGGGACCGAACTCCGAGGCCGGGCACGGAGCACGTGATCCCCGCCGATCTGGTCCTGCTCGCCCTCGGCTTCCACGGCCCGGAACGGGACGGCGGGCTGGTGCGACAGTTCGGACTCACGCTGGACGGCCGGGGGAACTACGCCCGGACCGACGCCTTCGAGGCCGTGACGGACGCCCCGCCGCCGGACGCCCCGCCCCCGGACGGGCGGGCGAGCCGCCCGGGGGCGGGGGGCGTGTTCATCGCGGGTGACGCGGGGCGCGGACAGTCCCTCGTCGTCTGGGCCATCGCGGAGGGGCGGTCCGCCGCGGCGGCGACGGACCGCTACCTGAACGGCTCCACGGCGCTCCCGGCCCCGGTGGCTCCGCACGACCGCCCCCTGGTCGCCTGAGCGCCCGGCCGCGCACCGGCCACGGAAGAACTGGACTGCCAAGACCGCGGAAGGGATCCGCTACCTGTGGGAGCATCCCGTGCTGCGCTCGCTGAACGGGTTCTCGGCGGCCCCTCCGGCACCGCGCTGTGGCTGTCGGCGCGCTCCGCGCGGCTCGCCGCCGGTGCCGAGTGGGCCACCACCCCGAAGTCGCGTACGCCACCGCGACCACGGGACGGACCGATCTGCTCGCCACCGTCCTGTGCCGGGACGACGAGCACCTCCACGACTGCCTCGCCGATCGCATCGGAGCGCTCCCGGATGTCGGCACGGTCGAGACGGCCCCGATCATCCGCACCCGCAAGCGGACAGGAGCCGTCGTACGCGACCGGGGCCGGCCGCAGGACGCACCGCACCGGTGAACGCCGCGCGCTCCGCGCCCGCGGCCGGGCCGCCGGGGCGAGGGCCCGTCTGCGGCGACGGCGTCGAAGAACGCGAGGCGTCGAAGAACGTGAGGCTCAGCCACGGAAGAATGCGCTTTTGTGCCCCCTCGTGCAGGCCGGAGGATGGCCGGGAACCGGCCCACAGGGGAGGAATCATGACGTCAGCCATCGAAACGGGTCTACTGCCCCTCACGGCGGAGGCCCGCCCCGGCGGACTCGCGGTCGGGGGCGTCCCGCTCCTCGACCTCGCGGAGCGCTTCGGAACCCCGCTGTTCGTCTACGACGAGGAGCACCTGCGCCTGCGCTGCCGGGAAGCGGTCGCCGCCTTCGGCGCGGACAACGTCGCCTATGCCTCCAAGGCGTTCCTGTGCACGGCCATGGCACGTCTGGCCCACGAGGAGGGGATGCTGCTCGACGTCGCCTCCGGCGGCGAACTGCGGGTGGCCCTGCACGCGGGCGTACCGGCCGACCGGATCGTGCTGCACGGCAACAACAAGGACGAGGCGGAACTGCGCGCGGCGATGTCGGCCGGGCTGCGGCACGTGGTGGTCGACAGCCTGGACGAGATGGACCGCATCGAGCGGCTGCACGCCGAGGAGGAACTGCCGCCCGCACGCATCCAGTTGCGGGTCGCCCCGGGCGTCGCCGCCGGTGCGCACGAGGCGATCAGGACCGGCGGCCACGACTCGAAGTTCGGCTTCGGCCTGGCGGACGGAGCCGCCGCGCACGCCGTGCGCCGCGCCACCGGATCCCCGGCGATGATCCTCGAGGGCATCCACGCCCACGTGGGCTCCCAGGTGCTGGACACCGGCGAACTCGCGGCGGGGGCCGCCGCCGTGGCCCGGTTCGCGGTGGAGACGCGCGCCCACCGGCTGACCGTCGGCGGCGGCCTCGGCGTCGCCTACGAGGCCGGGCAGAACGTGCCCTCGTTCGCCGACTGGGCCGCCGGGGTGCGGCGCGCCGTACGGGAGGCGGGCTGGCACGGCGAGGTCACGGTGGAGCCCGGGAGGTCCATAGCCGCCCGCGCCGGGCTGACCCTGTACCGGGTCGGGACGATCAAGAGGATCGAGGACGTGCGGACCTACGTCAGTGTCGACGGCGGGATGAGCGACAACCTGCGCCCCGCCCTGTACGGCAGCCGCTACGAGGTGTTCCTGCCCCGCAGTCCGCACGCGCCGCGGCCGTGGCGCGCGCGGCTGGTCGGCAAGCACTGCGAGAGCGGTGACGTGATCGTCGACGACGCCGCCCTGCCCGCCGGGACCGCCGTCGGGGACGTCCTGGCCACACCGGTCACCGGCGCCTACGGATACGCCATGGCGTCCAACTACAACAAACTGCCGCGCCCGGCGGTCGTCTTCGTCCGCGACGGCGCGGTCCGCACCGTGGTGCGCCGCGAGACCGAGGAGGACCTGCTGCGTCTGGACGTCGACGAATCCGCGGGGCCCCTGGAGCGTTACGAGCCGGTACGGCCTAGTCTGACCCGATGCTGAACAGTGCGCGACTGCTCGTCCTGCTGGAGATAGCCCGCACGGGCACCATCGTGGCCGCGGGCCGGGCCCTGCACCTGAGCCCGTCCGCGGTCTCGCACCAACTCGCCCGGCTGGAGCAGGAGGTCGGGACCGCGCTGGTGGAACGTCAGCCGCAGAGTCTGCGGCTGACGGCTGCCGGAGCACGACTGGCCGAGCACGCGCAGGCCGTGGCCGACCTGATGGCCGTCGCGCAGGACGACCTGCGCGCGCACTCCGAGGGGGAGGCCGGCGTGCTGCGCGTGGGCTTCTTCGCCTCGTCGGGCCTGGAACTGCTGCCGCGGGCACTGTCCGCCTTCGCGGCCGAGCGGCCACAGGTCGAACTGGAACTGATCCTGGGACAGCCGCACGAGACGGTGCCCGATCTGGAGGCCGGCCGGCTCGACGCGGCGGTCGTCTTCGAACACCCGCTGGACCCCTGGTGCCGCCACACGGGCGCCGACGTCGAGATGTTCTTCGACGAACCGCAACTGGTGGTCCTCCCGCTGGGGCACCGCTTCGGCCGGCGCACCGCGGTCCGGCTCGCCGCGCTGGAGGGGGAGAGCTGGATCGGGACGCACGGTGGCCGTACCGGCGAGCCGGTCCTGGAACGTGCGTGCGCGACCGAGGGCTTCCGCCCCCGGATCCGCTGCCGCACCGATCATTACCAGGTCACCGTCAACCTGGTCCGGGCCGGCATGGGCGTCGCACTCGTCCCGGCCCTCGGGCTCGGGGAGAGCACGGGCGTCCATGTCTGCCGGCTGGACCATCCCCGGCTGTACCGACGGATCGGGGTCGCGACCCGGCCCACCAACCGCAACCCGCTGCTGCGGATCTTCCTCACGGAACTGCGGTCGGCGGCCGAGGAGATCAGGTCGCTGCTGGAGATGCAGTGGTCCTGACGGGGCCGGGCCGCTCCCGCCCCGTCAGGGGGCGGAGCGGCCGGCGCAGGCCGCGAGGGTGCGGCCGACGTCCCGGACGGCGTGCACCGCGGCCCGCTCGGCGCCCGGCCCGAGCTCCGTGTCCCAGTGGGCCACCACCGCGTACGCGATCCGGCGTGCTCCGACGATGACACCGGCGTCGGAGCGGACACCGGTGTCGGTCCCGGTCTTGTTGGCCACCAGCAGCCCCCCGGGCAGCGGATCCGGGAAGCCGGGCGCGTACGGGTCGTGGTCCACCAGGGCCGGGACCAGCCCGTGATCGGTGTTGGCGCGCATCCACCCCAGCAGCCGTGCGGAGGCCGCGGGGGAGACCATCGTGCCGCGCGCCGCGTGGGTCACCAGCCGCGCCAGGTCCCGCGCGGTTCCGGTGGCGAAGACGGGCGGCACGTCCGGGCCCCGTACGTCGCGGACCTTGTCGTGGAGCGCGAGACGGCCGAGCCCGAGCCGCTGCGCCAGCAGGGCCGTGGACTCCCGTCCCACCAGCCGGAGCAGCGCGTTGGTCGCGGTGTTGTCGCTGACCGCGGCGGTCAGCCAGGCCAGGTCCTCGACGCTCCAGCCGTCCCTGCTCATCCGGCGCAGCAGCCCGGTGCCGTCCGCGCGGTCCTCGTCGAGGATCTCGACGGTCCGGCCGGGCGGCAGCTCTCCGCTGTCCAGACGGCGGGACACCTCGGCGAGCAGCAGCAGCTTCGAGGCGGACGCGACGGGCAGCACCACGTCGTCGTCGACCCCCACCGCGTCGCCGCCGTCGATGTCGACGGCGGCGACGGCCAGCGTGAGCGGCAGCGCGGCCGACCGCCGCGCCGCCGCGGCCACCTGGGACAGACTCATCGGACCCTCACCACTTCCCCCGCCCGCGCGGCGGTCGGACGGCCGTCCCTGACCGCGACCTGTCCGGCGACCACCACGGTACCGATGCCCTCGGGCGCGAGCAGCGGACACTCGAACGTGGCACGGTCGCGCACCGCGTCCGGATCGAACACCACCAGGTCCGCGACGGCGCCGTCGCGGACCACACCCCGACCGGTGAGCCCGAACCGCCGGGCCGGCAGCCCCGACATCTTGTGCACCGCCCGCTCCAGCGGCATCAATTGCCGATCGCGGGCGTAGTGACCGAGTACCCGGGCGAAGCTCCCCGCCCAACGGGGGTGCGGGCGACCGGGTTTGGGCACACCGTCCGAGCCGATCATCGACAGCGGGCCGGCCAGCACCCGCTGGACGTCGTCCTCGCGCATGGAGTGGCTGATGATGGTCACCTCGCCCCGCTCGGCCAGCAGCAGATCGCACACGTAGTCGACCGGGTCGACGCCCTGCTCGGCGGCGAGGTCGGCGACACGGCGCCCCTCGGCGTCCGGGCGGGACCGCGCGGCGGCCACCGCGATCAGGTCCCAGCCGCCGTTGCCCACGGTGTTCTCCCACCCCTCGACGCCCGTGGCGATGTCCGCCCGGATCCGGTCGCGGACCTCGTCCCGGCGCAGCCGTTCCAGCAGCGCGCCGACACCGCCCTCGCTCGCCCACGGCGGCAGCATCGCGTGCAGCACGGTGCTGCCCGCGGTGTACGGGTACACGTCGCACAGCACGTCCACGCCCTCGGCGCGGGCCCGTTCCAACCGGGGCAGGGTGCGCAGGGTGGCACCCCAGGCGTGCCGGCCCGCGGTCTTGTGGTGGGAGACCTGGAGCGCGGCGCCCGAACGTGCCGCGATCTCCAGCGCCTCCTCGAGAGCCGATTCCACCTGCGACATCTCGTCGCGCAGATGGGTGACGTAGGGCTTGCCGTGGCGGGCGGCGACCCGGGCCAGGGCGACGATCTCCTCGGTGGCGGCATAGGTGCCGGGCGGGTAGATCAGCCCGGTGGACAGGCCCGCCGCGCCCTGGGCCAGCGCCCGGTCGAGCAGCGCGCACATGGCGTCCAGCTCGTCGGGCCGGGGCGGACGGTCCTCGAAACCCATCACCCCGGCGCGCAGCGTGCCGTGGCCCACGAGCGAGGCGATGTGGTTGAGCCGCAGCGCCGGGTCCTGGCCGGCGGCGAACGCGTCGAAGTCCACCGCGGGCCGGACCGGACCGAGTCCGAACGTCACCCGGAGATGTTCGGCCAGTGCGGGCAGCCGTTCCGGCAGCGACGGGAACAGGCTGGTCCCGCAGTTGCCGCAGATCTCCGTGGTCACGCCCTGGAGCAACGGGGCGAGTCGCAGGTCGTCGGCCGGTTCCGGCACGCCGTCGCCGAGGGGCGCGGCCAGGGCGTCGGAATGGGTGTGCACGTCGATGAAGCCGGGGGCGACGGCCCGGCCGGACACGTCCAGGACCTCGGCCGCCGCGGCCGGCGTGCCCGCCGGGAGCACAGTGATCCGCCCGTCCGCCACCGCGACGTCCGCCTCGCGGGCGGGCGCGCCGGTGCCGTCGACGAGCAGTCCGCCGCGCAGCAGCAGATCCAGGGGCCGGCCCATCACAGCACCGTCGACAGGAAGGCCCGCGTGCGCGTGTGGCTCGGGGCGGTGAACAGGAGGTCCGGGCTCCCGGACTCGACCACGGCGCCCTGGTCCATGAACACGACCCGGTCGGCGACCTCGCGGGCGAAGCCCATCTCGTGCGTGACCACGACCATGGTCATGCCCCGGCGGGCCAGGTCGCGCATGACGCCCAGCACCTCGCCGACGAGTTCGGGATCGAGCGCGGAGGTCGGCTCGTCGAAGAGCATCAGATCGGGCTCCATGGCCAGCGCGCGGGCGATCGCCACGCGCTGCTGCTGACCGCCCGACAGCTGCGACGGGTAGTGGTCCGCGCGGTCCGCGAGGCCGACCTCGGCCAGCAGCTCCAGGGCCTGCTTCGCGGCCTCGGCGCGGGAACGGCCCTTCACGACGACCGGCCCCTCCATGACGTTCTGCACCGCCGTGCGGTGCGGGAACAGGTGGAACCGCTGGAACACCATGCCGATCCGCTCGCGCTGATGCCGTACGTCGCGCGGGCGCCGCTCGCGCAGGACCCGGCCGGACGGGCCGTGCTGTTCGTAGCCGATCAGCTCGCCGTTCATCCACACCCGTCCCGCGTCGATGCGTTCGAGGTGGTTGAAGCAGCGCAGCAGCGTCGACTTGCCGGAGCCGGAGGGGCCGATGACGCACAGCACCTCACCGCTGCGGACGTCGAGATCGATGCCCTTCAGCACCTCGGTCTCACCGAACCGTTTGCGGACCCCGCGGGCCCTGAGAATCACGTCGTTCATGCCGTCGCTCCCTTCCGGCCGGTACGTCCGGGCCTCAGATCGGCCAGGATTCTGCGCCGCAGCGGCGGGGCGGCTCCCGGGCTGTACCGGCGTTCGACGGCGTGCTGTCCGATGCTGGCGATCGTCGTGAGGGCCAGGTACCAGAAGGACGCCACCAGCAGCAGCGCCACCACCTCGAAGTTGGCGAGGTAGAGGTGCTGGGAGACGGTCATCAGGTCGGAGCCCGCGATGACCGACACCAGCGAGGTCGTCTTGAGCATGGAGATGAACTGGTTGCCGAACGGCGGGACGATGACGCGCATCGCCTGCGGAAGGACGACCCGGAACAGGATCTGACGGTTCGACATGCCCAGGGATGCTCCGGCCTCGCGCTGGCCGGGATCCACGTTCCCGATGCCCGCCCGGACGATCTCGGCCATGTAGGCGCCCTCGTTGATGGAGAGTCCGAGCAGGGCCGCCACGAAACCGGTGATGACCTGGTTCGACTGCCAGCTGATCAGCTTCGGTCCGTCGAAGGGGACACCGATGCTGATGACCGGGAACAGCAGAGCCAGGTTGAACCAGAAGATGAGCTGGACCAGCAGCGGGGTGCCCCGGAAGAACCACGTGTACGCACTGGCGGTGAGGCGCAGGACCGGGCTGTCGGAGAGCTGCATCACCGCGACGACGACGCCGATGACGACGCCGATGGTCATGGAGACGAGGGTGAGCTGGATCGTCACCCACAGGCCCTGGAGGATCACCTCGTCGAACTGGTACTTGACGACGATGTCCCAGTGCAGGTGGGGGTTGACGATGATGGTGTACGCGATCCACACCACGAACAGCGCGGCGGCGAGAACCGCCAGCCAGCGGCCCGGCCGGGGCCGGCGGCTCAACCGGAGGGCGAGGTCGTCGTCGGGCGCCGCCGCGCCGTCCACGGGCGCGGCGGCGGACGTCTTTTGGTGGTTCATGTCCGTTCTCACTGTCCGTCGTTGACCGTCGCCTTGGTGACGGCGCTGTCGCCGACCTTCCAGGTGTCCAGGATCTTGCGGTACTCACCGCTGTCGATCAGTTCCTGCAGGGCCTTGTGCACCGCGTCGCGCAGTCCGGACTGGCTCTTCGAGACCGCGATGCCCCACGGGGCCGTGCCGTACTGCGTCGGCAGCACCTCGTACGCGCCGCTCTTCTTCTCGGTGAACATCCTGGCGACGGGGTAGTCGACGATGGTCGCGACCGCGCGCCCGCTGTCCAGTTGCAGCAGACCCGTCGGCGCGTCCTCGCTCTGCGAGATCCGCATCTTCTGCCCGCACTTGGCGTTCTGCTCCTCGCCGATGCGGAGGTTGGAGCTGCCCTTGGCGAGCACGACGCTCTTTCCGCACAGGTCCGCGAGCGACGTGATGCCCTGCGGGTTGCCCTTCTTCGTCATGATGACGCCGCCGGTGCGGAAGTAGTCGACGAAGTCGACCGCCTGCCGCCGCTGGGCGCTGTCCGTCATGGACGACATGACCAGGTCGAAGCGGCCGGACTCCAGGCCGGGGATCAGCCCGTCGAACGCGGCGTTGGTGAGCTCCAGCTTCAGCTTCAGCCGGTCGGCGATGGCCTTGGCCAGATCGGGGTCGACGCCGGTGAGCCGGGTGGTTCCCGGTGCGTACATCTCCATCGGCGGGTACCCCACCGCGGTGGCCACCCTCAGCACCCCCTTCTTCCGGTAGGGGTCGGGCAGCACCTCGGCCGCCGGCCGGCCGTCGGCGGCACGGGAGGAACTGCCGGACGGGGCGTCGGTCTGGCCGGAACGACCACAGGCGGTGGCTGCGAGGGCGACCATGGCCAGGGCTGCCAGACAGCGCAGAGAACGAGGACGTTTCATCTGATTTCTCCCTCACGGGGTGGCGGTGCGCCGATGCTGGCAGTCGGGCCCCGGGGAATGGAAGATGATGAAGCCATTCATGCCTGACCATCGAAATCTGTACGGGTCCCCGCCGCGCGGCCGGTCCCGGAACGGGAAGGGGGCATCGCATGTCACGACCTCTCGGCCGACGGGGCCTGCTGCTGTCGGCCGGCGGGCTGCTCGCCGGGGCCACGGGCTGCTCGGGCACCTCCCGGACGGCGTCGGGACCGTCCGGACCCGCCTCCCCGCACGCGTCGCTCCCCGCGACCACCGCCTGGCGCCCGAACCGCGACGACGTGGACCCCGACGTGAAGCTGCGGGCCGTCCAGGTGGTGGAGGCGATCGGCGCGTGGCCCGCCGGACAGGGCGGCGCGGCGGCGGCGAAGCGGCGGGTGGCCGCGCTGGGGGCGGCGCCGTCGCTGGTGGACCGGGCGGGCCCGATGCGGCCCGCCGCGGACGAGGCCGCGCTCCAGGTGATCGACGCGCAGTACGGCGGAATCCTGGCGGACACGGCCAGCGTGATGGTGGCGTACCGGCAGTGGATCCCGGGCCGGGCCGGTGGCACCACCGTCGACGTACGGCTGAGCCGGGCGCGCCCCCGATGGGAGGTCACGGACTTGCGTCCGGGCCGCCCGCGCGCCGCCGCGCCCGAACTGCCCGCAGCGGCACGGCAGGTGCTCGACCACGCGCGGATCGGGCTTCCCCCCGCGGCGCAGGCCGATGTACGCAGCGGGCACATCCGTCCGGCCGCGCTGGGGGCCCTGCTGGACCTGGCCGGCACGTACCGGATCGATGTCACCGTGTTCAGCACCGGGCATCCGCTGTACGTGTTCGGCACCGACCGCCGCAGCGATCACCCGCCGGGCCGCGCCTTCGACGTGTGGCGGATCGACGGGCACCCGGTCGTCGACCGGGCGACCCCGCGGCGGCTGGTCGAGTCGTTCATACGGGACGCCGCCGCGGCCGGTTCGTACAACGTGGGCGGGCCGGTGCGGGTGTCCGGGGGCGCGACACCCAACCAGTTCTTCACCGACGACACCCACCACGACCACGTGCACGTGGGGTTCGCGGGCTGACGCCCGCGGCGCGGCTCAGGCGCGCTGGTCGAGACCGGCGCCGAGCGGCGGCCGGGGGGCGTCGAGCAATGAGCTGTCCACCTCGCCGACGCCCCAGCCGTAGGCCAGTTTGTGCACCTCCAGCACGAAGAACGAGTCGGTGGAGACGACGCCGTCGATGAGGTGCAGTCTGCGGTTCATCAGGTCCGTGAAGTGGTCGGTGTCGCGGCAGATCACCTCCGCCATCACGTCGTAGGTGCCCGCCGTCATGATCACGTAGGAGGTCTCCGGCAGCTCCCGCAGCCGTCGGCAGACCTCCTGCGCGGTGCCCGGCCGCACCCGGATGCCGACCATGGCGAACCGGTCGAAGCCGATGGTCAGCGGGTTGGCGATGCCGACGATCTGGAGGGTGCCGTTCTCCTCCATGCGCTGCACGCGGTAGCGCACGGAGGAGGCAGGGATGTCCAGTTCCTCGGCGATCTGGCTGTACGGGCGGCGGCCGTCCGCCTGGAGTGCGGCGATGATCCGGCGGTCGGTGTCGTCCAGGGGGCTGCCACCCTGCGTGCTCATGCTGTCGCTCCGGCTCCGTGCACGGCCCGCCACCGTGTGCGGGCCTGACTCTTCGTCGTACGGGCCTATCCTGCCCGGCTCAGGAGTCGAAGCCGAGGCCGAGTCGGTCCAGGGTGCGCAGCCACAGGTTGCGGCGGCCGTTCGCGTCCTCGCGCGCCATGGACCACCGGGTGGCCTCGACGCCCAGGTAGCGGACCGGTTCCGGGGGGAAGGGCACGGGCGGTCGGCGGATCATCGCGGGCCGGGTCCGCTCCGTACGCCGGCCCGCCAGCATGTCCAGCATGACCTGGGCGCCGTAGCGGGTGGCGCCCACGCCGAGCCCGGTGAAGCCGAGGGCGTACGAGACCCGGCCCTGCGCGGCGGTGCCCGCGAACATGCAGAAGCGGGTGGTGGAGTCGATGACACCGCCCCATGCGTGCGAGAAGCGGACGTCGGCGAGGGCGGGGAAGGTCTCGGCGAACTGTGCGGCGAGGGTGTCGAAGGTGGCGGGGCGCTGGGTGCGGGCCTCGTCGACCGGGCTGCCGTAGTGGTAGACGGCGTCGTAGCCGCCGAAGAGGATGCGGTTGTCGTCGGTCTTGCGGAGGTAGTGGAACTGGTTTCCCGCGTCGGTGATCCCGTGGTCGCCGCTCCAGCCGATGGCGGCGAGCTGGTCGTCGCGGAGCGGTTCCGTGGTGAGCGCGTAGTCGTAGACCGGGATCATGCTGAGGGAGAGGCGCCGGAGCAGGGGCCGGTAGACGTTGGTGGCGAGCGCGACCTGCCGGGCGCCGACCGCGGCGTACGGTGTGGCGAGCCGCACCCGCCCGGCGTGGCGGGTGGTCAGCGCGGTGACCTCGGTGTGCTCGGCGATGCGGACACCGAGGTCGAGGCACGCGGCGCGCAGGCCCCAGACCAGCCGGGCGGGGTCGAGGAGCGCGTAGTCGGGGGACCGGAGTCCGGTGGTCCAGACGGGGGAGTCGACGTACTCGCGCAGTTCCGCGCCCTCCAGCAGTCTGGTCTGCTCGCCGAACCGGTGGGCGAGGTCGTGCGCGCTCCTGAGCCCCTCGGCCTGCCAGGGGGTGGAGGCGACGGTGACCTTGCCGCTGCGGATGAATCCGCAGTCGATGCCGTGGGTGTCCAGGTCGCGGCGGAAGGCGTCGAGGTTCTCCATGCCGAGACGGTGCAGCAGCCGGGCCTCGGCGGGCCAGCGCTCGACGCCGTTGGCGAGGCCGTGGGTGATGCTGGGGGAGCAGAACCCGCCGTTGCGGCCGCTGGCCGCGTGGCCGCAGGTGTTCTGCTCCAGGACGAGGACGTCCCGTTCGGGACGCTCACGCTTGGCGAGCAGTGCCGTCCACAGCCCGGTGTACCCCCCGCCGACGACGGCGAGGTCGCACGTGGTGTCGGCGGTCAGCCGCGGCAGGGGCGCGGGGTGCTCGGGGCGGTCCAGCCAGTAGGCGGCGGCTTTCGTGTCGCGCAGGCGGCTGCGGTGGTCGGTGGGGCGCGGGGCTGCGGTGGTCATGCGGTGGGTACCTCGTGACGGGCGGCGCGGGCCGGGCCCCCGACCGGTGTGGTCGGGGCCCGGCCGACGGGCGGGCGGTCGGGTGGCGCGAAGCGGTCAGAGACTGATCACGCCGGTGCGGGTGTCGGTCATGTCCATGAGCGTCCACTTCCCGCCGATGCGGCCCCAGCCGGTGGAACGTCCGCCGGCGCCGCCGAACGGCATGTTGATGTCCCACCAGTTGTTGCTCTCGTTCACGACGACCTGGCCCACGGCCATTTCCTCGATGAAGCGGAAGGCGGACGTCATGCTGCGGGTGAAGACGGCGCCCTGGAGGCCCAGCCGGTCGTCGTTGGCGATCCGCAGCAGATCGTCCTCGTCCCGGCCGGTGATGATCGGCACGACCGGTCCGAAGGACTCTTCGCGGGACAGCAGACTGTCCTCCGGCACCCCGTCCACGACGGTGAACTCGTAGTAGAGATCGGTGGGGTGGCCCGGGGCGCGCCGGCCGCCGAGAAGGATGTCCGCGCCGCGCTCGCGGGCGTCGGCCATGTGCCGGTCCATCTTGGCCGCGACGCCCTCGTTGTTCAGCGGGCCCAGGACCGTCGCGGGGTCGAACGGGTCGCCGAGGGTGATGCGTCGCGCCTCGCGCAGCACGGCCTCGACGAACGCGTCGTGGACGTCCTCGTGCACGACGACGCGTTCGGTGGCGCAGCAGACCTGTCCGGCGCACGGGTAGGCGCCGTCGACCGCGGCCTTGGCCGCGGCCTCGACATCGGCGTCGGCGAGGACGACGAGGGGGCCGTTGCCGGAGCACTCCATGACGGAGCGCTTGAGCCCGGCGGCGGACTGGATCTTCGCCCCGGTCGCGGAGGAACCGATGAAGCCGATCGCGTGGATGCCGTCGTGGCGTACCAGTACGTCCCCGGTGTCGCCCTCGCCGGGCACGATGTTGACGAGTCCTTCGGGCAGTCCGGCGGCGGTGAACGCCTCCATCGCCCGGAGCACGGTCAGCGGGGTGTTGGCCGGAGGCTTGACGACATGGGCGTTGCCGGTGGCGAGCCCGGGGGCGACGAACTCCGCGAGCATCAGCAGCGGGAAGTTCCAGGGCGTGATGATGCCCCAGGTGCCCACCGGGCGGTGGAAGGTGAACATCCGCTTGGTGTTGTCGGTGGAGAGCAGCGTCTCGCCGTGCAGCCGAACGGCGTCCTCCGCGTGCAGATGGAACAGCTTGGCCGCCTCCTCGATGTCGGCGACCGACTCGGCGAGCGGCTTGCCCTGCTCCAGAGTCTGGAGGCGGGCGAGTTCGTCCACGCGCCGGGCGAGCTCCGTGCCGATGCGGTGACAGATCTCGGCCCGTTGCCACACGTTGGTCGCGGCCCAGGCGGGCTGGGCCGCGTTCGCGGCACGCACCGCCGCGTCGACATCGGCGGCCGAGGGCACCGGGAACGTCCCGACGAGTTCGCCCGTGGCGGGGCTGATGACCTCATGGACACGTCCGGACGCGCCCTCGGTGCGGGTGCCGTTGATGAAGAGCAGGTGCCGGTCGTCGGTCGGGGTGGTCATGCGATGGCCTCTCTGTCCTGTTCTGACCGGGAAAGGGCGTGTTAGCTCGAATGCCTCGTATGCCCGGGTCCGGTGCGAAGCGATGTGTGGAGACTCGCTCAGCAATCGGGAACTGTCAAGACTGTTGGATCAGCAATTTTGGCAGCCAGCTATTGCTTGTTCGTGAGTATTGACAGGTATTTTTTCGCTCGCCTATAACCGGGGCCCACGACATTCCTGCCGCGCCCACCGTTGCGCCCACCGTGAGGGGAACGCCATGTCATCCCAGCCCCCGAAGACCCCCGCCCCGCCCCCGTCACCCGCCCCGGACCCCGCGGCCTCGTCCGGTGCGCCCGCCCCGGACCCCGCGGCGGGCGGGGCCGCTCCGGCGCTGCCGAAGAAGATGAACTGGTTCGACGGGTTCGCGATGTCGCTGACCATGCCCGCCGCGCTCATCGCCTCGCTCGGTGCCTCCATCGGCGGCCTCGGCGCGTGGGGCGCCATCGCCCTGTGGGCGGTCTCCATGGTGCTGGCGACGGCCACCAACTGGATCTACACCGAACTCGCCGCGATGTTCCCCGACTCGTCCGGCGGGATCGCCCACTACGCGACCGAGGGCTGGCGCAAGCGCGCCCCCGTGGTGGGCCCGATCGCGAGCATCGGCTACTGGTTCCCCTGGACGACGGCCCTCGCCGTCTACTCCGGGATCATCGGCTCGTTCGTCCGGGCCCAGTGGTTCCCCGGCCAGGACTGGAGCGTGGAGTACGGACCGCTGAAGGTGGACTTCCCCATCGCGGTGGGCCTCCTCGTGATGCTGCTGCTGTTCGGCGCCGCGATGATCGGCCTGCACGTCGCGATGTGGGTCGTCTACGTCACCGGCGGCGCGCTGCTGATCCCTCTCGCCGTCTTCATCGTCATGCCCCTGCTCTCCGGGGACTGGAGCGCCCAGGGCCTGAACTGGAACCTGCACGGCGCCGCCGGACTGCGCGAGGCACTGGTCTGGCTGTACGTGATGGCCTGGACGTCGTTCGGCGTGGAGGTGTGCGCGACCTTCGCCCCCGAGTACAAGGACACCGTCCGCGACACCACCCGTGCCCTGCGCGCCGGGGTGCTGTTCTGCCTCGGCGTCTTCGTCCTGCTGCCCCTCGCCCTGTCCGGATACGTCGGCGAGAAGACCATCGCCGAGGACCCCACCACGTTCTACGTCGGCGCCTTCCAGGACCTGGTGGGCGGCGCGTCCGACCTGATGGTGGTCTTCCTCATCGCCTCGCTGCTGCTCATCATGATCACCGGCCTCGCCGACGGCTCACGGGTGCTGTACGAGATGGGCAAGGCCGGACTCACCGTCAAGCAGGTCGGGGTGCTGAACCGGCGCGGGGTGCCGGCCCGGGCGCTGCTGGCGGCCCTCATCCTGAACGTCTTCCTGCTGACGGTGCTTCAGACGCCGCTCGCCATCATCGTCACCGGCAACCTGGGATACATCCTCGCCCACGTGCTGGCGGTCTCAGGTTTCGCGCTGCTGCGCAAGGACCGTCCCGACGCCGTGCGACCCATCCGGTTGCCCGCGTTCTTCGTGCCACTGGCGTGGACGCTGGCCGCGTTCCTCAGCGTGGTGCTGGTGGTGGGCGCGACAGGCTTCTCCATCACCGGATACGGCGGCTACACCGAACTGGGCGTGGCGCTCGCCGTCCTGGTGGTCGCCGTACTGCTCTGGCTGTACCGGACCAAGGTGCAGGACCGGCACGACGAACAGGACCCACCGGTCTGATCGCGCCGTCGCGTACGCCCCGGTCCGGCCGCGCCGTCGCGCACGCCCCGAAGGCGCCGAACGAGACCCTGGGCAGCGCGTCCGCCGTCGTCTGCCACGGTGGCTCGGGCACGGTCCACGGCGCACGGGCGGCCGGTGTCCCGCAGGTCTGTGTCCCGCTCTTCGCCGACCAGCCGTACAACGCGAGGCTGGTCACCGAGGCGGGCGCGGGGCTCGCCGTCACCCCGACGGGCCGCCCCGCCGACGTGGGGGTGACGATCGGCACCGACGACGTCACCCGCATCAGGTCCGCCGCCGAACCGGTGCTCAAGGACCCGTCGTCCCGGACACGGGCCGAGCACCTGGCCGACGAGACACGGTCCACGGCCACCTGTGCGGAACTGCTCGACCGTCTCTGTCCCCGCGGCTGAACCACCGGTGCGGTCGCACCCCCGCGGCCGCACCGGTGTCCGGCACGTCCGTACGGTGGTGTTCGCGACGCGGGGCGGTGCGACAGCACACCAGCGGGCATGGGAATGAGATGCCAGCAGTATCCGAGCCCGTGATCAAGCTCGTCCGGCGCACGACCGAGCCCGTCGGGGCGCAGACCCTGCGTTCCACGGCGGCGGCGGTCATCGCGTACGTCGTGGCGCTGTGGACCCTGCCGCAACCGGCCCCCCTCACGGCACCGCTCACCGCGCTCCTCGTCGTGCAGGTCACCCTCTACGCCACCCTCACCACCGGTATCCGACGGGTGAACTCGGTCGTCGTCGGTGTGGTCATCGCCAGCGCGTTCAGCTCCCTGGTCGGCCTGAGCTGGTGGAGTCTCGGGCTGACGATCTTCGCCTCGCTGATCATCGGACGGCTGGTGCGGGTGGACGAGTTCGTGCCCGAGGTGGCGATCAGCGCGATGCTGGTCCTGGGGGTCGCGCAGGTCGCCTCCACGGCGCTGGACCGGGTGCTGGAGACGCTGATCGGCGCGGGCGTCGGTCTGCTGTTCAACCTGCTCTTCGCCCCGCCGGTATGGGTGCAGAGCGCGGGCGCCTCCATCGAGAGCCTGGCGACGGCGATGGGAGCGATGTTCCGCGAGATCGGCGAGGACGCGCACGGCCGGCTCTCCGTGGCGCAGGCGGTCGACCGCCTGCACGAGGCCCGTCGGCTGGACCACGACATCGTCGAGGTGGACGCCTCGCTGCGGCAGGCCGAGGAAGGGCTCACGCTCAATCCGCGCGTCCGGCAGGGGCTGCTCTACCGGGTCGTGCTGCGCACCGGTCTGGACACCCTGGAGATCTGCGCCGTGGTGCTGCGGGTGCTGTCGCGCACCCTGACCGACCTGGCCAAGGCCCGTACCGGGGAGGCGCTGTTCCCCGCCGATGTGGCCGACTCCCTCAGGGAACTGTTCGGACAGATGGCCGACGCCGTCGAGGCGTTCGCGGCGCTGATCACCACCCCGCTCGCGGAGAACGCCGAGGCGGCGGAGTCCCGGCTGGCCCACGCCCTCGCCGCAGGCCGCGCCACCAGGAACCGGGTGGCGGACCTGCTCCTGGAGGACGTCCGGGAACACCCCCGGCAGTGGCAGCTGCATGGGGCCCTGCTCGCCGAGATCGACCGGATCCTGGACGAGCTGGACATCGACAAGCGCACCGAACGGCTCGGCAAGGAACTCGACCGGCGCTCGGCCCAACTGCATGAACGCCACCCCTGGCTGCGCGCGGTGTCCCGCAGGCTGCGGGGCGGAGCAGGCGAGGCCCGACGGAGCTGAATCCGGGCGGGAGCGAGGCCGGTCCGCACCGGGTGCGAGTGGGACCGGGGTCGAGGACGGCACCGGACCCGAGCAGCGCCGGACCAGGCAGGGCACCGGGACGAGGCGGGGTGGGCGCGGTGCGCGCCGGCGCCGCTCACCCGTGCGGTCGGCCGGTTTCACTCCGCTGCTCCCCGCGTCGCGCCGACCGGGCCGGACCCCGGGAACGCTGGGCTCACGAACCCGCTCCCCGACGAAGAGAGATCAGCATGACCGCCTCAACCCTCACCGCCCCGCGCGCACGGACGGCCGGGCGCCTCGGGCGGACCGTCGCCGCGGCTCTCGCCGCGGTCGCCCTCGCCGTGTCCGCCGTACCCGCCGCGGCCGCAGACGGCACCGATCCGGCGGGCGGCAAACCCACGGTAGTGCTGGTGCACGGAGCGTTCGCCGACGCCTCGGGCTGGAACGGTGTGGCGCAGCGCCTGCGGAGCGACGGCTACCAGGTCGTCGTCCCGGCCAATCCGCTGCGCGGGCTCGCCGGTGACTCGGCGCACCTGGCCGGCGAGCTGAAAGGCGTCCGCGGCCCGATCGTGCTGGTCGGCCACTCCTACGGCGGTGCGGTGATCGGCCACGCCGCCGCGGGGAACGCGCAGGTGAAGTCGCTCGTGTTCGTGTCCGCGTTCATGCCGGACAAGGGCGAGTCCCTGAGCGACCTGGGGGCGCGGTTCACCGGCGGCGGGCTGAACTCGGCCCTGAGGCCGAAGCCGTTCAAGAAGGCCGACGGTACGGAGGGCACCGATCTGTCCGTCCACCCCGACAGGTTCCGCGACGTCCTCGCGGCGGACCTGCCGTCGGACACCGCCGCACGGCTGGCCGCCGCCCAACGCCCCATCAGCGGGGACGCGTTCACGGAGAAGGCGACCGCCGCCGCCTGGCGGACCATCCCGTCCTGGGCGCTCGTCGCCACCGGGGACAAGGCCGTGGCGCCGGATCTCGCCCGCTTCGAGGCCCGGCGCGCCAAGTCGCGCATGGTCGAGGTCGATGCCTCCCACAGCGCGATGATCTCGCGCCCCGACGCCGTCGCCGACCTCATCCGGCAGGCCGCGGGGGGCCCGAGCCCCGACACCTCGTCCCTGGCGTCGATGGGCACCGGCACCCTGGTCCTGGCCGGTCTCGGCGGACTCGCGGGCGTGGCCGCCCTGACCGGCCTGGGCGTCGTCGCGGTGAACCGCCGACGCCGCGCCACCGGCGGCGGACCGGATCCTGCCCTCTGACGCCCCCGCCGCTCCTCGGGAGCCGACACGCGCCGCCACGACCCGCGGGCGGCGCGCCGTTCGCGAAGGACGGCGGCACGTGCTTCACCGCGGCAGAGGAACGGCACCGTGAGACATGGGCGCCCGAGACCGCTGACCGGGAGCTCCCCGGCTCCACGATCCTCTTCTGCGAGAAGGACGCCCGGCGCCCGGGCCTTACGTCGTCCGCCGCGCGGGGAGCTCGCCCGCGCGGTCGACGGCGGCCCTGACGAGGACCGCGGAGGTGCCGACGACGGTCCCGGCCGGGCCCGCGTCCCCGGCCTCGGCGAGCACCGTGCGCTCGCCGAGGAACGCGTACGTCGTCCGGTCGAAGATCCACTGCGTCTGCCGCCCGTACGCCGTGCGCGCGACGGCGACGCCCTCGCGCCCCGCCGCGTCGGCCACCGTCCGGACCACCGTGACACCGGGGATTCGTGCGGCGGCCCGGTACAGGGCCGCCTCCACCGCGGGCGGCGCCCAGGTCTCGGCCAGCAGCTCGCCGATCGCGGTGAACGCCCGCTGGTCCGGGTCCCGGCCCTGCCCCCGGGTCTCGTCCCGGATCAGCTCCAGCAGGGCGTCCGGGTCCACGGGCAGCGACGCGACGAACCGGTGGGTGGGCTCGGTGACCGACGGACCGGCCGTGCGCGAAGCGCCGGGTCCGGGTGTCGCGCCCCGGCCGTCGAGACCGCGGCGCGGCGCGTCGGTGCCGAGCCGGGTGTCGGGCCCGCCCTCCTCGCGCAGCAGACCGGCGCGGCGGCCGTCGGCGGACGACCACACCTGCCGCCGGTGCGCCGGAGGCATCGACACCGGTCCGCCGCCGGCGCTCTGCGCGGCGTACGCCACCCTGCTCTCGACGTACACGAACTGATCGGCGCGGACCGCGGGCCGCTGCGTTCGGGCGGCGGCGAGGGCGACCCGGTCGAGGAGACGGGCCGCCTCGGGCGCGGCGGTGTGCCGTCCGGCGACCGGTGCGGCGCCGCGTTCCGGCGGGTCCACCGCCACGACGCCGACGGCCGCCAGGGCGCAGGCGAGCGCCGGTAGCGCGAACCGGACCAGATGCCGACGCGAGCGCGCGGACCGGGCGCACGCACCACCGGGGACGCGGTTGCGGGCCGCGTCGCCCAACAGCGCCTCCCGCAACAGCAGTTCCCGGTCCCGGGTCATGCCGGGGACCGGGGGAGGGGCCAAGAGGCCGGTGAGGTCCGGGTGTTCGGTTTCCTCGGACCGGTGGTCCGTAGGACGCCGGGGGGCGGTGTTCATCCGAGCTTCTCCTGAGTCAGAGGGCGGGCCGTGGAAAGGCGGTCCGGCGAGGGACGGTCGGGGACGGGGGAGGGAGGTCCGGTCCTGCGCGTGCGGAGCCGCCCGGTGATGCCCCGTAATGTCCGCGCACGGGCGGAGCTGGCCTCGGCGTCGGTCAGCTCGCGCAGCCGGGCACGGGCGCGGGACAGGCGCGACCGGACGGTGCCCACCGGCACGCCGAGCGCCTCGGCCGCCGACTCGTAGTCCAGCCCGGCCCACACGACGAGGGTGAAGACCTCCCGGTCGCGGGGGCGCAGCCGGGCCAGCGCGGTGTGCGCGGCACGCAACTGCTCGGTGTCCGCGAGGTGCGCGACGAGATCGTCCACGAAGTCCGGCACCGAGCCGCGCTCCGGGATCCGGGCGAGCGCGATGTCACGACGACGCCGCGCGCGTGCGTCGCGCCGCATGACGTTGGTCGCGATGCCCAGCAGCCACGGTCTCAGGCCGTCTCCTTCGGGGCGCAGCCCCTCCCGGCTGCGCCACGCCTCCAGAAAGGTCACCGAGACGACGTCCTCGGCCTGCGCCCAGTCGCCCGTCACCCGCAGGGCATAGCGGTACAGCACCTGGGCGTGCTCGTCGTACAGCTCTCCCAGGGCGTCGCGGTCCCCGCGGCGGAGGCGATTCCTCATGAGTGTTTCCACACTCTGCTCTGCCACTTCCGTTGCGGTCGTTCCGGTGACCTGCGCCACACATGGGCCGCAGGGCCGCTCATCCCCGGTGTGACCCAGGCCGCCGTCGACGCCCACCGCACCCACCGACCCCGTGGCGGCGTGCCCGGCCGAGCCCGCAGCCACACCTGCCCGACCCGGCCTCGTCGGGGAGTTCGCCTGCACCGGGCCACGCCCGGCGCGATGGTCGCGCTGAGCGCGGTCGCCGCTGTCGCGGGCCCGTCTCCCGCCGAAAGGTGCTGAGCCTCGCATGAACCGACCGCTGTCCGCCCTCCGCGGGTGGTTCACCGCGATCGGTCTGCTGTTCGTCGCCGCGGCGGGACTCGCGTTCGCGCGCTCGTGCACGGCGCGCTCTTCGGCCCCCGCCGGCTTTTGCTGCTCGCCATCCCCGCGCCGCAACCCGGCACGAGCCGCGGCATCAGGATCCGGAACGGGCACCACCGCTGGGGCGGGCGGACGCCGCCGCCCCTGTGTGCCGGAAGGACGGTCGGGCGCTGGCATGATCGAGGGATGAACGAGAGCATCATCGCCGCGTGTGACGGCGCGTCGAAGGGGAATCCGGGACCTGCGGCCTGGGCGTGGGTCGTGGCCGACGCGCAGGGACGGCCGCGACGCTGGGAAGCGGGCCCGTTGGGGACCGCCACCAACAACGTCGCCGAACTCACCGCGCTGCGGGAGCTGTTGGAGTCCACTGACCCGTCCGCGGCCATCGAGGTACGAATGGACTCGCAGTACGCGATGAACGCGGTGACCAGATGGCTCGCGGGATGGAAACGCAACGGCTGGAAGACGTCGGCGGGCAAGCCGGTGGCCAACCGCGAGCTGGTGGTCCGCATCGACGCCCTGCTCCAGGACCGGTCGGTGAGGTTCGTCCACGTCGCTGCGCACCGCGTGGGCGGCGACCCGCTGAACGCCCTCGCCGACCAGGCGGCGAGCGAGGCCGCGGCGACCCAGCGGCCGGACGGCACGACGCACGGTGCCACCGGGTTCCCGACCCCCGCCGCCTCGCGGGCGACCCAGGGGCGCAGCGGGCGCGCCCCGGCGGGGAAAGCGGCCGGCGCGTCCCGCTCCGGGCGGTCCGGCGGCACCATCCGGGCCAGGTACGCCGGCCGGTGCCACTGCGGCAAGCCGTACGCGGCACAGGAGATGATCGCCAAGTCCCCGAACGGCTGGGGCCACCCGGAGTGCCGCACCGTGTCCTCCTGAACGCCGTTCGCGACGGGGGTGGGCACGCCCGGCGCGGAACCCCGGGCGCGGGCGCCGGCCGGTGCCGTCGAGTCCCCGCGCGAAGGGCGCCCCGCGTGCCATGATGCGGCGGTGCCCACGGTGCTCCGCGGGTCTCGGCACGGACACGCTGGGGGGCGTATGGGAGGCACGCGCACGGTCCTGCGCGAGCTGCGCGGTGCGCAGAAGACGGCCAAGGGGGTGTCGCTGTACTCGCGGCATGTGAACAGGCCGCTGGGACGGCTGTTCGCGGCAGCCGCGTACCGCGTCGGACTGACACCCAATCACGTCACGCTCCTCAGCGCCCTGTTCACCTTCGCTTCCCTGGCCTCGGTGGCGCTCGTGCGGCCGTCCTGGGGGCTGGCGGTCGCGGTCTGCGCGGGGCTCGTGACCGGCTTCGCGCTCGACTCGGCCGACGGCCAGCTGGCCAGACTGACCGGGCGGGGCGGCCCGGACGGCGAGTGGCTGGACCATGTCGTGGACTGCGCCAAGATGATCCTGGCGCACACCGCGGTGCTGATCTCCTTCCGGCGGTTCTTCGAGCTGCCGTCCGAGAGATGGCTGCTCCTGCCGCTCGGCTTCCTGTTCGCCGCCGTGCTGACCTTCTGCGCCGGGCTGCTGCGCGAACAACTGGGCAGGGCGGCGGCGCTGGGCGGATCCACGGAGGGCGGCGGCGCCCCGGTCCGGGTCTCCCGGGCGCGGGCCGTGGCGCTGCTGCCCGCCGACTACGGGGTGTTCTGCCTGCTGTTCCTGCTGCTGGGCGACCCGGCCGCGTTCCGCCTCGGCTACGCGGTGCTCGCCGCCGCGCACGCGCTGTTCCTGGTGCTGTTCCTCGTCAAGTGGTTCAGGGAGCTGAGAGCGTTCCGGACTCCGGACTGACCAGCCTGTCCAGCACCCGGCGCAGCTGGGTGCTGGACGTGTGCACGGTGTACGGGAAGTAGACGACGTCGACGCCGACCTCGGCGAAGTCGCGCTCCAGCCGTCTGCCCCGTTCCGTGTCCCGCCAGTCGTCCCCCTTGAAGATCACGTCGAACCTGACCTGTTGCCAGGTCTCGAGCTTGTCGGGCACGGTCTCGACGAACGCGGCGTCCACGTGACGGACGCTGCGCACGATCTCCAGCCGTTCCGGCAGCGGGATCACCGGCGCATGGCCCTTCGCGAGCTCGGCCATCTCGTCCGAAACGACGCCTGCGACGAGGTAGTCGCAGTGGTCACGGGCATGCCGCAGGACGTTGAGGTGCCCTATGTGGAAGAGGTCGTAGACCCCCGGTGCGTAGCCGACCCTGTACACCATCCGTTCTCTCCCCCCACGGTGAACGCGATGCCCCGTTCCCGCGGTGGTCCTTTGGACGAGCCGTCCGGTGCCGCAGGATTCCGGTACTCGGTGCTGGTGGTGCAACGACCTTACTGCGCAGACCAGTTGTGCTTCTCGTGAACAGATAAGCTCGCTTGTGGGGCTGTTCCGCAGGGGGACTGCTCCCCAGGGGCGACAGAGTGTTCCGGGGGGAAGGCGAACAACCATGTCCGAAGCCGACCGTCACCATCCGCTGGAGGGGCGCACCCTGCTGGTCGTCTCGACGAACTACGCGCCGGAGACGACGGGCATCGGCCCCTACGCCGCGCAGCTCGCCGAGCACTGGGCCGCGTCCGGCGCCGAGACCCATGTGCTGACCGGGATGCCGCACTACCCGTCGTGGCGCACCGAGGACGACTACCGTGGCGTGTGGCGGGTCACCGAGCGACGGGCCGGGGTCACCATCCACCGGCGCAGACACTATGTGCCGCCCCGTCAGACCGCCCTTCGCAGAGGTATGTTCGAGGCGACCGTGCTCGCCCACGGCCTGCTGCCGCCGCCCGTTCCGCGTCCGCCGGACGCGGTGGTCTCCCAGATGCCCAGCCTCGCGGGCGGTGTCCTCGGGGCCAGGCTGGCCCGACGCCACCGCGTCCCGTACCTGCCGGTCGTGCAGGACCTGATGGGGGCCGCGGCCGAGCAGAGCGGGATCAGGGGCGGAGGCCGGGCGGCGGCCGTCGCCTCGGCGGCCGAACGCCATGTGCTGCGCGGCGCCGCCCTCGTCGGGGTCATCCACGAGAGCTTCGTCCCGCGTGTCGCCGGGTACGGCGTCGACACCGGCCGCATCCGCGTCGTCCCCAACTGGTCGCACGTACCGGCGCCCACGGCCGACCGCAGGGCCACCCGGGCGCGGCTCGGCTGGGACGAGGGCGTCCCCGTGATCCTGCACTCCGGCAACATGGGGCTCAAACAGGGCCTGGAGGTCCTCGTCGACGCGGCACGCCTCGCCCCGGACGTCCGCGTCGTACTCATGGGCGACGGGAGTCGGCGCGAGGCGCTGCGCGGGCGCGCGGCGGGCCTGCGCAACCTCGACTTCCTGCCGCCCGCCGACGCCCGCGAGTTCACCGACGTCCTCGCGGCGGCCGACGTACTGGCCGTGACCCAGCGGGCGTCCGTGCTCGACATGAGCGTCCCGTCCAAGCTCACCTCCTACTTCGTCTCCGGCCGCCCGGTCGTCGCCTCGGTCGCCGACGGGGGAGGCACCGCCCAGGAGATCGAGCGGTCCGGGGCGGGCGTCCTCGTCGCCCCCGAGGACCCCGGCGCGCTGCTGTCGGCCGTACGCAAACTCGTCGAGGCACCCGCCGAGGCGGCCACCCTCGGCGCCAACGGACCGCTGTACGTCGCCCGGCACCTGGGCCGGGAGGCCGCCCTGGAGCGCTTCGACGCCCTGCTCACCGAGGCCCTCGCCGACGCACAAGGGAGAGAGCACCGATGACCCACCCGATCCGCGCCCTGGAGGACCAGGACGAACCCGCGCTGCTGAGGGACCAGTTCCGTCAGCTCCTGCGCTACCGGGCGCTGCTCGCCACCGGGGTGGCCGTCGGACTGATCGGCGGCGGCTGGCTCGCCCTGAGCGGCGAGAAGAGCTACACCTCGACCGGCGAGGTGGTCGTGCGCTCCGCCACCTCGGACCCCTTCGCGGCGGGCGCCTCCGCCGACAAGGGGATCAACATCGGCTCCGAACGGCAGACCGCGGTCAGCGACACCGTGGGCACGCTGGCCGCCAAGACCCTCGCCCGGAGCGGCGACCCGGTCGAGGTCGCGCCGCTGCTGAAGGGCCTCCAGGTCACCAACCCGCCGAACACCCTCGTCCTCCGCTTCGCCTACACCGGCGGCACCCCCGCCCTGGCCCGGGCACGGGCCCAGGCGCTCGCCGACGCCTACCTGGAGATCCGACGGCAGCGCACCGAGAACAGCATCGCCAACATGGTCGACGGCTACCGCGCCCAGCTCGAACCGCTCACCGAGCAGCGTGACCAGTTGGCCGGGCAGGCCGGTGCCAGCGGCGAGGCGGCCAACGCCCGGGCCGGACTCCTGGTGACGATCTCCGAACTCAACCGGAAGATCTCCGAGTTGCGCGCCCTGGACACCACCCCCGGTTATCTGACGAAGAAGCCCGCCGAGCCGACCGGTCCCAGCGGCGCCGGGCTGCCCCTGCTGCTGGGACTCGGTGGTGTCGTCGGGCTCGCCCTCGGACTGCTGCTGTCCTGGGTGCGTCTGGTCTTCGACCCGGCCGTGCGCTCCACCCGGGAACTCGTCCGTTCGCTCGGCGCCCCCCTGCTCGGCACCCTGCCCAGGGAACGGGCGTCGTCGGGCACCGTGCTCGCCGTCGGCCGCGGCGGCAGCCGCCTCGCCGAGGAGTACCGGGCGGTCGCCTTCCGGCTCGCCTACGATCCCTCGTTCGCCCAGCGCCGCAGACTCCTGGTCACGGCACCGCGCGGGAACGGCGGGGCGGCGGCGGCCGCCTCGGCCAACCTGGCCGCCGCGTTCGCCGAGATGGGCCGGGACGTCATCCTGCTCGAAGCCGATCTGCGCACCCCCTCCCTGGCCGCGGACCTGGGCCAGGCCGTGCGGGCCCCGGGGACCGGCCGGATGACTCGGGGCCCGCTTCCGTGGCCGTCGGACAGCCGGATGAACGTGGACGTGCCCGGGTCGGGAGCCTTCACCCTGGTGGCTGGCCGGCGCACGGACAACGTGGCGCGCGCCCTGACCTCCGTACCGGTGGGCCGGATCGCCGACGAGGCGGACCGGCCGGGCGCCGTCGTCATCGTGTCGGCCCCGCCCGTGCTCTCGTATGCCGACGCCGTCGCCCTGATCGACCGGGTGCCGGGCGTCCTGGCGGTCTGCGATGCGCGAGAGGCCCACCGCAGCGACCTGGAACGGATCCGCGAGATCGTCGAAGCGGCCGGCGGCACCGTCCTCGGCGCCCTGCTGCACCCCTCCCGGGGCCGGCACGACCGCCGGGCCCGCGAGAAGGACGCCGGGCGCCGCACGACGGCCGAACGGTCCGGCATCACCCCACCGGGCCGGGGCGAGCGGCACGGCGGTCCCGAGTACACCGGCGACCCGGCCGAGACGCTCGGACTGCGCGCCGTCGACCCCACCGCGGGGCGCGGATGAGGGCACGCACCGCGATCGCCTGCTCGATCGCGGACCAGGGTGTGGCGGCGCTCACCAACATCCTCGTCCTGGTGGTGGCCGCCCGACTCTCCACCGCGGCCGAGTTCGCCCGCTTCTCCGCGGTCTACCTCGTCTTCACGGTGTTGCTGGGCGTGTCCGGCGCGCACACCGGGCAGCCGCTGGTGCTGCGCCGCGGCGGGGCCGACGACGTGCGCGGCGCGTGCCGGTCGGCCCTCGCCTTCACCCTGCTCGCCGCCGCCGCGCTCGGCCTCCCGCTCGCCGCCGTCTGCCTGGCGCTGCCCGGGGCCACCTCCCGGGCCCTTGCGGTGCTGGGGCTGGTCCTGCCGGTGGTGCTCGGGCAGGACGCCACGCGCTACGCCTTCTCCACCCTGCACCTGCCGCATCTCGCGCTCGCGGGCGACACCCTCAGACTGGCCGGTGCGCTCGGCGCGCTGGCCGTACAGCCGCCCGGTGCCCCGGCCGCCCGGCTCGTCCTGGTCTGGGGTCTGTCCGCACTGCCCGCCCTGCTGTTCTCGGCCGTGCTGCTGCACCGCAGGACGGCCGGAACCTTACTGCGGCCCCGGGACCTGCTGCGGCGCGGCCATCTCGGGCGGCGCTTCGTGGTGGAGTTCGGGGTGGGCAACGCCACGAGCCAGCTTTCCGTGCTCGGGCTCGGCGCGGTCGGCGAACCGCTGGTCGTCGGCGCCCTGCGCGGCGCGACCACGCTCTTCGGGCCGCTGAACGTGCTGTTCACCTCCGCCACCGGTTTCGGCCCGCCCCTGCTCGGCCGGCTCCCCTCCGCACGTCACCGGGTCCGTGCCACGGCGGCGCTCGCCGTCGTGCTGGCCGCGACGGCCGTGCTCTGGGCCACCGCGCTCGCCCTGCTGCCCGAAGAGACCGGCCGGGGGCTGCTCGGCGACACCTGGCCCGCGGCGGCGGCGCTGCTCCCGGCGACCGGCAGCCAGTACGCCGCGATGGCCGTCGGCACCTGCGGGCTGCTGGCCCTGCGGACGCTCGATCCCGGCGCCACCCTCCCCGTCCAGGTGGTGTTCTCGCTCGTGGCCGTCGCGTTCCTCACCGGCGGATACGTGCTCGGCGGGATACCGGGCGCGGCCTGGGGCCTGTGCCTGGGATCCGCCTGCAAGGCGGCGGCCACCTGGACCGGGGTGGCGCGACTGCGGCGCCGATCCGACTCGTCGGCGCAGCCCGTCAGTGCGAGCGCCGCCCGCCCCGGCTCCTGACGCCGGCGACCAGCAGCAGACAGAGCACCGCGATCGCCGGTTTGCCCATGGCCTGCAGCAACGGGCCGCGCAGCAGGATGAACGTGTACCCGGCGACCAACGGCACGACGACGGCCGTCACACTGCCGGGCCCGGCCCGGGAGACCGCACGCGCGTAACGCCGGTCGGTGCGCGCGGCGGCGTACCCGATCAGCGCGAACGCCCCGGCCATGCCCGGGGCGCCGAAATCGACCCACAGCTCGGCCCACAGCGGCGCCGACAGGTTGGTCATGTTCATCCCCATCCATTGACCGACCCGCACCCCCGTGTCCTCCGGTTTGCCGCTCCACACCGACCGGGGCACGAAGAACAGCGCGGAGCCCGCCAGTTGACGCCCGTAGCTGTGCCCCCGGGTGCCGACCCAGGTGACGGTGTTGGCGACCATCACCGTCTGGTCGTAGTCCTTGGTGGTCAGCGGTTCGAACACCGACGACGACTCGACCGGCCGGTATCCCGCGCCGCCGTAACGGAACCGGTCCGCGTACGGGAACAGCACCAGCGCCCCGACCACCCCCACGGCCAGCACCGACCGGTACATCGCCGCGCTCCTCGGGAACGCGGTGAACAACAACGAGACCAGCACCGTCAGGAACCAGTAACGGGCATTGGAAACAGGGTTGTTGACGACCACATTGAGGACCGTCAGCGCCCCCCACACCAGCACCGCCGACGGGGAGCGCCGGGCCCGGCGCGAGGTCACCAGCAGACGGGTGTACAGGAGCAGCGCGAGCAGGGCGGGCACCGTCCCGAAGCCCTTGAGGAACGCCGACCCCACCTGGGAACCCTCGGAGCCGACCCCGCTGACCGCGACCGACGCGCTGATCTCCTGCCTGCTGGTGAAGAAGATCCCGGGCCCGCCCACCTTCACGACGTAGTAGCCGCTCGCCACGAAGGCCAACAGCACCAACAGTCCGCGCCGTACCCGGTGCGCGGAGGCCGGATGCCGGCCGGGACGCCCCGCGGCCCGCTCGCGCAGCGGACGCCGGGACGCCAGCAGTGCGCCGAGGTCGAACGCCGCGCAGCCGACCAGGACCAGTGCGACGGCCGTCACCAGATCGGAGCGCGGGCCGACCAGGGGTGTGGGAGTCTGCCCGATCACCGCCTGCGCGAACGGCGCCACGCCCATCGCGATGTACACGAACATCCAGAACACGCCCTGCAGCAGCCGCCGCCGGGTGGACAGGATCATGGTGGCGAGCCGGGCACCCGCGTAACACGTCAGCACGAGCTGCAGCCAGTACGCGGTGTCCCGGACACCGCTGCCCGGCTGCGCGGCGATCACCGCCGGAAGGAAGCACACCAGGGCGAGGATCAGCGGGACGGCCAGGGCGCGCGACAGCATCGCCCACGACATGGGCCTCGCCCACGGCCGGTCCGGCGGGCCGCCTTCCCGTACGGGTGCGGACGGCGCCGTCTCGCGCACGGACGTCATGGGCTCCCCGTTCCACCGACCTGTGAACACTCTAACGAAACAACCCAGTTGGGAAGTCGGGCGGCTAACCTGTGACGGGTCGGCCGAGGTCGAGGGGGCCCTGGTGAGGATTCTGCACGTCGTCACACTGCACACCCCGGACCACGCCTTCGGCGGGCCGACCAGGGTGGCGCTCAACCTCTCGAAGACCCAGCGGGCCGGGGGCGACGACGCGCGCGTCATGGCCCTGGCCGACGGCTTCACGGGCCGGCTGCCGCGCGAGGTCGAGGGCGTGCCGGTCCACCTCTTCCGGGCCCGCCATGTGCTGCCGCGGTACGAGGTCAGCGGGATCACCTCCGGAGCGCTGCTGCTCGCCGCCCACCGCATGATGCGCGGCGCCGACCTCGTCCACGTGCATCTGATGCGCGACCTGGTGACCCTGCCCGTCGCCCTGCTGGCGCTTTCGTCCGGCACCCCTCTGGTCGTGCAGACGCACGGCATGGTCGACCCGACCGAGAACCGGGTCGCCCGGCTGACCGACCTGCTGGGGGTGCGCAGGGTCCTGCGCCGGGCGGACGCGGTGCTCCACCTCACGGAGTCGGAACGCCTCGACGTGAACGCGGTCGCCGCGCCCGCGGCGCTGACCCGGACCGTGCGGCTGGTCAACGGCGTCCGGCCGCAGGAGCACAAGCCCGCCCGCGAGCCGGGCCGTCCGCCGACGGTCCTGTTCCTGGCGCGGATCCAGCAGCGCAAACGGCCGCGCGACTTCGTCGCCGCCATGCCGGAGGTCCTGGCCGTCCATCCGGACGCCCGGTTCGTGCTGGCCGGGCCCGACACCGGCGCCCTGCCCGAGACCCTCGAACTCGCCCGCGAGCTCGGGGTGACGGGCTCCCTCGACCATGTCGGACCGCTCGACCACGACGAGGTCCTGGCGGCGGACCGGCGGGCCGACGTGTACGTGCTGCCCTCGATCGAGGAGCCGTTGGGCGTCTCCGTCCTGGAGGCGATGTCGGTGGGCACCCCCGTCGTCATCACCCGAACCTGCGGCCTCGGCCCCGATGTGGCACGGGCCGGGGCCGGCCGGGTGATCGACAGCCGGGTCGGCGAGGACGCGGAGAACGCGTCGAAGGTCGCGGGCGCGATCCTGGAACTCCTCGAGCCCGGGGCCGGTGAACGGGCCGGCCGGGCCGCCCGGCGACTGGTCGACGAGCACTTCACCATCGAGGCGGTGACCCGTACCCTTCGACGGACCTACGAGGACGTGGTCCGCCGAAGGGGACGCGCCGTCAGGTCGCCCTTTTCTCCCGGGACTTGAGGCCGATCTGCCAGCGGTAGAAGCTCATCGCCAGCGCGAAGTCGAACCCCGCCCGTCCGTCCAGGAACCCCCGCCGGTACACGTACATGTACGCGAAGGACACCAGCGGCTTGAACGGCGCCTTGTGGAACAACTGTCCCTGGCGCGACTTCACCCTGCGCACCTGCTCCTTGACGTCGGGGTGGTGCTCCAGCCACGCCTCCCAGTCGGAATAGCGGTTGTGCCGCTCGAACCAGGCGGTGACCGGGTCGAGATCCTGGTGCTCGATCGGATGGCGCAGCGCCCCGACCGATTCCGCGACCGGCTGGTAGTGGCCCTCCACCTCGCCGATGCCCGGTGCGTCGAGGTCCCCGACCTCCGGGTAATGGCAGCGGGTGCGGTCGGTCAGTGAGCGCTTGCGGATGGTGTAGCCGTGCCGCAGCCGCTTCCCGGAGAACCAGTAGCCCAACGGGATGTCGTAGGCCGCCGGTCTCGGCGCCCCGGGATCGGCGAACTCCCGCCGCAGTTCGGCCAGCAGGCCGGGGCTGATCCGCTCGTCGCCGTCGAGCAGCAGGATCCAGTCGAGGTCCGTGCGGACATGGTCCAGACACCACTGCTTCTTGCGCGGATGGCCGCCGTCCCACGTGTACGCGATCACTTCGGCGCCGCTCTCGGCGGCGATCTTCGCCGTGTCGTCGGTGCTGTGCGAGTCGACGACGACCACCGCCTCGAAGTGGTCGATGACCGACCGCACGGCCTCGGCGACGTTGAGTGCCTCGTTCTTCGTGGGGATCGCCACGGCGATCGGCAGCTTCTTCATCCGGCCCCTCCTTCGGGCAGCCAGGCGTAACAGCCGGTGGAGGTGAAGGCGCGGGCCGTCTTCGGGACGGTGATCCGGGCCGGATTCCCGGCGGTGGTGGAACCCGACGCCAGGACCGTGCCGCCGGCCCCGGTGACCCGCCAGGCGCAGGAGTCGGTGGGGGAGACGCCCCGGTAGCGGCCCGGCCGGAGTCCGTCGTCCTCGTGCGTGCCGTCCGCGTATCCGCGCGCGGCTTCTCGCAGCAGATCGCGGTGGCGGACGCACAGGTGCTCGACGGCCGGTTCCGCGTCCGCGATCTCGCCGGTCAGGAGGGCGCCGACCGCGGTGTCCCGGTCGGCCTTCACCAGGAACGTCAGCCGGTCGCAGGTCTCCTGGCCGGTCTGGAGCACGGCCGCCGGGTCCATGCCCCGGGGCACCCGGTCGGTCAGGTACTCCTTCTCCTTCTCGGTGAACGAGCCGGTGGCCGGGGTCAGTTCGGCGGTCGGCAGCCTCGGCCGCCCCTTGTCCGGCGCGGGCGCGGGCGGCTGGGACGCGGTGGCGGCGGGACCTGCCACCGGGCCGCCCCGGCCTGGAGCCGGGGACGCCGACGCTCCGGCGGTCGCGTCCGCCGTCTCCCGCTCGGAGGAGGACGAGCCGCAGGCGACCAGCGCCGCCGCCAGGACGACGGCGGCGGCGCCGGCACGGAACGGGTGTGTCATCAGCCCGTCCTCAGCGCGTAGTGGGCACTGACCGTCGAGGCGCTCAGCGCGGTCGGGTAGACGGCGGTCTCGTCGACCTGCCCGGCGAAGAAGTTGCTCGTCGGCCTGCCCGGCCAGTTGTTCAGGTTGTCGCCGCCCACGCGCCAGTAGCCGCTGTAGTTCTGGTTCACGGTGTACGAGCTGTTGGAGGCGCGGAGCTTCCCGTCCACGTACAGGGCCATGCCGCCGGTCCCCTGGGTGGCGACGACGTGGTGCCAGGCGCCGTTGTTGTAGGCGGCGGGCGTGGTGATGGTCCTGGCCCCACCGTTGTAGACGCCGAAGACGAGACGTCCGTCGTCGCGCATGTACACGTGCTTGTCGAACTGGGTGCTGTTCTGCATGGTCACGTTGCCGAAGCCGATGATCCTCCCGCCCTTGGCGGTCGTCGTTCTGATCCAGGTCTCGACGGAGAACCGGGCCGGGTGCGGGTGGCGCTTGTTGCTGTACGCGTACTGGTTCGATCCGTTGAAACCGATCGCCGTCGAGGGCCCGGCGACCGCGGCGGGCGTCTGCCGGTAGGCGGGGGAGTTGCGCAGGAAGCCGTTGCTGCGCCCGGAGCCGGTGTCGGCGGCGAAGGTCGACGTGCCCTCGTCGTACCGCCAGTACAGCGACGCGCCGTCGGAGAGCACCCTGGCCGGATACTTCTGGGCGGTGGACGCCACCGTCGCCGACAGGGCCGGTGACTTGGCACTCGTGTGGGTGCCGTCGCTCGCGCTGATCCGGTAGGAGTGCGTCTCGCCGGGGGCCACGTCCGTGTCGGTCCACCTCAGCTGCGGGCGGTCCCAGAACAGCGAGTACCCCGTCGTGGTGTGCACCGGAGTGGTCGCGCCGTCCTTGTAGATCCGGTAGGTGAGCGCCCCGTCGTCGGCGTCGAAGCTCGCCTGCCAGTTGACCTCGATCTTCCCCGGGGCGACGGTGGACAGGCTGACGTTGGGCACCCACGGGGCCCCGGTGTCCGGGCCGTCGGCAAACCGGGTCAGGCTCTGCTGGCGGACCCCGTTGACCGTGGTGAACTCGCCGCCCACCCACAGATAGTGGTGTCCGCCCTTGTCGGTCTGTGCCATCACCCGCGGACCGACCGGCTCCCCGATGCCGTCATTGGTGTCCGGGAACCAGGGGAGCAGCTTCGGGTCGTTCACGGACTGGGCCAGCAGATGCTTGCGCGGCTGGTCCGGGAACCCGCCCATGCTGGCGCAGTCGTGGGCATGACTCCCGCTGTACAGCACGCCCTCGTGGACGAGAACGGCCTGGGTGGCCCCCAGACAGGTGTCCCGCCAGCGCTGGGCGAAGTCGCTGAGGTTCAGCGCGATCCGGCCGTCGAAGACACCCCTGCCGGTGCCCTCGTTGGCGGTGTAGAAGCCCGTCGCGTCGGTGGTGATGTCCTGCACGGTCGAGGTGTCGGGGATGAAACCGGCCGGGTAGCCCTTGACGACGGCGCCGGTGGTGGCGTCCACCACGGCCAGGGCGTGCGAGGTGGTGCCGTTGACCTTGAAGAAGTTTCCGCCGAGCAGGACGCGCCTGCCGTCGGGGGTCGGCTCCACGGCCCGGCCCACGTCGTCCGCGTTCGCCTTCCACGGCTTGAGCGCGGCGCCCGTGGTGACCGCGGCGAACTTGTTCCGGGTCTGCCCCGCGACCTTGTTGAAGTCGCCGCCCAGGTAGACCGTGTCCGAGGTGACGGCCAGGGCCCGCACCGTCGCGGTGACCGACACCTTGAAGTCCTGGCGCGGGGTGCAGGTCGCCGTGTCGATCGCCGCGATGTTGCTCACCCCGACCCCGCTCACCGCCCCGAACTGCCCGCCGACGTACAGCGTCTTCTGGTCCGGGGAGAGCGCGAGTGCCCGTACCGTCGCCGTCCCCGACGAGAGCGTGAACGACAGCGTGCAGCCGGTGGGTTCACCGGTCGCGGCGTCGAACGCGGCGAAGTTCAGCGCCGACCGCTCCAACGTGCCCGCGGCCGCGCCCGGCGGCCGGACGGTGGAGAAGGTGCCGCCGGCGTAGACGACACCGGCGTCCGACGCCGCCATCGACCAGACGATGCCGTTGGTCTGCCAGGTGGTGAGATCGTCGGCCGTCAGCGCGACCGGCGGTGTCAGGGCAGAGATCGGGGAGGCCCCGGACGCGGCGGCGGTCAGTGCTCCGGCCAGCAGGCACAGCGCGCCGACCGCGGCACGCGCCCTGCGGCGGCGTCCGGAGGGTCCGCGCCCCGTGGTTGCGTTCATCATTGAGCTCCGAAGGTGAGAACGGTCCGCGGCCCGGGGGCCGCGATTCCCGCGCCCGGCGGCGTGACGGGGCAGGGCCCTCCCGTCGCGGGTGCGGGGGAGTGGGTGGGGGCGAGGCCGGGCCGGGCGGACGGCCCGGGCTCCGCCGGACGGCGGGCAGCGGGGCGCGGGGAGGGGACCGGGCGGCTCATCGGTCCACCCGCACGGCCGTCCCGGCGAGTTGGTCGGCGAGCAGGCGGATGTCGGCGTCGACCATGATCGCGGCGAGTTCCCGCGCCCGTACGGCCGGTTTCCAGCCGAGCAGTTCCTCCGCCTTGGCGGCGTCACCGATCAGCGCGTCGACCTCGCTCGGCCGCTCGTACTTGGCGTCGTGGCGGACGTGCTCGCGCCAGTCGAGACCCGCGTGCGCGAAGGCGTGCTCCAGGAACAGCCGGACGCTGACACCCTCCCCGGTCGCCACCACGTAGTCGTCCGGGGTGTCGCGCTGCAGCATCCGCCACATCGCGTCCACGTACTCGGGGGCGTAGCCCCAGTCGCGCACGGCGTCGAGATTGCCCAGGTGCAGGCGGGTCTGCAGACCCGCCTTGATCCTGGCCACCGCTCGGGTGATCTTCCGGGTCACGAAGGTCTCGCCGCGCCGTGGGGACTCGTGGTTGAAGAGGATCCCGTTGACCGCGAACATGCCATACGCCTCACGGTAGTTGACGGTGGCCCAGTACGAGTAGACCTTCGCGACGCCGTACGGGCTGCGCGGGTGGAACGGCGTCCGCTCGTTCTGCGGCGGCGGGCTGGCACCGAACATCTCGGACGACGAAGCCTGATAGATCCGGGTGTCGACACCGCTCGCGCGTACGGCCTCCAGCAGCCGCATGGTGCCCAGACCGGTGATGTCACCGGTGTAGAGCGGGGCGTCGAACGAGACCCGGACATGCGACTGCGCACCCAGGTTGTAGACCTCGTCCGGGCGGATGTCCCGCAGCAGGTTCACCAGTGCGACGCCGTCGGCCAGGTCGGCGTGGTGCAGCACGAACGACCGGTCCGGCTCCTCCGGGCCCTGGTAGATGTGATCGATCCGCTCCGTGTTGAAGCTCGACGACCGGCGTATCAGCCCATGGACCGTGTACCCCTTGTCGAGCAGTAACTCGGACAGGTAGGAGCCGTCCTGTCCCGTCACGCCCGTGATGAGTGCGGTCTTCGCCATGAATCCCCCAATGTCTCCTGCCCGAAGGGCTGTTGGTCCTCACCCGATGTTTCCCGCCCGCGTTCCGCGAGCGGAGATCCGCGGTACGACGTCACCCTGTCCCGCCGCTGCTGACACAATCCGGGCCATGACGACTGATTTACCCGGCCCTTCCCAGCGATCCACCAGTCCCCTGCTGCGCCCCGGCGCCCGTGTGTTCGTCGCGGGCCACCGCGGTCTGGTCGGCTCGGCGGTGGTGCGCCGTCTCACCGCCGCCGGACACGAGGCGATCACCCGTGACCGCGGCCTCCTCGACCTGCGCGACGCCGAGCGGACCGGGGCGTTCCTCCGCGAGGCGCGCCCGGACGCCGTGGTGCTGGCCGCCGCCAGGGTCGGGGGGATCATGGCCAACGACGCCTTCCCGGTGCAGTTCCTCGAGGACAACCTGCGCATCCAGCTGAGCGTCATCGCCGGGGCGCACGCCGCCGGGGTCGAGCGGCTGCTCTTCCTCGGCTCGTCCTGCATCTACCCCCGGCTCGCCCCCCAGCCGATTCCCGAAAGCGCCCTGCTCACGGGCCCGTTGGAACCGACGAACGAGGCGTACGCACTGGCCAAGATCGCCGGTGTCGTGCAGACCCGTTCCTACCGCAGGCAGTACGGCGCCTCGTACATCAGCGCCATGCCCACCAACCTCTACGGGCCCGGCGACAACTTCGACCCGGAGACCTCGCACGTCCTGCCCGCGCTGATCCGCCGGTTCCACGAGGCGCGACGGGACGGTGCGCCCGCGGTCACGCTCTGGGGATCCGGGCGGCCCCGCCGTGAATTCCTGCACGTCGACGACCTGGCCGCCGCCTGTCTTCTGCTGCTGGAACGCTACGACGGCGAGGAGCCCGTGAACATCGGTTGCGGCGAGGACCTGTCCATCGGTGAACTCGCCGACCTCGTCAAAGAAGTGACGGAGTATCGGGGAGTCGTCGAATGGGACACCTCGAAGCCCGACGGAACTCCGCGCAAGCTGCTCGACGTCACCCGGCTCGCGGCCCTGGGATTCGCCCCGCGGATCCCGCTGCGCGACGGCATCGCCGGTACGTACGCCTGGTGGCTGGAGCGGTCGGCCGCACCGCCGGTGGTCCCGTGAGCCGCCCATCCCCGTCCGCCCTCAGTAGGCCCCGCGCCCGTCGGTGACGGCGCGCAGCGTACGGGCCATGAGCCCCAGATCGGTGGTCAGCGACCAGTTGTCGACGTACCACAGGTCCAGGGAGACGGTCTCCTGCCAGGACAGGTCCGAGCGCCCGCTGACCTGCCACAGCCCGGTCAGTCCCGGCCGGACCGCCAACCGTCTCAATTCGCGCTCGTCGTACCGTGACACCTCGTCCGGCAACGGGGGGCGCGGGCCCACCAGCGACATCTCGCCCCGCAGCACATTGACCAGCTGCGGGAGTTCGTCGAGCGACGTGCGGCGCAACAGACGGCCGATTCCGGTCACCCGTGGGTCCCGCCGCATCTTGAACATCGGGCCGTCGCTGTCGTTGGCCGCCGTCAGCAGACGCTTGTGGCGTTCGGCGTCCACCACCATCGTGCGGAACTTCCACATCGTGAACGGGCGGTTGTGCAGCCCCTGGCGGATCTGCCGGTGGAGCGCCGGACCGTCCGAGCCCAGGCGCACCGCCGCTCCGATCAGAAGCAGCACGGGCGCCAGGAGCAGCAGCCCGAGCGCCGCGCCCGCACGGTCCACAGCGGTCTTGAAGACCATCTGCGGGCCCCGGCGCAGCGGCGGGGCGATGTGCAGCAGGGTCAGCCCGGCCGCGGTGGCGGGCCGCACCCGCTCGGCCGCGATGCCCGACAGCTCCGACAGCACGGACAGCGGGAGACCGCCGTCGTGCAGTCCCCAGAAGAGCCGGCCCAACCGCTCCTCGGACAGATGCGGACCGGGGGCGACCAGGGCCAGGTCCGCGTCATGGGCGAAGGCCGCGCCCAGGACCGTCGACGCGTCGTCCCCGGCGGGCGCCGGGGCGAGTCGCCCGGCCACCCGCACCCCGCACTCCAGCGGCGCGGAACCCACCGGTACGGCGGCCACGACCGCGTAGGGATGACCGGCCCGGGAACCGAGCAGCCGCACCGCGCGCTCCACCCCGGGGGTCTCCCCGACCACGAGCACGCGCCGCACGGACCGCCGACGCCGCCCCGCACGGGGCAGCCACCGCATCGCCGTGACCACAGGCAGGCCGGGCAGCAGTGCCACGAGACCGGTCACGGCATCGATGGTGCCGCCGGTCGTGGTCCGCAGCACGGCGAGCACGCCGACCAGGAGCAGCCAGTCGGCGACCGTGCTCAGCGCGAGCCGAGCGCTCCCCCCGGTACGGTCGTCCGCGTACCGGCCGCGCGCGGCCCGCACACAGCTCCACGCCAGCGCCGCCACCGCCGCCGCCACCACGGCCCCGGGCTGTGCGCCGGCGCGCAGCACGAGCCACGCCGGAATCCCGAGTCCCAGAAGCTCGGCGCCGACGAGGGCGGGCACGCGGCGGCCGGTCCGCCGCGCCCTCGCCGCGGCCGGTGAAGGACGTCCGCGCGCGGCGGCCACCGCCTGCCGCGGGCCCTCGCATTCCGTGCCGCGCCGCCGGGGCGCGGCAGTCCGCGGGCGAGGCGGCCCCCATGCTCCCGCGGACCCCGATCGGTCGGCATCGGACAACTCGACGTGCCCCATGAACCCCCCAGTCACAGTCGCATCGTCATGAACGGGGCGCATCCGCCGATCCTGTGGACTGACGGATGCGCCCCCGCTCGGTGCACGATATCCACACACATGCCATTTCGCTGGAGTTGCGGTGAAGTTCGGACATCCGCACCGGCTCGGAACTCGTCCCGTTCCGTGCTGGACCTCTGGTTCCGTGAGCACCCGTGCGCGTGTGGGGGACATCGGGACCGATGGTGCGCGGCTCTGTCCGTGGTCCCTTGCATGATCGCATCAACCGGTGGGTCCCGGGAGACCGCCCGGCGGGCCTGCGGCGTCCTTGCTGGAGCGCGGGGCGAGGACCCACCGGTATGCGCCGGGCGAGGACCACCCGTATACGCGGGGTGGGACGGAATGCGCCGGGACGGACCGGAGCGCGCGGACGGACCCGGACGGGTGGATGCTGAGGAGAGGGGCGGCAGGACCGGGCCGTGTCCGGCGACCCGGGTCCGGGCGCGGCGGCAGGAGGTGCGCGATGACCCGCACGCTGGAATGGAACGTCCGTGTCGGCCTGACCGAGGAGGACGGCACGACCAGGGCCGAGGCGGTGCTGGACACCGGCTCGGACAGACTCGTCGGGCACGGGGTCGCCCGCTGCAATCCGCAGGACGTGGACATCCCCGCCATCGGCGAAGAGCTCGCGGCGAGCCGCGCCATGAAGGACGTCGCCGCCCAGCTCATGAAGGTGGCCGACGAGGAACTGGAATCGGTCGGCGCGGGACCCGCGAGCGGACCCGTGGCGCCTCCGTACGCCTGGTCCGACACCACGGCCTGAGCCGCGGCCGGGTGCGCGGCGGTGCGCACCCGGCAGCCCGGTCCCCGCGCGCCGGCCGGGCTCAGCCGGATGCGTCCCGGTCGCAGGCGGGCAGACCGATCCGGTTCGGGAACGGCAGCAGCCCCGACGCGAGCACCTGGCGGCCGGGCACCTCCAGCGCGGCCAGCAGCGCGTCCGCCGTGGCCTCGGCGAGGGGGCCGAGTAGTCGGCCGGCCAGCCGGTCGGTGGTGTCCTCGACCAGATCGCGTTCGGCGCGGCCGCGCTCCGTGACGGCCGAGCGCGCGTCGAGCAGTCCGCGCGAGCGCTGGCGTTCCTCGGCGTCCGCCCACTCCGGGTCGCTCCATCCCCGGCCGACCTGGATGGCGTGCCAGCGCCGGGGCGTTCGTCGCCGCCCGGGGCCACCGCCCGCCCGGGCGCGGATTCACGCGGCGGCGCCGGAGTGCCGTTCGACGATCGACGCGGCGTCGGTGCCGCGCGGCAGCACCCCGTACTGGTGGCCGCGATCCTCCCCGAGCCGGGCGGCGACGAACGCCTCGGCGCCGGCCGCCGGGGCATGACGCAGCATCAGCGAGGACTGCAGCGCCAGGGCCATGCCCTCGACCGTCGCCCGGGCGCGGGTCTGCGCGGCGTGCGGATCGCGCAGATCGTCCGCCAGTTCCCGGCGCAGCCGCCGGACGTGCGCGTCCAGCACCGGATGGGCGCCGGAGGTGGTCTCCAGCTCGGCCCAGAACGCGTCCAGCGACTGCGGGGTGCGGCCGATGCCGCGCAGCACGTCGAGGGCGACGACATTGCCCGAGCCCTCCCACACGGCCATCACCGGCTGCTCGCGGTAGCGCCGGGCGAGCGGCCAGTCCTCCGTGTAACCGTTGCCGCCCAGGCACTCCAGCGCCTCATAGGCGTGGTGCGGGCCGCGCTTGCAGATCCAGTACTTGGACACCGCGGTGGCCAGCCGCCGGAACATCTCCTCGGACTCGCCGCTGTCGGCCTCGTACGCGTGGGCCAGACGCAGCGAGGTCCAGGTCGCGGCCTCCGTCTCCAGCGCCAGGTCCGCCAGGACCGCGGTCATGGCGGGCTGGTCGGCCAGCCGGGCGCCGAACGCGCTGCGGTGCCGCGCGTGCCAGATCGCCTCGGACACCGACTCGCGCATCCCGGCGGTGGTGCCCAGCACGCAGTCGAGACGGGTGTGGTTGACCATCTCGATGATGGTGCGGACCCCGTGCCCGGGTTCGCCGATCCTTACCGCCCAGGTGCCGTCGAACTCGACCTCGGAGGAGGCGTTCGACCTGTTGCCCAGCTTGTTCTTGAGCCGCTGGATCCGGATGGTGTTACGGGTGCCGTCGGCCAGCACGCGCGGCACGAGGAAGCAGGTCAGCCCGGCCTGGGCCTGGGCCAGCACCAGGAAGGCGTCCGACTGCGGGGCGGAGAAGAACCACTTGTGGCCGGTGAGCAGATGGGCCCGGCCCTCGGGGTCGGAGGCGATCGGCACGGCCCGGGTGGTGTTGGCCCGTACGTCGGAACCGCCCTGCTTCTCCGTCATCCCCATGCCGAACGTCAGTCCGGACTTGCCGGCGGGGGCGATCGGCCGGGGATCGTAGGAACGGCTCAGCAGTCCCGGCAGCCAGTCCCGCCCCACCTCCGGATCGCGCCGCAGCACCGGGACCACGGCATGGGACATGGAGATCGGACAGGCGTGGCCGGGCTCGACCTGGGCGAACAGCATGAACGCCGCCGCCCGCGCCACCGCCGCCCCGGGCTTCGGGTCGGCCCAGCCCGCCGTGTGCGTGCCGTGGCCCACCGCCGCGCCGATGATCTCGTGGTACGCGGGGTGGAAGTCGACCTCGTCCACCCGGTTGCCGTAGCGGTCGTGGGTGCGCAGCACGGGCGGGGAGGTGTGGGCGAGCTCGGCGTTCGCCCGGAACCGCTCGGAACCGACCAGGGCGCCGATCTCGCGCAGCTCCGGTTCCCGCCAGGCCGCGCCGAAGGCGTGGACGGCCTCGGCGAGCGGTGGGTTGGCGGCGTACTCGTCGATGCCGGTGCGGGGAGGCGCCTGGTTGGTGACCTCGTGGGTGCGGTGCGGGGCGGGCGCCTCGGGCCGGGGTCCGGCCGACTGCGGTGTGATGGTCATCGCGGGTTCCTGTCCTGGGTCGGTGGACGGGCGGGAAGGGTGACGGGCCGACGGGGAACGGGTGCGGTGGTACGGGATCGGACGGCCTGATGCCGGGCGGCGGCTCGGCGAGCGGTCGGTCCGGCGGTACGGGGCAGGGGCGGGGCGGCGGCGAACGGTCACCGGGCGCACGGTCGGGGGGCGGCGGCCCCGACCGCGCGCAGGCACAGCGCGGTGATCCCCGCCACGACCGGCTCCGGATCGGTCCGCTCACCGACCGGAGACAGCGGACCGAGCAGAGCCTCACCGACCGCCCCGATCACGGCGGCGGCCGACAGCCGCGCGTTCTGCGCGGGCAGTTCGCCCGACGCCACTGCGGCGGCGACGACCGACTCGGCGAGTGCGTGGTAGTCGCGGCGATAGGCCAGACGCTCCTGTTCGACGAGGGGGTCGACCGGCTCGGCGAGCAGTGCCCAGGCCGTGCGCGGGGTGCGCAGCGCCCGACGGGAGAAGACCTCGACCAGGGCCCGCAGCTGCTCGGCGGCCCCGGTCGCGGCCCCCACCGCCTCCCGCACCGCGCTCAGCTCATGACCGGCGACATGGCGGAAGACGGCGGCGAGCAGCTCCTGCTTGGAGGAGAAGTGGTTGTAGACGCTTCCGGTGGCGACGCCGGCCCGGTCGGCGAGCGCGGAGACGCTCGCCGCCGCGTAGCCTCCCTCGGCCAGGAGTTCGCGGGCCGCGTCCAGCAGCCGTTCGCGGTGGGCGAGCCGGGTCGCCTCCGTGCGGGCGGTGGGTCGGTAGGCCACGATGTTCTGAACCTCGATTCATATCTTTATATGGCACTCAACCATGGTCGAGTGCAGCGGGCAATGGCCCGGCGGCGGACGCGTCCGCAATCTCCTGCTCGGTCCACAGGGTCTTGCCGTCGGCGCCGTACCGCACACCCCAGTGCGCGGCGAGCCGGGAGACGATGAACAGCCCGCGCCCGCCCTCGTCGACGGTGCGCGCATGGCGCAGATGGGGCGACACCCGGCTGCTGTCGTGCACCTCGCAGGTGAGCGTGCGGTCCAGGATCAGCCGCAGGCGCAGCGGAGGGGCGCCGTAGCGGATCGCGTTGGTGATCAGTTCACTCGCGATGAGTTCGGTCGCCTCCGCCGTCTTCTCGTCGAGGTTCCAGCCGTCGAGCCGATCGCGCACGAGCGTGCGCGCGATGCCGGGGGTCGTCCGGTCGTGGGCCAGTTCCCACGCCGCGACCCGGTCGGCCGGCACCGCTCCGGTGCGGGCGATCAGGAGAACGACCCCCTCCGCGCGCGTGCTGTCGGGCAGGGCGTAGACCACGTCGTCGCACAGGTCCTGGACGCTTCGCCCCGGCCGCGCGAGAGCCTCCCGCACCTGGTCCGCGGACCGCTCGTCGGACAGGAGGGTCCCGGTGAAGAAGGCCAGGACGCTGTCCTCGGCGAGCCGTAATTCGGTCATGGCGAACGGCGAGCCGTCCGTGTCGAACAGCGAGGGCCCCTCCGGCACGTCCAGGGCGCTCGCGGTGCCGTCGGGCGTGGCCAGGACCGGCGCCGGATGCCCAGCCCGGGCCACGGTGCAGGTGCGGGCGAGGGGGTCGTAGACGGCGTAGACGCACGTCGCGGTCAGGGGCTGGGTCTGCCCCCGGCCGACGGGCGGCGGCTCCACCTGCTCGGAGGCCAGCCGGACGGCGGTCTCGGCGAGCCTGGCCAGCACCTCGTCGGGCTCCAGATCGAGGCCGGCCAGTGCGTGGATCACGGTCCGCAGCTGTCCCATGACCACGGCCGCCCGCAGACCGGAGCCCTCGACGGCGCCGACGACCAGGGCAGTGCGGGCCCCGGAGAGGTTGATGGTGTCGTACCAGCATCCGCTGCCGCGGCCGGGCAGCAGGACGTGCGCCGCCTCGACGGCCACGCCGCCGCCCTCCCGCTGGGGCAGGAGTTTGCGCTGCACCGTCGACGCGATCACATGGTCGCGCACGTAGCGCCGCGCGTTGTCGATGCTCAGGGCGGCATGGGCGGCCGCCGTCAGGGCGAGGGGGAGATCGCTCTCCTCGTACGGGTCCGTTCCCCGGCACCGGTACAGGCTCATAAGGCCGAGCACCGTCCCGCGCAGCGTCAGCGGGACGACGATCAAGGAGTGGGCCCCGGCCGCCCGTACCAGCCGGGCGGTGTCCGGGGCGGCGTCGAGCCACGGTGTCCGGTCGCCGACCGTCACGAGGCGGGCCCGCAGATCCGAGGCCGCCAGGGAGTGCGGCGTACGGGCCGGCAGCCGGCGCATCTCCGGGGCGAGGCCCTCCAGGCGGTCGTCCCCGCCGCGCACGGCCGCGCGGCGCAGCGGGACCGCGGGGCCCAGGGGGCCGGGCGGCGGATCCGAGCCGCGCACCACGTCGTCCACCACCTCCACCACCGCGAGGTCGGCGAACACCGGAACAACGGCTTCCGTGAGCGCCTCGCAGGTGGTCGCGACATCGAGCGACCTGCCCACCGTCGTCCGTACGGCGGCGAGGCACGTCGCCCGGACGCGCTCCTTCTCCCGCTCGTCGACGTCGACGAGCGTGGCCAGCAGGCCGAGGACACGGCCGTCCGCCTCCTCCAGCCGGTGGACCGACACCATGAGGCTGCGGTCCGGGCCGCAGGAGTCCGTGAGCCTGCCCCGGATCACGTGGTCGTGCACGGAGACGCCGCTGTCCAGCACCTCGCGCAGCAACCGCTCCACCCGCTCCGGCCGTTCGCAGTGGTAGGCGTCCGTGAAGTGACGCCCCACCAGGTGCTCGGCGGCCCCTGCACCCGACAGGCTGGCCGCCCGCACCAGGCGCAGCCGGGTGTCCAGCACGTGCAGCCCCACCGCCGACTGGGCGAACAGCGTGCGCAGCAGCGCCGCCCCCATGGCGTCGGCCCGTGCCGACGCGGGGCCCGGTGCACCGGCATCCGACACGGGTTCACCCCCATGAGGCTTCGCCCCCGCGTGGATCGGAGGCTGATGCCAAGCGTCGGCCCGCGCCCCACGCATCGCCACCGGCGGGCGGTGTACGGGTGAACCGCCACGGGCGGGCCGGTGGACCGCCGGCCGGACCGCGACCGCTGTCCGTCGGCGGCTCACCCGTGCGCCGACAGACGTGTCCCGCACGGACCCGGCCCGCTCCCGCTCGGTGCGCCGTCCGGCGATGCCCGTTCCTTCGGGCCGGGTTCACCGGACGGATGTCCGGACCGGGCGGCCCTCCTCAGGCATCCAGGGCCGCGGACACCACGGCCCGGGCCTCCTCCTGCACCCTGCCCAGGTGGTCGGGGCCCAGGAACGACTCGGCGTAGATCTTGTACACGTCCTCGGTGCCCGAGGGGCGGGCGGCGAACCAGGCGTTCCGCGTGGTCACCTTGATGCCGCCGATCGGCGCCCCGTTTCCGGGCGCCTCGGTGAGCACGGCCGTCACCGGCTCGCCGGCCAGGGCGCCGGTGCCGACCTGCGCGGGGGAGAGCCGGGCGAGCACGGCCTTCTGCTCACGGGTGGCCGGGGCGTCCGTGCGCGCGTACGCCGGTTCTCCGAACCGGGAGGTGAGCGCCGCGTAGTGCTCCGACGGAGACCTTCCCGTCACCGCGAGGATCTCCGAGGCGAGCAGCGCCAGCAGGATGCCGTCCTTGTCCGTCGTCCACACCGAACCGTCGCGGCGCAGGAACGAGGCCCCCGCCGACTCCTCGCCGGCGAACCCGAGCGATCCGTCGGCCAGCCCGTCGACGAACCACTTGAAGCCGACCGGCACCTCGACCAGCCGCCGTCCGAGACCGGCGGCGACCCGGTCGATCATCGCCGACGAGACGAGCGTCTTCCCGATGCCCGCGGCGGCCGGCCAGCCCTCGCGGTGCGTGTACAGGTGGTCGATGGCGACGGCCAGGTAGTGGTTCGGGTTCATCAGCCCGGCATCCGGGGTGACGATGCCGTGCCGGTCGGCGTCGGCGTCGTTCCCGGTGGCGATCTGGTAGCGGTCGCGCCGGGCGATCAGCGAGGCCATCGCGCTGGGCGACGAGCAGTCCATCCGGATCCTCCCGTCCCAGTCCAGCGTCATGAACCGCCAGGTGGGGTCGGTCAGCGGGTTGACCACGGTCAGGTCGAGCCCGTGCTGCTCGGCGATGCGGCCCCAGTACGCGACCGAGGCGCCGCCCAGCGGGTCGGCGCCGACGCGTACCCCGGCGGAGCGGATCGCGTCCAGGTCGAGCACGGAGGGCAGGTCGCTCACGTAGGCGTCGAGGAAGTCGTACGTCCCGGTGGTCGACGCCGCCCGCGCGCGGGCGTACGGCAGCCGGCGCACGTCCTTCATGCCCGCCGCGATGATCTCGTTGGCCCGCTCCTGGATCCAGCCGGTGGCCTCGGAGCCGGCCGGTCCGCCGTTCGGCGGGTTGTACTTGAACCCGCCGTCAGCGGGCGGGTTGTGGGACGGGGTGACCACCACACCGTCGGCGAAGCCCGACGTCCGGCCCCGGTTGTGGGTGAGGACGGCGTGCGACACCGCGGGGGTCGGGGTCCATCCGTCGGCCGGGTCGACGAGCACGGTCACGTCGTTGGCGGCGAACACCTCGACGGCGGTCGCCCGGGCCGGTTCCGACAGGGCGTGGGTGTCCGCGCCGAGGAACAGCGGCCCGTCCGTGCCCCGGCGCGCCCGGTACTCGACGATGGCCTGACTGGTGGCGGCGATGTGGTCGTCGTTGAACGCGGTGGCCAGGGACGACCCCCGGTGACCGGAGGTTCCGAACGCCACCCGCTGGTCCGGCACGGCCGGATCCGGGTGCAGCGTGTAGTACGCCGTCACCAGCCGTGCCACATCGGTGAGATCCTCCGGCCGGGCCGGCTGTCCCGCTCGTTCGTGCGGCATCCGTCAGTCCTCCGTATCGGTCGGTCGTCGCGGGCTTGCCCCGTGCCATCTTCGCGGGTCGTCCGAGCCGGTCCGCGGGCGCCCCGCCGCATCGGCACGGCGGGGCGGGAGCCCGCGGACGGGGCGGCCGGCGTGCGAGCCCGTGCGGCGGGGGACCGGAAGGTTCGCGCGGGCCCAGGACCTGCGGCACAGTGGGCACATGGACGATCTGACTGCCCTCGCCGACGAGCACCTGGCCGCGGCCCGCGCCTCCGCGCACGGCCGCAGCGCCCACCGACTGCTGCATCAGGAACCCCTGCGCCAGACCGTCATCGCCCTCGCCGCGGGCACCGCCCTGGACGAGCACAACGCGCCCGCCGCGGGCTCCCTGCAGGTGCTCCGCGGCCGGGTGCGCCTGACCGTGGCCTCGGGCGACGTGGAGGTGGGCGCCGGAGAGCTCCAGCCCGTCCCGAGGGAGCGGCACGGGCTGGAGGCGCTGGAGGACGCCGTGGTGCTGCTGACCACCGTCAACGAGTGACGGCGCCGGGGACGGCTCGTGCGGCGCCGCCCGTCCGGACCCGCTCCAGCACCCACAGCACGAGGCTCCCGGCGGCCAGCAGTCCGCCCAGCAGGCAGACACCGCTCCAGCCCGCCCGCGACCAGACCATCGAGGCGAGCGCGGCGCCGAGCGCGCCGCCCAGGAAGAACAGCGTCATGAACCCGGCGTTGATCCGGTTGCGGGCCTCCGGACGGAGCGCGTGGATCACGTTCTGGCAGCCGTTGAGCCCCGCCTGCTGGGGCGATGTTGAGCGAGATCACCCCGACCGCCGGCCACGGCAGGGAGGACTCCCCGGCCAGCAGCGGCAGCCACGAGAGGGTGAGCAGCGCGGCAGCCGTCCCCGACACCGCCTGCGCCCGGCCGCGGTCGCTCAGCCGGGCGGCGACGTTCATGCCCAGGACACCGATGACGCCCAGCAGCCCGAACAACCCGGACCGAACCCCGTCCGAGCGCTGGGAGACCGGGGAGTCCCCCGTCTCCCGCACGCACTTCGTGGCGGACGCGGTGGAGACCGTCACCGGCCGGTGACCAGCGGCCGGGGCAGGATGGGACCGACCGTGACCGCACGCCGCACCGTCCGCCGGGTCGCCAGCGGCCCGCACGCCAGGAGGCCCCGCCCCCATGCCCGACCCCCTCGACCTGCTGGTCATCGGCGAATGCGTCGCCGACATCGTCCGGATGCCGGACTCGAACGTCCATGTCCATCCGGGGGGCAGCCCTGCCAACGTGGCCCACGGCCTGGCGCGGCTCGGGCACGCCGTCACCCTGGTCACACAGCTGGGGCCCGACGGCCATGGACGCCTGATCAGGAGTCACCTGACCGAGGCCGGGGTCGAGGTGCGCACGGACGGCACGACGGCACCCACCCCGTCGGCCGTCGTGACCCTGGACCGCGAGGGCCGGGCCGCGTACGCCTTCGAGATCGCCTGGACGCTCACCCCGGTCGCGCCGGACCGGCCGCCCCACCACGTCCACACCGGTTCGATCGCCGCCGTGACGGACCCCGGCGCGGCCACCGTCCTCGCCGCCGTCGAGTCGCTGCGCACCTGCGCGACCGTCAGCTACGACCCCAACGTGCGGCCCGCGCTGATGGGCGACCACGGCGCCGCCGTCCGCCGGGTCGAGCGCTGCGTCGCGCTGAGCGACGTGGTCAGGGCCAGCGACGAGGACCTGCGATGGCTGTACCCCGGCGAGGAGCCCGAAGCGGTGGCGCGGCGGTGGCTGGGCCGGGGCCCGGCCGCCGTCCTCGTCACCCGCGGCGGCGACGGCGCCCTGGCCGTCCTGCCCGGCGGGCGCGTCGCGGTCGACGCGTTCGCCACCGACGTCGTCGACACCGTGGGGGCGGGCGACGCTTTCATGTCCGGCACCCTGCACGCCCTCGCCGCGCACGGGCTGCTGGGCCCGGGCGGCGGACAGCGGCTGCGCACGGCGGACCGGGACACCGTCGCCGACGTCCTGCGCCACGCCGCCGCCTGCGCCGCCGTCACCGTGGCACGGGCCGGGGCCAGTCCGCCGGACGCGGCCGAGCTGCGGGCGGCACTCGCCCGTGCCTGACCACGACGGCGGCGCCGCGCCCCGAGCCGGCCGTACGGGACGCTCGCCGGGCGGCGCGACGCAGCTGCGGCGGACGGGTGAACGTGTCCCCGCGCGTGGCCCGGACGGCCCGACCATGACCCGTTCGGCTCATTGACCGCATCCTCCTGAGGCTACGGCCGTTCGACAACCGGTAGGCGTGATCGATTACGGAGGAGGGGGCGGAACATGGGGCGGGCCGACACGGGCGTTGCGGTGACCGGCATGGGGATGGTGACTCCCGCGGGAGCGGACGAGCACACCTTCTGGGAGGGGTTGTGCGCCGGGCTGTCGCTGGCCCGGCGCTGTGAACAACTGGCCGGTCTGCCGGTCGACTTCGCCTGTCCGGTGGACGGGATCGACCTGGACGAGGCCGTCGGCGGGCGTTCGGTGTGGCGGATGGCGCGGTTCGTGAAGATGGCGTTGGTCGCCGCCCGCGCGGCGGTCGCCGACGCCGGGCTGGCACCGGAGCGGTGGGACGGCGGCAGGGTGGGGGTGGTGTTCGGGGTCGGCGTGGGCGGGGTGGCCGTGCTGACCGACAACGTGCGCAGGCTGGACGACGGCGGGCCGGAGGCGGTGTCACCGCTCCTCGTCCCGATGATGATGCCCAACGCCGCGGCGGGGGAGGTGGCCATCGCGCTGCGGGCGCACGGCCCCAGCCTCGCCCCGGCCACGGCGTGCGCGTCCGGGGCGACCGCGATCGCCCTGGCCCGCGACCTGCTGACGAGCGGCCGGTGCGACGTGGTGGTGGCGGGCGGCGCGGAGTCGGTGGTGACCCCGCTCGTGGTGAGCGCTTTCGCGGGCATGGGCGCGCTCTCGCTGCGGACCGCCGACCCCGCGCGGGCGTCGAGGCCGTTCGCCGCCGACCGGGACGGATTCGTGATCGGCGAGGGCGCCGCCGCACTGGTGCTGGAGCGCACGCCCGACGTGTACGCCCGCGGCCGGCGTCCGCGCGCCCTGCTGGCCGGCACGGGAGCCGGCACCGACGCCCACCACCCCACGGCACCCTCCCCGGACGGGGCCGGGGCGCGCAGGGCCGTGGAAGCGGCGCTGAGCGAGGCGGGCTGGACGGCCCCCGAGGTCGACCACGTCAACGCCCACGGCACGTCCACCCGTCTGAACGACGCGATGGAGACCGGCCTCATCTCCGGCATGTTCCCCCACCGGCCGACGGTGACCGCGCCGAAGGGGGTGCTCGGACACACGCTCGCGGCGGGAGGCGCCATCGAGGCGGTGGCCACCGTACTGACCCTGGAACGCGGGCTGGTGCCCCCGGTCGCCAACCTGGACTCGCTGCCCGACGGCTTCGACCTCGACTGCGTGGTCGAGGAGCCGCGGGCCCAGGACGTCGAGCGTGCGCTCAGTCATTCCTTCGGATTCGGCGGGCACAACGTCGTGCTCGCCTTCCGGCGCGCCGACGAGGACGGTCCGGGGTCCCGGCGGAGCCGTCCCGGCACGGGGCGTGGCGGCGGACCGGCCCCGGTGTCCTAGCCGTTGACTGAATCGTTCATGTCTCATGACCGCGACGATCGACAGCCCGTTCACCGAACGGTCCACGGAACTCCTCACTGCGGTGCTCCTCGGCGACGACCACCACCGCGAGCACGGCTTCTGGCGCCGGCTGATCGCCACAGAACCGTTCCGGCGACCGGACCACCCCACCCCCGAGCAGCGCCTGCGCCTCGCGTACGACCGCCTGCGCGCGCTCAACGACGCCCTCGTCGACGGCATCGACGGCGACATCGGCGACGGCCCCGGCACCGCTACCGAAGGCGGTGCGCGGCTCGCCGCCGACCCGCGCGCTCTCGCGGCCCTGCACGAGTGGCTCGGCCCGGTCGATCCGGCGCTCACGACCGTGGCCGGCATCCACTACAACCTCTTCCTCGGCAGCCTCCTCGACCACGACGCCCCCGGCCGCCGCGACCTGTCGGACTTCCTCCGGCTGCGGAGCACCGGCACCTTCCTGTGCACGGAGCTGGCGCACGGCAACGACGCGGCGGCCATCGAGACCACCGCCCGCTACGAGCGCGCCCGTGACGGGTTCGTCCTGCACACACCGCACGCCGGAGCCCAGAAGTTCATGCCCAACACCGGCCCGGCGGGCGGCCCCAAGACGGGGCTCGTGGCCGCCCGCCTGCTCGTCGACGGCGCCGATCAGGGGGTCTTCCTCTTCCTCGTACCGCTCACCGACGCCAACCGCCCCCTGCCCGGAGTGCGGGTCCGCAGGCTTCCCGAGCGCATGGGGAGCCCGGTGGACCACTGCCTGACCTCCTTCGACGAGGTCTTCGTGGGGCGCGGCGCGCTGCTCGCCGGGGACCACGGGCGGATCGACGACGACGGCGTGTTCAGCAGCGCGATCGGCAACCGCAGGCGGCGCCTCCTCGCGTCGATCGGGAGGGTGACCGCCGGAAAGGTCTCGATGAGCGCCTGCGCGGTCGGCTCCGCGCGCGCCACGCTCGCCGTCGCCGTCCGCTACGGCGGCCACCGCCACGTATCCGGGCCCCGGGGCACGGGGAACGTGCCGGTGATGGCACACCGCAGCCACCACGGGCCGCTGGTCCGCGCCATGGCCACCGTCTTCGCGATGAGCCTGCTGCACCGCAGGGCCCTGGACCGCTGGGAAGCGGCAGGCCGGGACGCGGCGGGCACCGGCCGGGAGGAGGCGGAGCGGCTGGTCGCCGTCGCCAAGGGGTGGATCACCTGGCAGGCCAGGTCGGTGATCGTGGAATGCCGTGAACGCTGTGGCGCCCAGGCGCTCTTGGAGAACAACGGCATGAGCGCGCTCCTCACCGGGGTGGAGGGCGCCATCACCGCGGAGGGCGACAACCTGGCGATCCACGCCAAGGCCGCCGCGGAGATGCTCCTGGCCACCGAACCGGCCGGGCACGCGGCCCCCTTGGGCGGCGAGCCGGGCGAACTCTCCGACCCCCGGTTCCTCCTCGGGCTCCTGGCGGCCCTGGAGAGGATCTGGTTCGACCGCGCCGGCCGGCGCATGGGAAGCGTGCCGCACGGCGATCCGCTGGCACGCTGGAACGCGGCTTCCGGGCCCGCCCTGAGAGGCGTCGAGGCCCATGCCCACCGGCAGGCGGCCGAGGCGTTCGCGGACGCGGCGCAGCAGTTGCCGCACGGCCGCGCCCGTGAGCAACTCGTCTGGTTGCAGAGGCTGTTCGCACTGGACAGGATCGCGCGCGACAGTGGCGACCTGCTGGCCTCCGGATGCATGACGACCCGTCAAATCAATGAACTTCCCGACGAGGCGGACCGGTTGATCGCCGCTCTCGTCGACCGGCTCCCCGAACTCGTCGATTCCTTCGCCCTGCCCGCCGAACTCCTCGCGGACTGGCCCATCGCCGGGGCCGGCTACATCGACGTCCACGACGACCCGCAGGCCCCATGGCACCGGAACGGTGGCCCGGACCGGGCGAGGGTTCCGGGCGAGCGGCGGGAGCGGTGAACGACGCGGGGACCACCGGTCGCGGCCACCGGGCCGGGGAGGTGACCGGTGTCCTCGTGGTCCGTGTCGTGCCGCTGGTCCTCCGGGGGACGCCGGCCCTTTTGGACTGCTGGCGCGCATCGCCGCCGACCGGCCGTGCGGAATCGGTTCGCCACAAGGCGTAACTGGATCGACGTCACTCAGTTGATCCGGCGTCGGGACGATGCTGTCCCCCTGCGTCGGCAGTCGTACCGAATGAGCCGTACCCAATGATGGAGAGGAAGCTCATGAGCGCGATTCATCCGCGGATCACCGAAGTCCTGACCCATACCTTCAAGGTGCCGCCGTCCGAGATCCACCCGGACTCCACGATGGACAGCCTGGAGATGGACTCCCTCGCCGTCGCCGAGTTCGCCGTCCTGCTCAGGGAGACGACGGGCGGTGACGCGGACCTGGGCGGGCTCCCCAAGGAGGCCACACTGGCCGAGATCTCGCGCTTCATCGACCCACCGCGCGGCAGCGGGACGCCGGCACGCCCCGAGGCACACCTGAGCAACGCCCGATGAACAAGCCGGACATCGCCGTCACGGGCCTGGGGATGATCACCCCGGTCGGCAACGACACGGAATCCACCTGGCAGGGGGTGTGCGCCGGGGTCTCGCCGGTGCGCACCGTCCCGGAACTCGACGGGTGCGCGATCGATTTCGCCTGCACGGTCGACGGGATCGATCTCGACGCGGCGATCGGCGGCCGTACGGCCTTCCGGATGGGCAAGTACGTCAAGCTCGCCGTCGTCGCGGCCCGGGAGGCGGTCGCCGACTCCGGACTGGACCCGCAGCGGTGGGAGGGTGATCGGGTCGCGGTCGTCGTCGGCACCAGCAGCGGGGGTTCCGCGGCACTGACCGAGCAGGCCGTGGTGCTCGACCGGCACGGGCCCGACGCCACGTCGCCCTCGGGCATCCTGCTCACGATCCCGAACATGCCCGCCGCCGAGATCGCGATCCAGTTCCGGGCCACCGGGCCCAGCCTCGCACCGTGCACCGCCTGCTCGTCCGGGGCCACCGCCCTCGCCCTCGCCCGCGACCTGCTGGCCACCGGGCAGTGCGACATCGCGATCGCCGGGGCCACCGAGTCGATCGTCTACCCGGTCGCGATGACCGGATTCGCCCGGTCCGGTGCCGCGGCCCGGGCGGTCGGCGACCCGGCCCGGCTGTGCCGTCCCTTCGCGGCCGACCGGACCGGACTGGTCATGGGCGAGGGCGCCGCCGTCATGGTGCTGGAACGGGCGGACGACGCGGCGGCCCGGGGCGCCACGCCGAGGGCGCTGCTCGCCGGCACCGGCGCCACCACCGACGCCCACCACCCCACGCGCCCGCACCCGTCCGGAGCGGTCGCCCAGGCCGCCGTCGAGGCCGCGCTGCGGGACGCGGGCTGGGGGCCCGGCGACGTCGACCACGTCAACGCGCACGGCACCGCGACGCCGAGCAACGACGCCACCGAGGCCGCTCTCATCGGGCGGGTCTACCCCCACCGGCCGCCCGTCACCGCGCCGAAGGGCGTACTCGGCCACTGCATGGGGGCGGCAGGGGCGATCGAGGCCGGACTGACCGTCCTGACGCTCCAGCGCGGCGTCGTGCCACCGATCGCCAACCTGGACGCCCCGGCACCCGAGTTCGACATCAACTGCGTCATCGGGCAGCCGCTGCGAAGCCCCGTCCGGCGGGCCGTCAGCCACTCCTTCGGTTTCGGCGGGCACAACGCCGTGCTCGCCCTCCAACGGCCATAGACGGCGGCCGAACGGTGCGTCCGGGCCGACCACGGGGCGCCGCACACCGGCCGGACCGTGCCGTACCCGTGTCACGATCCCGGCATCCGGCCCCGGCGCGACCCGCCCGCACCGGTCACCTCACGCCCGGCCGACGCGGCGGGGCGACAGCCCGCGGGCGCGGAAGCGGCGGACCCGTGAGGGGCCCGGGTCCGCACCCCCGCTCCCCGGCTCCCGGGCGACGGCCGGGAGCGTCCTACCCGTACCCGGTCAGCGGTGGCGTCCCCGGCCGAACTCACCGCCGGGGCGCTCGCGACCGGTGTTGTCGCCGCCTGTGTAGTCGATCTGTTCCTTGCGGAGTTCGGCGGAGATCTCCTTCTGCTCGGTCACGCGCTCGGTCTCCAGGCGCACCCGCTCGACGGGCACGGTCTCCTTGCGCGTGGTGGCGCGCTCGGCGTGCAGGGTGACCTCGACGTCCTGCTCGCGGATGCTCGTGGGCCCCGTCGTCCTCTCGCCGGGCTGCAGCGGCTCGCGGACCACCCGTACCTCTTCGTGCGTCAACGGCACCGTCCTGGTCACCTTCTCCGTGACGACGTACTTGTGCAGGCGGGCCCTGCCGCTCTCGTACTCCTCGGTGCTGACGCGCAACTGCTCCTCGGAGCGGATCATCTCCTCCTTGCCGCGCAGTTCGGCGGACCGCTCGGTGCCCGCGCCCGCGCCGACGAGGGGCCGGCCGGTCGCCTCGGTGTCACGGTGCCTGCCCGTGCCCGCACCGGCTCCGGTCATGCCGGATGTGCGCGGCGTGGGGCGGGAGGTGTCCATGTCCGGGGCGGGGGCGCCGGTCGTGGCCGACCTGTCGCGCCGGGTGGTACGCCCGGTGTCGGCCGCGCCCATGGCCCCGGCCCCGGTCGTGGCTCCGGTGCCCTCCCGGCCTCCGAGCCTGGCCGTGGTGTCCCTGGCGAGGCCGTAGTGACGGTAGAGCTCCTCCTCCTCCGCCACGGACAGATGCGCGTCCGCGTCCACCCGAGGGGCGTCCTTGACGCGCTCCTTCGTATGTGAAATGTGCAGGTCGGAGCCCACGCGGCGAGCTCCGGCAAGGGGCACGAAACTCTCCTTCATGCCGAACAGACCGGTCTTCACCGTGATCCAGTCCGGGCGACCTGTGTTGTCGTCGACATAGACCCGGCCCACACTGCCGACCTTCTCGCCCGCGGTGTCGTACACCGTCAGACCGTCGAGTTCTCCGGAATCCGTGAAACCGTCAGCGGCTCCCATGACCGATTCCTCCTCACCCGGGCGCGTCCTGTGGCTGGATCCATCAGGGGAGGCGCGTCCGATTTCCATCGCGCCTCACCCGGATGGGCGCTGCAACCGCCGCGCCCCCGGACGCCGGCCGCCGCACGTGTGCGCCGTCGGCGGTTGCGGCCGGGCACGGCGGTGCGCAGGCCGCACCTTCGTTAGGCCAATCGAGTGAGTGCGGCTTTCGGAGGGGCGCGACGCTGGCGGGCCTACGCGCCGCAGCCGTACGGCGGGGCGCTGCGGGCCGGGACCGGGAGGTCACGGGCCCGGCGCTTATGATCGTCCGGCCGGCCGTCGGCCCCGTCCTGCCGTACCACCCGGGGGTGTCCCATCAGTTCCGTACGCATCCGGCTGCCCGAGCAGCGCGGTGAACTGCTCGCACGACGCGAGGACGGTCTGGACCTCCACCACCTGGTGTGGCGGCTGGGGCCGGGGTGGCGGGTGTGCAGCAGCGCCGTGCTCGGCGGTGGCATCGGTCCGCGCGCGTGGATACTCAACGCCCAGGTGCCCGGCGGCTACCCACGCATGGATCCGGACCGCCACCTCGCCGAGATCGCCGCCGCGGAACGCCTCGCCGGACCCGGCGCGGGCCTGATGACGGCCGCCGACGTCACCGCGTACGGCCTCGCCACCGACGACGGGGTGACGGCCACCGCCACCTGCGGCCTCGGCGTGCGCGGCTGGGCCGCGGCCCCCGCCAGGGAGTCCGGTGCCACCGACGGGGACGCCGGGCGACCGCCGCGGCCGGGGACGGTCAACATCGTGGTCACCCTGCCGGTGGCGCTGTCCGACGCGGCACTCGTCAACGCGGTCGCCACGGCCACCGAGGCCAAGGTGCAGGCGCTCCTGGACGCGGGACTCGACTGCTCGGGCACCCCCACCGATGCCGTCTGCGTCGCCGCGCCCTGTCCGGGAAGCACTCCGGGCGAACCCTTCGCGGGACCGCGTTCCCGCTGGGGCGCACGACTCGCCAGGGCCGTGCATGCCGCTGTTCGCGAAGGCGCGCTGCGGCGGTCATGGGAATCCACCGTGCCGCGGGCCGACCGGAGCGCGGCGGACGAAGCCGACGTGAGCGCGGCGGACGAACACGATGCCGATGGGAGCGCGACGGACGAAAGGGAGCGCTCTCCTCATGGCCTCGAACGCCTCCGCTGACACTGGCGGCACCGGCCGGGTCAGTCCTCCACGCCCATCCCGCTGCGCAGCTTCCGCAGGATCCGGCTGATCAGCCGGGACACATGCATCTGCGAGACGCCGAGCTCCGCACCGATCTGGGACTGCGTCATCTCCTGGCCGAAACGCATGTCGACGATGCGGCGCTCGCGCTCGTCGAGGCCGCCCAGCAGCGGCGCGAGCGCGTGCAGATTCTCCACCGTCTCGATGGCGGGATCGGGCCCGCCGAGGACATCGGCGAAGGTGCGCACGGAACCGTGGTGCCGCCCCGTGGCCCCCGGTTCGGCGGGCATGTCCAGCGATCCCGCCGTGTACCCGTTGGCCGCCACGAGCCCCTCGCCGACCTCGCGCTCGCAAAGCCCCAGCCGTTCGGCGAGCTCGCGAACGGTGGGTTCGCGGTCGAGCTGCGCGGCCAGGGACTCCGTGGCCCTGGCGATGTCGACCCGCAACTCCTGGAGCCGGCGGGGCACATGGACGGCCCAGCCGGTGTCGCGGAAGAAGCGCTTGATCTCCCCCGTGATGTACGGGACCGCGAAGGAGGTGAACTCGACCTCCCGGGAGAGGTCGAAACGGTCTATGGCCTTGATGAGTCCGATCGTGCCGACCTGGACGACGTCCTCCCTGTCGCCGCCGCCCCGGCCCCGGAACCGCCCTGCGGCGAACCGGACGAGGGAGAGGTTCATCTCGATGAGCGTGTTGCGCGCGTACTGATGGGCCGGGGTGCCCTCCTCCAGGACCCGGAGGCGTTCGAAGAACAGCCGGGACAGTTCCCGCGCGTCCGACGGGGCGAGCCCGCCCGCGTTCTCGATCCACGGCAGCTCGCCGTCGTCGGCGGCCTGCGGGCCGCTCTCGGCCCTCCCGGCCCCCGCACCGTCCCCGCGCACGGTGCGCGCGGTGTGCGCCGTCATCTCGTCACACTCCCCTGGTCGTAGGTGAGGTGGGAGCGCCTGCCCCCGAAGCGGGCACTCATGCGGAGGAGCGACGGTCGGCCGGTGAGGGCGACGGTCAATGGCCGGTAACCGCCGTGACGGCCGGTCAGGAACGCGCGGACGGAACGCGCCGGCACCGCCGGGCTGCGCCGCACAGGGCAGCGGAACCGCCCCACCGGTACGGGGGAGCCCGGTGGGGCGGCCGTCTCCAGACTGCCACAGCCGACGGCCCGCCGGGGGCGGCCTGCGCACATCCGCCCGGGAGTTGAGTCGAAATCGACGGTGGCGCGAACGATGCCCGGCCCTGCGGCGCCGGACCGCGCCGTCGGCGGTCGCGGCGGTGCGCCCCGAGAAGCAGGAGCGATCCGTTCGAGCGGCCGGACATTGCCACGAGCCGGGCGGTGCTGGAGCCGATAGGGTGTGCAGGAACGTTTCTTGGGTGCGAGCTGCGAGAGGTCTTCCAGGTCATGGCGGGTCAGCACGGTTGGTGGGGGCGGGGCTTGGCGACCGTGGCGGTCCTCGCGATGGCGGGGTGCTCCGCGTTCGATGAGGCGTCGTCACCCGCCACGACGGACGGCAAGCCGACCGCCTCGGCGTCGGCCGGTGCCGAACGCGGCCGGGCGGACGGGCCCGCCTCGACCCTGCCGGGCGTGCCGAGCGCCGAGCGGGCGCGGCAGGACCTGGCCGGGCTGAAGGTGGCCGCGCACGGTTCGATGTCCGGTTACAGCCGTTCCAAGTTCCCCCACTGGGCCTCCCAGGGCGAGTCCTGCGACACCCGGGAGACGGTGCTGGGGCGCGACGGAACCGGTGTCGAACGGGACGACAAGTGCCGGGCGGTCTCCGGGAAGTGGGTCAGCGTCTACGACGACGAGACCTTCACCGACGCATCGGACCTGGACATCGACCACACGGTGCCGCTGGCCAACGCCTGGCGCTCCGGGGCCCGCACCTGGACGCAGGACCGGCGCAAGGCGTTCGCCAACGACCTGGCCCGGCCGCAGGTGCTGGCCGTCTCGGCGGCCTCCAACCGATCCAAGGGCGACCAGGGGCCGGACGAATGGCAGCCGCCGTCCAAGACCTACTGGTGCACCTACGCCCGCTCCTGGGTCGCGGTGAAGGCGGCGTACGAGCTGTCGGTGACCGCGGCGGAGAAGGACGAGCTGGGCGAGATGCTGGACACCTGCAGCCCGTGAGCGCGCACGACCCGGCCCGGCCGCGACGGCTCGTGGACGACGTCGCGGCGGGCCCCGGCGGCCGGAAGACGGCTGGACGAACTGCGCGGGAATTCCCGTGCCTTCCCCGCCCGAACCGTTGCGAGGCGGCGCTCGCGCGGTACCGGGGAGTGGTCGTGGTCGTCTCGCACCACCGCGCCTTCCGCAGTCGTTTCACCGGCGACCGGATGGAACTGCGCGACGGCCGTTCGGTCGCGGCGGACGCGGGCGCGTACGGGCGCGTCGGCGATCAGGAGCACGGCGGCTGAACCGGCGCCACCGCGACACCGGACCGGCGAGAAGGCGAGACAGACCCGACCGGCGGCATCGCGAAGGAGGCCGGAGCGACGAACGACCCACAGCCCGCCCGGGGACCGTCCAGGGCGTGCGTCACCCGCCCCCGCGCAGATGTTCGCGCAGCCGGTCGAGGAACACCCGCTGCCCCGCCACGAGCCGCCGCTTCGCCTCCCCCGGAGCGCACCAGGCGAACCGGTCCACCTCCGGGAACTCCCGCAGCACGCCGGAGCCCCTCGGCCACTCCATGGTGAACGTCCCCGGCACGGCCGTCGCCGGATCCACGTCCGCCTCCACCGCCCACACCGTCACGGTCTTGCCGCCGGACTGCCGGGCCTCGCCGAGCGTCACCCACACACCGTCCGGCACCGCGTGACCGAACTCCTCCTCGAACTCCCGGCGGGCGGCGTCCTCGGGCTCCTCCTTCGGGCCGTACTCGCCCTTGGGCACCGACCATGCGGCGTCCTCGCGCCCCGCCCAGAACGGGCCACCCATGTGAGCGAGCAGCACCTCGAAACCGGGGCCGCCGTCCGTGGCCCGCACGCCCTCGGTCCCGTCGTCCGCGGCCCCGTCCGCACGGCGGAACAGGAGGAGGCCCGCACTGCGCCGGGCGCGTTTCAAAGGTGGCATGCCGTCAAGTCTGCGCCGCGGTGGGGCATGCCGTCGCGGACAGCGCCGCCGTTCAGGTGATCGTTCCCGTCACGGAGCCGACCCGATGTGTTCTCCCCGTGGTTCCCGAGTCCCCCTGGCGCGTGGCCCCGCGCGCGGGCCAGGCTGGCGGCCGACAGCGCCCAGTCCATGGCCCGGGCCGGGCGACCGACGGAACCTCAGGAGGACTTGTGGCCCTTGGCACAGCCGGCAGGATCAACGGATCACCCGGGGGAGCGGCGCGGCGGCGCGGGAGGGCGACGCGTTCGCTCGTGCTGCTCGCGACCGTGTCCGCGCTGACGGCCGGCGCGATCACGCCCGCCCTCGCCGACACGACCCCCGACCCCCACCCCCGCACCTCGGCCGAGATCCTCGGACCCGTCTCCCCACCGCCCGCGAGCAGCCCGGTGGGGCGGCCCCGTTCGGTCGTGGACGGTGACGGCATCGAGACCGCGCGCGCCTCGCGCCCGATCGCGCCGGGCATCCGACTGGACTCGTACGACCGGCTCGAATCCGACAAGTGGCTGCGGGTCGACTCCCTCTCCGTCGACCTCGACGGCAGCGGCGTGCGCGCCGACTACCTCTCCTCCGGCAGGGTCTCCGAACGGCGCACGGTCTCCGAACTCGCCGCCGGGCACGACCCGGGCCGGGGCCGTCGCACCGTGGCCGCGATCAACGCCGACTTCTTCGACATCAATCAGACCGGGGCCCCGCAGGGCATCGGTATCAGGGACGGGGCCGTCGTCCAGTCACCGGCACCGGGCGTCGACCGGGCCGTCGGCATCGGCCCCGGCGGCGCGGGCCGCATCCTGAACCTCTACTTCGAGGGGACGCTCACCCTGCCCTCGGGCCGGCACCCGCTCACCGCGTACAACGCCGCCGATGTGCCCGTCGGGGGAGTGGGGGTCTACACCTCCGCCTGGGGAAGCGCCGACCGCGCGCTGACCGTGGACGACGCGGCGCCCGTCGCCGAGGCCGTCGTACGCAACGGCAGGGTGGTGTCCGTGTCGGACACCCCCGGATCCGGGGAGATCCCGGGCGGCGCCACCGTCCTGACCGGCCGTGAGGCCGGGGCCGCCGCGCTGCGCGCCCTGAAACCCGGTGACCCGGTGTCCCTGACCTACCGGGCCCGCACCGACGGCGGAGCCGTGCCGCGTACCGCGGTCGGCGGCCGGGAACTCCTCGTCGTCGACGGGGTCGCCCAGGACCACGAGGGCGAGGGCAACAACACGGCCGCGCCCCGTACCGCCGTCGGATTCTCGAAGGACGGCCGGACCATGCAGGTCATCACCGTCGACGGACGACAGGCCGACAGCGGCGGCGTCACCCTCACCGAACTCGGGCGGATGATGCGCCGCGCCGGTTCGTACAGCGCGCTCAACCTCGACGGCGGCGGCTCGTCGACCCTCGTCGCACGGGAACCCGGCAGCGACGCGCTCCGCGTCGAGAACAGCCCGTCCGACGGCAGTGAGCGCACCGTCCCCAACGGCCTCGCCCTCACCGCCCCCGACGGCAGCGGCCGGCTCCAGGGCTTCTGGGTCCAGACCCGCACCCCCGCCGCCTCCGCGCCGGGCCTCGACCCGGTCGAGGGCGGTCACCCCGACCGGGTCTTCCCCGGGCTGACCCGCCGCCTCACCGCGAGCGGATACGACGAGACCTACGGCCCCGCCGACGGCGCCCCGCGCTGGCGGACCGTCCACGGCTCGGTCGGCACCGTCGACCGGGGCGGCCTGTTCACCGCGCGGCACGGCGGCACGACCGAGATACGTGCCGAGAAGGGCGCCGCGCGCGGCAGCACGACGCTCACCGTTCTCGACGAACTGGCCCGCATCGAGCCGACCGCCCGGCGCATCGGCCTCGCCGACGCGAACGCCACCGGCGCGTTCGGGATCATCGGGCTCGACGCCCACGGCACCTCCGCCCCCATCGAGCCGCGCGACGTCACCCTCGACTACGACCGCACGCTCTTCGACGTCCGGGACGACGGCCGGGGCTCCTTCACCGTCACCTCGCGCACCGGGAGCGGTGCAGGACGGATCACGGCCACCGTCGCCGGAACCACCACCGTCCTCGCCGTCACCGTCGGCCTCAGCGAACAGGCCGCCTCCTCCTTCGACGACGCCGACGCCTGGAAGTTCAGCCAGGCCCGGGCGAGCGGCTCCCTCTCCGCCACCCCCGACGGCCGCACCGGCACCGGACTGAAGCTGAGCTACGACTTCACGCAGTCCACCGCCACCCGCGCGGCCTACGCCGCCCCGCCCCGGCCGCTGGCCGTGCCCGGACACCCCCAGTCGTTCACGCTGTGGATCAAGGGTGACGGCAAGGGCGCCTGGCCGACGCTGCACCTCAAGGACGCCGCCGGCTCCGACCAGTTGCTGCGCGGACCGTACGTCACCTGGACCGGCTGGCGGCAGGTCACCTTCGCCGTGCCGCAGGGAGCCGCCACGCCGCTCACCGTGTCCCGGTTCTATCTCGCCGAGACGGCCGCCACGAAGCAGTACACGGGTGAGATCGTCATCGACGACCTCGCCGCCCAGGTCCCGCCCGCCGCCGACCTCCCCGAACAGGCCGCACCGGCCGACCCGCTGATCGACCCGGCCGCCGTGACCGGGCGGCGGGACTGGCGGTTCGCGGTGATGTCCGACGCCCAGTTCGTCGCGCGCGCCCCGGACAGCGACCTGGTCGCCCAGGCACGGCGGACCCTGCGCGAGATCAAGGCGGCCCGCCCCGACTTCCTGGTCGTCAACGGCGACCTCGTCGACGAGGGAACGCCCGCGGACCTGGCGTTCGCCCGGCGCGTCCTCACCGAGGAACTCGGCGACGCGCTGCCCTGGTACTACGTCCCGGGCAACCACGAGGTGATGGGCGGGAGGATCGACGACTTCGTGGACGAGTTCGGGCCCGCGCACCGGACATTCGACCACAAGGGCACCCGTGTCATCACCCTCGACACGTCCAGCCTCAGCCTGCGCGGCGGCGGCTTCGAGCAGATCAAGGAGTTCCGCGCCCAGTTGGACGCCGCGGCGAAGGACCGCGCCGTCGGTTCGGTCGTGCTGATCGAGCACGTGCCGCCGCGCGACCCGACCGCGCAGAAGGGCAGCCGGCTCGGGGACCGCAAGGAGGCGGCCCTCGTCGAGCGGTGGCTCGCCGACTTCCGTCGCACGACGGGCAAGGGCGCGGCGTTCGTCGGCGGCCATGTCGGGGTGTTCCACGCCTCGCACGTCGACGGGGTGCCATACCTGATCAACGGCAACTCCGGCAAGGCACCGGCCGGTCCCGCCGGAGAGGGCGGATTCACCGGCTGGTCGCTGATCGGGGTCGACCGCGTGACCTCCGGTGAACAGGCCGCCGCCCGGCAGCGGCCGTGGCGGGGCGGCCCCGACTGGGTCTCCGTCCAGACCCGGGCCCACGTCGACGCGCTGTCGCTCGACGCGCCCGCGGTCGTCGGCGTCGGGAGCCGTACGAAGGTCACGGCGACCGTCGCCCAGGGCTCCCGGCAGGTACCCGTCGGCTTCCCGCTGTCCGCCGACTGGACCGGATCCCCGAACGTCCACATCGGCCGCCCGGCCGACGCCCGGCACCGCCACACCGCGGCCCTCGACCCGACGACCGGCATCCTCACCACGCTCCGGCCCGGCACCGTCACGCTCGCCGTGACGGTCAACGGCACGACACGCAAGGCGGTGATCAGGATCGCGGCGGGCCGAACGGCCACGGCGGCCGAAACCGCCCCGGCCGCCTGACCGGCCCGCCTCCCGGGGCCGTCCCGCACCCGCCACCGGGCGCGGGACGGCCCCGGGCCGCACTACACCTTGCGATACGCGTACGCCTCAGACGCCGCGGCCTCGACCGCCGCGACGTCCCCGCCCGCCGACGCGGTCACCACGGCGGCCACCGCGCCCTCCAGGAACGGCGCGTCCACCAGCCGTGAGCCCTCCGGCAGTTCGTCGCCCTCGGCCAGCATCGACTTCACCGTCAGCACGGCACTGCCCAGATCGACCAGCAGCACCACGCCCGCCCCCGAGTCCACCGCCGCGGCGGCCTCGGCGATCAGGTCCGCACTCGTGCCGAGCCCGCCCTCGGCGGTGCCCCCGGCGGCGGCGACCGGAGCCGTCGCCCCACCGGCCGCGAGCCCCCTGGCCAGTTCGGCGACCGACTCGGCCACCTGGCCGCTGTGCGAGACCAGCACGATCCCGACCTGGCTCACGTCGCTCACCCTCCGCCTCCGTCCGTCCCGGCCGTCTCGGCCAGCGTGGCGATCAGCAGGGCCGAGGACGTCGCCCCGGGATCCTGGTGCCCGATGCTGCGCTCGCCCAGGTAGCTCGCCCTGCCCTTGCGCGCCAGCAGCGGCACCGTCGCCAGCGCGCCCGCCTCGGCGGCTTTCCTGGCCTCCTCGAACGACGTCACGAGCGCCTCGGCCGCGGGCAGCAGCGCGTCCAGCATCGTCTTGTCACCGGCCTGCGCCCCGCCGAGCTGGGCCACGGCCGCGACGCCCACCCCGAGCGCCTCCGCCAGCTGATGCGGCGTCACCTCGGGCTCGTCGCCCAGGGCCTTTCCGGTTCGACGCAGCAGCGTCCCGTACAACGGCCCCGAGGCCCCGCCGACCGTCGACACCAACTGCCGCCCGGCGAGCATCAGCACGGCTCCCGGGGTCGCGGGCGCCTCCCTGTCCAGGACCGCGGTCACGGCGATGAACCCGCGCCGCATGTTGGTGCCGTGATCGGCGTCCCCGATCGCCGAGTCGAGTTCGGTGAGACGGTCCGCCTCGCGGTCCACGGCACTCGCGGCCGCGGTCATCCAACGGTGGAAGAAACCGGCGTCGAGCACATGATCTCCTTGTCGTCGGGTCAGTCGGGTCAACGGCCCCAGCGCAGCGCGGGTGTCTCCACCGGCGCGTCCCAGAGGCGCAGCAATTCCTCGTCGACCTGGCAGACCGTCACCGAACAGCCCGCCATGTCGAGCGAGGTCACATAGTTCCCCACGAGCGTACGAGCCACCACGACCCCCCGCCCGGACAGCGCCCGCTGCACCTCGGCATTGAACCCGTACAGCTCCAGCAGCGGTGTCGCGCCCATACCGTTGACCAGAACGATCAACGGAGCGGTCGGCCGCAGGTCGTCGAGCACCGCGTCCACCGAGAAGTCCGCGATCTCGCGCGACGTCATCCTGGGGCGCCGCTCCCGCCCCGGCTCGCCGTGGATCCCGATGCCCAGCTCCAGCTCGTTCGGCGGCAGGTCGAACGTGGGGGAGCCCTTGGCGGGCGTGGTGACGGCACTGAGCGCCACGCCGAAGCTCCGTGAGGAATCGTTCACTCGGCGGGCCACGGCCGCCACCTGGTCCAGCGCGGCCCCCTCGTCGGCCGCCGCCCCGGCGATCTTCTCCACGAACAGGGTGGCGCCGGTGCCCCTGCGCCCCGCCGTGTACAGGCTGTCGGTCACCGCCACGTCGTCGGCGACGACCACCTGGGCGACCCGCACCCCCTCGTCCTCGGCGAGCTCGGCGGCCATCTCGAAGTTCAGCACGTCACCGGTGTAGTTCTTGACGACGAACAGGACCCCGGCCCCGCCGTCGACCGCGGTGGCGGCCCGCACCATCTGGTCGGGCACCGGCGAGGTGAACACCTCGCCCGGGCAGGCGGCGGACAGCATGCCGGGGCCGACGAACCCGGCATGCAACGGTTCGTGACCGGAGCCGCCCCCGGAGACGAGCGCCACCTTCCCGGCCACGGGCGCGTCACGCCGCACGACGACGCGGTTCTCCGGATCGACGGTCAGCTCGGGATGAGCGGCGGCCATACCGCGCAGCGCGTCCGCGACGACGGTTTCCGGGGCATTGATCAGCATCCTCAACGGAATCTCCTAGAGAGGGTGGCGGGCTGTCGCTGAACCGGAGCCGACTCTACTGAGGGTGGGTCAGGTTGCGGTGGAGGCGGCCGGACGGATGTCCGGTCGGGTGTTGTGCGGTCACACCTCGGCGCACAAGGAGCGGAGCGCCTTGGCGCGCAGAGAAACGCAAGGGTCCGTTCCCGGTCGGCCCAGCACGCCGGGCCGGTCGATTCCACAGCCACGTCCCGTCCGGCCGGCGGCGGGCCACCTCGATCGTGGCGTCCTCCCCGTCGGCCAACTGCACCGAAGTGAGGGCCAAGTCCCCATGATGCAGCGTACGTTGCTGCTCACCATGGTGGAAGACGGGGTGGCCGGCGGTGAACCGTTGGTAGGCCCGGCGCCGTCGGGGAGGGCCGGCACCGCGTCGGGCGGGACGCCCGCACGACCGCTGTGTCGCAACATCCGTACACGTCCAGTGAGCGAAGCGCCCCTCCGTCCGGCGACGCACCGCGTCCGGCGCCGCGCGCTGATCCACCACGGATCACGGGACAGCGCTTAGGGTGCGAGCCATGGCAGAGAGCGCTGCTCACCGGGGTGCCGCGGGGGGGAGTACTCGCTGCGCCCCCGCCCCCGGCATCCCCGACCCGCGCCGCTGGCAGGCGCTCGCGGTGTGCCTGATCGCGGGGTTCATGACCCTGCTGGACGTGTCCATCGTCAATGTCGCCCTGCCGTCGATCCGGGCCGGGCTCCGCACCCCCGAGTCCGACCTGCAATGGGTCCTCTCCGGCTACGCGCTCTCCTTCGGGTTGTTCCTGATCCCCGCCGGACGCCTCGGTGACGCGCGGGGGCGCCGCGCCGTGTTCATGGCCGGTCTGGCCCTGTTCACGCTCGCCTCGGCGGCCTGCGGCGCCGCCCAGTCCAGCCTCTGGCTGGTGATCGCCCGCCTGCTCCAGGGCCTCGCCGGCGGCATGATCTCGCCACAGATCTCCGCGTTGATCCAGCAGATGTTCTCCGGCCAGGAGCGCGGCCGGGCCTTCGGCATGTTCGGCACGGTGGTGGGCGTCTCCACCGCCGTCGGCCCGCTGGCGGGTGGGCTGCTGATCCAGGCGGCCGGCGCCCACGAGGGCTGGCGCTGGGTGTTCTACGTCAATCTGCCGCTGGGCGCCGTCTGCCTGCTGCTCGCCCGGCGACTGCTCCCCGACACCCCGTCGGCGGGCCGGGTGCGCCCGCGCGACCTCGACCCGCTCGGGGTCCTGCTGCTCGGCACGGGCGTCCTGGCCCTGCTGCTGCCCTTCGTCCAGGCCCAGCAGTGGCCGGGGGACCGCAAGTGGCTGCTGCTGGTGCCGGCCGTGGCGCTGCTCGCGGCCTTCGTCGGGTGGGAGGCCCGGTGCGCCACGCGCGCCACGCGGCCGGTCGTCGACCTGTCGCTCTTCCGGGTCCGCTCGTACTGGCTCGGCTGTCTGCTGGCTCTGGTGTACTTCGGCGGATTCACCTCGATCTTCTTCGTCACCACGCTCTACCTGCAGAACGGACTGCACTACAGCGCCCTGCAGGCCGGGCTCGCCATCACGCCGTTCGCGCTGGGCTCGGCCCTCGCGGCGAGTCCGGGCGGCCGGCTCGTCCACCGCTTCGGACGCCCCCTCGTGGTCGCCGGGCTCACCGCGGTGGTCGTCGGACTGGCGGGCGCCGCGCTCGCCGTGCACCTGGTGCCGGGGCGGGGCGCGGGATGGGCGATGGCCGCCCCGCTGCTCCTGGCCGGTCTGGGCAGCGGTCTGGTCGTCGCCCCGAACCAGACACTGACCCTGGCCGAGGTGCCGGTGGCCACGGCGGGCAGCGCGGGCGGCACCCTCCAGACCGGGCAGCGCGTCGGGTCGGCGATCGGGATCGCCGCGGTCGGCTCGGTGTTCTTCGCCCAGCTGGGCGAAGACGGCTGGGCCGGCGCGTACGACCACGGCCTGGTCGTGGCGGTCGCCTTCGTCCTGGTCGCCCTGCTCGTCGGCCTGGCGGACGTGCGCGGGGAACGCCGCGGCCGGGGCCGCACCCTCCGAACCATCCCTCGCACCCCCACGGACACGACGTCATGAACGCAGGGAGAACGTGATGAGCGACAACGGGACGCAGGCGCCCGGGAACACCGGGGAAGCCGGCCCGGAGGTCGTCGGCAACGAGGCGTACGGGCACAAGCCCTTCAAACGGTCCCGGAGCCACTTCGCCGACCGCATCACCGCCGACGGCCGGGACGGCTGGCCCGTCGAGGCCGGCCGCTACCGGCTCGTCGTCAGCCGCGCCTGCCCGTGGGCGAGCCGCGCCCTGATCTCCCGGCGGCTCCTCGGGCTGGAAGGGGTCCTGTCGCTGGCCGTCGCCGACCCGATCCAGGACGACCGCAGCTGGCGCTTCACGCTGGACGAGGGCGGCCGGGACCCGGTGCTCGGCATCGCGTACCTGAGTGAGGCGTACGAGGCACGGGAGCCCGGCTACCCCGGCGGGGTCAGCGTGCCCGCGATCGTGGACGTGCCCAGCGGCCGGCTGGCCACCAACGACTTCCAGCGGATCACCCTGGACCTCGCGACCGAATGGACCACGCTGCACCGCCCGGGCGCCCCCGACCTGTATCCCGAGGGCCTGCGTGAGGAGATCGACGAGGTCATGGAGGGCGTCTACCGCGACGTGAACAACGGCGTCTACCGCGCCGGGTTCGCGTCCGGGCAGGCCGATTACGAAAACGCCTACCAGGACGTGTTCCGCCGCCTGGACCTGGTCTCCGAGCGCCTCGCGGACCGGCGCTACCTCGTCGGCGACTTCATCACGGAGGCGGACATCAGGCTGTTCACCACACTGGTCCGCTTCGACGCCGTCTACCACGGTCACTTCAAGTGCAACCGCTCGAAGCTGGCCGAGGACCCGGTGCTGTGGGCGTACGCCAGGGACCTCTACCAGACTCCCGGCTTCGGCGACACCGTCGACTTCGACCACATCAAGCGGCACTACTACCGGGTGCACACCGGCATCAACCCCACCGGCATCGTGCCCTGCGGCCCGGACCTGTCGGGCTGGCTGGCCCCGCACCACCGCGAGCAGCTGGGCGGAAGCCCGTTCGGGTACGGCACCGCTCCGGGCCCGGTACCGGCCGGTGAGGAGGTCCCCGCGTCGGGGCGTCCCTGAACCGGAGCCCGCGAAAGCGGCGGGGAGGGGCCGCGCCGGTGCGGGAGCAGGGCCCTGTCGAGTCGGCAGCCGTCACGAGATATCTTGATGTCAAGCAATGTTGCAGACGTGGAGCGGAGCAGAGGGTGACTGACTCGACCATCATCTATACACACACCGACGAGGCCCCGGCCCTGGCGACGTATTCGTTCCTGCCCATCGTCCAGGCGTACGCCTCGACGGCCGGCGTCGATGTCGAGAGCCGGGACATCTCCCTGGCCGGGCGCATCATCGCCTCCTTCCCCGAGCGTCTGAAGGAGGAGCAGCGCATCGACGACGCGCTCGCCGAGCTGGGCGCGCTGGCCAAGAGGCCCGAGGCCAACATCATCAAGCTGCCGAACATCTCGGCCTCGATCCCGCAGCTGAAGGCCGCCGTCGCCGAGCTCCAGGCACAGGGCTACGCGCTCCCGGACTACCCGGACGACCCGCAGACCGACGAGGACAAGGACGTCCGCGCCCGCTACGACAAGGTCAAGGGCAGTGCGGTGAACCCCGTGCTGCGCGAGGGCAACTCCGACCGCCGCGCCCCCGCCTCGGTGAAGAACTACGCCAAGGCGCACCCGCACCGCATGGGCGCCTGGACGGCCGACTCGAAGACGAACGTCGCCACCATGGGCGTCGACGACTTCCGCTCCACCGAGAAGTCCACCGTCATCGCCGAGGACGGCTCCCTGCGCATCGAGCTCGTGGGCGACGACGGCAGCACGACCGTGCTGCGCGAGTCGGTGCCGGTGCTCGCGGGCGAGGTCGTCGACGCGGCGGTCATGCGCGTCGCGGCGCTGCGCGAGTTCCTCACCGCGCAGGTCGCCCGGGCCAAGGAGGAGGGCGTGCTCTTCTCCGTCCACCTCAAGGCCACCATGATGAAGGTCTCCGACCCGATCATCTTCGGCCACGTGGTCCGTTCCTTCTTCCCGAACACCTTCGCCAAGTACGGCGAGGCGCTCGTCGCCGCGGGGCTCTCCCCGAACGACGGCCTCGGCGCCATCCTGAACGGCCTGGACTCCGTGCCGCACCTGGGCGCCGAGATCAAGGCGTCCTTCGAGGCCGAGCTCGCCGAGGGCCCCGCCCTGGCCATGGTCGACTCGGACAAGGGCATCACCAACCTGCACGTGCCGAGCGACGTCATCGTCGACGCCTCCATGCCGGCCATGATCCGCACCTCCGGCCACATGTGGGGCCCGGACGGCCAGGAGGCCGACACCCTCGCGGTGCTCCCCGACAGCAGCTACGCGGGCGTCTACCAGGTCGTCATCGACGACTGCCGTGCCAACGGCGCCTTCGACCCGTCGACCATGGGCTCGGTGCCGAACGTCGGGCTGATGGCGCAGAAGGCCGAGGAGTACGGCAGCCACGACAAGACCTTCGAGATCCCCACCACCGGCACGGTGCGGGTCGTCGACGGCAAGGGCGACGTCGTGCTGGAGCAGGCGGTCGGCGCGGGCGACATCTTCCGCATGTGCCAGGCCAAGGACCTGCCGATCCAGGACTGGGTCAAGCTCGCCGTCACCCGGGCCCGTGCCACCGGCGCCCCGGCCGTGTTCTGGCTCGACGAGGACCGCGCCCACGACGCGCAGCTGATCGCCAAGGTCAAGACGTACCTCGCCGACCACGACACCGACGGCCTGCGGATCGAGATCATGTCCCCGGTGAAGGCGACGGCGTTCTCGCTGGAGCGCATCCGCCGCGGCGAGGACACCATCTCGGTCACCGGCAACGTGCTGCGCGACTACCTGACGGACCTGTTCCCGATCCTGGAGCTGGGCACGAGCGCGAAGATGCTCTCCGTCGTCCCGCTCATGAACGGCGGCGGACTCTTCGAGACCGGTGCCGGCGGCTCCGCACCCAAGCACGTCCAGCAGCTCGTCAAGGAGAACTACCTGCGCTGGGACAGCCTGGGCGAGTTCTTCGCGCTCGCGGCCAGCTTCGAGCACCTGGCGACGACCACCGGCAACACCCGTGCGCAGGTCCTCGCGGACACCCTCGACCGCGCGACCGGCACCTTCCTCAACGAGGACAAGTCGCCGAGCCGCAAGCTGGGCGGCATCGACAACCGCGGCAGCCACTTCTACCTGGCCCTGTACTGGGCCCAGGAGCTGGCGCGGCAGACCGAGGACGCGCACCTCGCGCAGGCGTTCTCCGGTCTGGCGAAGACGCTGGCCGAGCAGGAGCGGACCATCGTCGACGAGCTGATCGCGGTGCAGGGTTCGCCGGCCGACATCGGCGGCTACTACCAGCCCGACCCGGCGAAGGCGTCGGCCGTGATGCGTCCGTCGGCGACGTTCACGCGGGCCATCGCCTCCCTCGGCTGACGAAACGGTGGCGGTGGGGCGCCCCTTCCGGCGCCCCGCCCGTCCTGTCCCTCCCCGCCCCGGCCGGCACCACGCCCGGCCGGGGCGGCCGCGTGTCCGGCCGAGGGGCCGCGCCCACCGCGACGCGCACGCCCGGCCGGACGCCGTTCTCGCAACCCCGCACGTTCGGGCCGGTCCCTCGGTAGGTTCGAGTACCCCGGGCCGACCGGGCCCGAAGAAGGAGGGACCGTGCTGACAGGCAGGAACGCGGTGGTCACCGGAGGATCGCGAGGCATCGGCCGCGCGATCGTCGAGCGACTGTGCCGCGACGGCGCACACGTCGTCTTCAACTACGCCACCCATGACGAGGCGGCCGCCGACGTCGTCCGCACCGTGCGGGACAACGGCGGCACGGCACACGCCGTCCGGGTCGATCTCGCCGTCCCCGACGGACCCCGGCAGCTGATGGAGACGGCGGAGGAGGAACTGGGCGTCCTGGACGTGCTGGTGAACAACGCCGCGCTGTGCCCCGCCCCGTCCTTCATCGCCGACACCGACCCGGCCGTGTTCGACCGCGCGATGGCCGTCAATACCAGGCCGGTCTTCATGACGATCCGTCACGCCGCCCGGCGGATGCGCGACGGCGGGCGGATCGTGAACGTCTCCACCGCGAACACCGTGCGCCCGGGCCCCGGCATCGCCGCGTACGCCGCGAGCAAGGGCGCCGTCGAGCAGCTCACCGCCGTGGCGGCCCACGAACTCGGGGCACGCGGAATCACCGTCAACACCGTCTCGCCCGGCGCCACCGACACCGAGATGCTGCGCGCCGCCAACCAGCCGCAGGCCCTCGAAACGGTCGCCGCCATGACCCCGCTCGGCCGGCTGGGCGACCCCGCCGACGTGGCCGACGTGGTCGCGTTCCTGGCCGGACCCGACGCCCGGTGGATCACCGGCCAGAACCTGCGCGCGACGGGTGGGCTGGCCTGAACCGGAATCCGCGACGCCCGGGACCGGCCACCGGTCCCGGGCGTCCGGCGTGCGTCTCGGGATGCCCGCCGCGTGTACGGGCGTCCGCCGTGCGCACCGGCGTCTCCACCGCCGCCCTGACGGGTGAAAGTCGTGCCCTGGCGGGTGCCGGGCCGCCCTCGGCGGCCCCACGGCTGGTTTGCTGCATCCGGGATCCCGCGTGGCACACGCGGGAGCGGCCCGGCGGACGGCCCGACGCGGAAGGCGCTTTTCCCGGCCGGGTGCGCGGTCCATCCGCGAACGACGACCGAAGGAGCGGCCCAGTGACGACGACCGGCACACCAGGGGCGGCCGACGAGGAGGAGGCGTACGCGAACGAGCTTCCGGTCCGCGCGAAGGAGCCCGGAAACGTCGTCGTCAGATGGCTGACCACCACCGACCACAAGACGATCGGCACGCTCTACCTGGTCACGTCGTTCGCGTTCTTCGTCGTCGGCGGGGTGCTGGCCCTGGTCATGCGCGCCGAACTGGCCCGGCCCGGCATCCAGATCGTCTCGCCCGAGCAGTACAACCAGGCGTTCACGATCCACGGCACGATCATGCTGCTGATGTTCGCGACTCCGCTGTTCGCCGGATTCACGAACTGGATCATGCCGCTGCAGATCGGCGCGCCCGACGTGGCGTTCCCGCGGCTGAACATGTTCGCCTACTGGGCTTACCTCTTCGGCTCGCTGATCGCGGTGGCCGGGTTCCTCACCCCGCAGGGCGCGGCCGACTTCGGCTGGTTCGCCTACACCCCGCTGTCGGACGCGGTCCGTACGCCGGGCATCGGCGCCGACATGTGGATCATGGGTCTGGTGCTCTCCGGGTTCGGCACGATCCTCGGCTCGGTCAACTTCATCACCACCATCATCTGCTTGCGCGCACCCGGCATGACGATGTTCCGCATGCCGATCTTCGTCTGGAACGTCCTCTTGACCGCGGTGCTCGTCCTGCTGGCCTTCCCGGTCCTCGCGGCGGCCCTGCTGGTGCTGGAGGCGGACCGGAAGTTCGGCGCGCACGTCTACGACCCGGCCAACGGCGGGGCGCTGCTCTGGCAGCACCTCTTCTGGTTCTTCGGGCATCCGGAGGTGTACATCATCGCCCTGCCGTTCTTCGGCATCGTCACCGAGATCATTCCGGTGTTCAGCCGCAAGCCGATCTTCGGTTACGTCGGTCTGATCAGTGCCACGATCGCCATCGCGGGTCTTTCCGCGACGGTGTGGGCGCACCACATGTTCGTGACCGGCGCTGTGCTGCTGCCGTTCTTCTCCTTCATGACGTTCCTCATCGCGGTGCCCACCGGGGTGAAGTTCTTCAACTGGATCGGCACGATGTGGAAGGGGTCCTTGTCCTTCGAGACCCCGATGCTCTGGGCCATCGGCTTCCTGGTGACGTTCCTCTTCGGTGGTCTGACCGGTGTGATCCTCGCGTCGCCGCCGCTGGACTTCCAGGTCTCGGACACGTACTTCGTCGTCGCGCACTTCCACTACGTCGTCTTCGGCACCGTGGTCTTCGCGATGTTCGCCGGATTCCACTTCTGGTGGCCGAAGTTCACCGGCAAGATGCTGGACGAGCGGCTCGGCAAGATCACGTTCTGGACGCTGTTCGTGGGCTTCCACGGCACGTTCCTGGTGCAGCACTGGCTGGGTGCCGAGGGCATGCCGCGCCGCTACGCGGACTACCTCGCCGCCGACGGCTTCACCGCCCTGAACACGGTCTCGACGATCGCCTCGTTCCTGCTCGGCCTGTCGATGCTGCCGTTCCTCTACAACGTGTGGAAGACCGCCAGGTACGGCAGGAACGTGGGTGTGGACGACCCGTGGGGCTACGGCCGCTCCCTGGAGTGGGCGACCTCGTGCCCGCCGCCGCGGCACAACTTCCTCGCGCTGCCGCGCATCCGTTCCGAATCCCCGGCCTTCGACCTGCACCATCCCTCGGTCCGCGCCCTCGACGAATTCGTCAACCGCCCCTGGGCCGGGCCGGCGCCGACGCCCCCGGAGAACCGGTCGTGAACGCGGCCCCCGCGCGGTGACCGCGCCGGCCCGGCGGCGCGGCCGGGTCAGCCGCTCCGTCGTCTCCGACAGGCGGATTCGCACGCGGCTCGTGAAGATGGGAGTGGACGGGCGCGTGAGGCGGGTCCGCGAAGGACGACCGCGCATGCCCGAGGAGGGACGAACACCGTGGCACGACCCAGGATTCTCGTCGTCGGTGCCGGATTCGGCGGGGTGGAGTGCGTACGCCGCTTGGAGCGCAGACTCATCCCGGGCGAGGCGGAGCTCGCGCTCGTGAGCCCGTTCTCGTACCAGCTCTACCTCCCCCTCCTGCCGCATGTGGCGGCCGGCGTGCTGACGCCGCAGTCCGTCGCGGTGTCGCTGCGCCGCAGCCGCAGGCACCGCACCCGGATCATTCCGGGCGGTGGCATCGGTGTGGACCCCAAGGCGAAGATCTGCGTCATCCGCAAGATCACCGACGAGATCGTCTACGAGCCCTACGACTACATCGTGCTCGGCCCGGGAAGCGTCACCCGCACCTTCGACATCCCCGGCCTGATCGACCATGCCCGGGGCATGAAGACGCTCGCCGAGGCCGCGTACGTCCGCGACCATGTGATCGCCCAGCTCGATCTCGCCGACGCCAGTCACGACGAGGACGAGCGGGCCTCGCGTCTGCAGTTCGTGGTGGTCGGCGGCGGATACGCGGGGACCGAGACGGCCGCCTGCCTCCAGCGCCTGACCACCAACGCGGTCAAGCGCTATCCCCGTCTCGACCCGAAGCTCATCAAGTGGCACCTCATCGACATCGCTCCGAAACTGATGCCCGAACTCGGGGACAAGCTCGGCCGGAGCGCCCTGGAGACGCTGCGCGCACGCGGCATAGAGGTGTCGCTCGGTGTCTCGATCGCCGAGGCCCGACGCGAGCAGGTGACCTTCACCGACGGGCGGGTCGTGCCCTGCCGGACGCTGATCTGGACGGCGGGGGTCGTCGCGAGCCCGCTGGTGTCCACCTTCGGCGCGGAGACGGTGCGCGGCCGGCTGGCGGTGACGCCCGAGATGCGCCTGCCGGGCTTCGACGGCCTCTTCGCGCTCGGTGACGCCGCGGCCGTACCCGATCTGAGCAAGGGCGACGGGGCGGTGTGCCCGCCCACCGCCCAGCACGCCTCGCGCCAGGGCCGCACGCTCGCCGACAACCTCATCGCCACGCTCCGGCACCGGCCGCTGAAGCCGTACGTCCACAGGGACCTCGGCCTGGTCGTGGACCTCGGCGGCAAGGACGCGGTCTCCAAGCCCCTCGGCGTCGAACTGCACGGAGTCGCCGCGCAGGCCGTCGCACGCGGCTACCACTGGTCGGCGCTGCGGACCAACGTGGCCAAGGTGCGCGTGATGACGAACTGGACGCTGAACGCCGTCGCGGGCGACGACTTCGTACGCACCGGCTTCCAGGCCCGCAACCCGGCCAAGCTGCATGACTTCGAGTACGCGAAGGCATACCTCACACCGGCCCAGGTGCGCGAGCACACCGCCTCGCTGCACACCGCCACCTGAACGTCCTTTGCCCGCGGGTCCGGCGCGGCCGGAGGGGGCTCAGGCATCCGGAACGGTGAGGTGGACCGTGCGGAGGAAGGCGGCGTTGTCGGGGGTGCGCCGCAGCCGGTCGAGCAGTGTTTCGAGCGCCGCACGCGGGTCCTTCCTGGTGAGCAGTGCGCGCCGCAGTCGGCGCATGGCCCGCAACTCCGCATCCGGCACGAGGAGTTCCTCACGCCGGGTGCCGGACGCCTGGACGTCGACGGCCGGGTGGACGCGCCGGTCGGCCAGTGCCCGGTCCAGCCGGAGCTCCATGTTGCCGGTGCCCTTCAGTTCCTCGAAGAAGTAGTCGTCGGCGCGGGATCCGGTCTCCACCAGCGCGGTGGCCAGGATGGTGAGGGAGCCGCCCTCCTCGGTGAGGCGGGCTGCACCGAAGAGCCGCTTCGGGCCGAGCGGGGCGGCCGCGTCGATGCCGCCGCTGAGGGTGCGTCCGCCCGTGGCTGACGCGTTGTTGTGGGCGCGGCACAGCCGGGTCAGGGAGTCCAGCAGGACGACGACGTCCTCTCCCCGCTCGACCAGACGCTTGGCCCGTTCGATCGCGAGGTCGGCGAGCGCGATGTGTTCCCGAGCGGGCCGGTCGAAGGTCGAGGCGAGCACCTCGCCCCGCACCGACCTGCGCATGTCCGTCACTTCTTCGGGGCGTTCGTCGACCAGCACCACCATCAGCCGGCACTCTGGATGGTTCGTGGCGACGGCTGCGGCCAACTGCCGCAGCAGGACCGTCTTGCCGGCCCTGGGCGGTGCCACGACGAGACCGCGCTGCCCCTTGCCGACGGGCGAGACGAGATCGACGAGCCGGGTCGCGGGACCGCCCGAGGGCGTCTCCAGGCGCAGTCGCCGCCGCGGGTGGATCGGCGTGAGGTCGCGGAAGTGGGGCCGCCCCCGCAGCGTTTCGGGGGAGCGGCCGTCGACGCGTACGACGCCGGACAGGACGCGGGGGCGGTCGCAGACGCCTTCGACCAGGTCGCCCCGGCGCAGGGCGTGACGGTGGATCAGGGCGGCGGGGACCTGTACGTCGCCGGGGGAGGGGTGGTCGGCCCGGGTGCGCAGTATGCCGTGACCCTGGTGCGCGATGTCCAGGATGCCGATGGCCTCGGTGGACAACTTCCGCGGGGAGGTGGGGAGTTCGAGGGTGTTCGTCATGTGGGTGGTCCTTTCGCGGACAGGACGGATGCAGGGGCCCGGACGACACGAGGGGCGGACGGATCACGCCCCGGTCGACGGGCGGAGAAGTCCGGACGGGAAAGGCGTACCGGACTGGAGAAGTGGTGCGGGAAAGCTGGACCGCCGGTCGGAGAAGGACGGGAGCGGCAGCCTGGAGAAGAGGGGGGGCGGCACAGGGAGCCTCGGAGTGAGGCATGACACACATGCCGGACGCACCGTACCACGGCATGTGCGGTCGGTACCACGGCATGCGCGGTCGGTCACCGGCCGGTGATGGCTGCCGGCGCGGTCGTCGCGCGCCGTTCCTCGCCTCGCCGCTTCGTGCGAGCCAACCGGCATCCGCACGGAAAATCAGCAGTACGGATTGTATATGCGAGGCGGATGCGCATATCGTGGCGCACATGCGGCACTACACGATCGGGCAGGCGGCGCGCCTGCTGGGGGTGAGCCCCGACACGGCCCGTCGCTGGGCCGACGCCGGAAGGGTCGCGACCCACCGCGACGAGAACGGCCGTCGGGTCATCGCGGGCCGTGATCTGGCCGCCTTCGCCGTCGAGACCGGCCAGAGCGGCGGCGAGGACGAACCCTCGTACACGACCGCGCGCAACGCCTTCCCCGGCATCGTCACCGCGGTGAAGCTCGGCGACGTCGCCGCCCAGGTCGAGATCCAGGCAGGTCCGCACCGGCTCGTGTCGCTGCTCACCCGTGAAGCCGTCGAGGAACTCGGACTGGAGGTCGGCATGCGGGCCACCGCTCGTGTGAAGTCCACCAACGTGCACATCGACCGTGTCTGACCGCGCCTCGTCCACGACGCGCACGCCTACCCGAGGAACCCGGCCACACCATGACGACCCCCTTCACCGGGCGCCGCGCCGCCGCCGCGCTCGTGACCGCCGCGCTGCTGATCCCGCTCACCGCCTGCGGCGGCGACGGCGAGAAGGACGCCGCCGGTGAGTCGGCGGCATCACCGGGCGCCCGGCTGACGGTCCTCGCCGCGGCGTCCCTCACCGACGTGTTCGAGACCGCGGGCGCCGCGTACGAGCGGGCACACCCCGGCACGAAGGTGACGTTCTCCTTCGCCGGATCCCAGGAACTCGCCGCCCAGGTCAGGCAGGGCGCCCCCGCCGATGCCGTGGTCACCGCGGACACGAGGACGATGGACGGGCTGAGGTCCGACACCGGCACCCCCACCGTCATCGCGAAGAACCGCCTCGTCATCGCCACCGGGGAGGGCAACCCGGAGAGGATCACCGGTCTGAAGGACCTGACCAGGGACGGCCTGAAGGTCGTCCTGGCCGCCCCCGAGGTCCCGGTGGGCCGCTACGCCGAGCAGGTCCTCGACGCCCAGGACGTCCGCGTCCGACCGGTCTCCCAGGAACCCAACGTCCGTGCCGTGCTCAGCAAGGTCGAACTCGGCGAGGCGGACGCGGGCATCGTCTACCAGACGGACGCCGAGTCGGCCACCGGCGAGGTCGACGTCGTCGACATCCCCGACGCGCAGAACGCCGTCGCCTCCTACCCGGCCGCCACGCTCCGCCAGTCCGCGCACGCCGACGCCGCCGGCGCGTTCGTGAAGTGGCTCAGCGGCGCGGAGGCGCAGAAGATCCTCCGGGCCGCGGGCTTCCAGCAGCCGTGAACCCACATGAGCGCCCCACGGTCCTCCGGCCGCAGGACCGTGCGACACCCGTTCCGGCACCGCTCCGGGAACCCCCGGTGAGAGCCCTTGGCAGGCGCCCGCCCCGCGGGCGCACCCCCGTCGTCCTGGCGCTGCCCGCGCTGCTCGCCGTCGCGTTCCTGATGATCCCGCTGATCGGCATCCTCGCCCGCACCTCCTGGGCCGACCTCGGCACCCACCTCACCTCCCCGGGCGTCACCCAGGCGCTCAGGCTGTCCCTGCTCGTCTCGTTCTGGGCCCTGGGCCTGTCACTGCTGCTCGGGGTGCCGCTGGCCTGGCTGCTGGCGCGGGTGGACTTCCCCGGCAAGGTGATCGTGCGCTCACTGGTCCTGCTGCCGATGGTGCTGCCGCCCACCGTCGGGGGTGTGGCGCTCCTCCTCGGCTTCGGCCGCCGGGGTGTGCTGGGCCCCTGGCTGGAGGACACGTTCGGCATCACCCTGCCGTTCCACACCTCGGGCGCGGTGGTCGCGGCGACCTTCGTCGCCATGCCGTTCCTCGTCATCAGCCTCGAAGGGGCACTGGCCGGCCTGCGGCCCGCGTACGAAGAGACCGCGGCCTCCCTGGGGGCCCGGCCGATCCGGGTGTTCCTGACGGTCACGCTCCCGATGGTCGCCCCCGGACTCGCCGCCGGCGCCGCGCTCACCTGGGCGCGGGCGCTGGGCGAGTTCGGCGCGACCATCACGTTCGCGGGCAACCTGCCCGGCACCACGCAGACCCTGCCCCTCCAGGTGTACCTGCTGCTCCAGGACTCCCCGGAGGCCGCCACCTCCGTCTCGCTCCTGCTCCTCGCCATCGCCATGGCCGTACTCGTCGCCCTGCGCGGGCGCTGGACCACAACGCCCCGCGACCACTCCCGCGCCCCCGCGCCCGGACCGGACGACACGAGCGGCACGGACCGGCCGGTCCCCGCGCCGGACACCCCGGAACACGGGCCGGCACCGGCCCGGACCGCACGGGAGGACTGCTCGCTGCACGCCGACGTCACGGGTTTCAACGAGCTGACGCTCGACGCCGAACCCGGCACGACGATCGCCGTCGTCGGCCCCAACGGCGCGGGCAAGACGACCCTGTTGCGCGCCCTCCTCGGCCTGACCCGCCGCTCCCGGGCCGTGCTGCGTCTCGGCGGCACCGATGTCACCGCGTCACCGCCGCACCGCCGTCAGGTCGCCTGGGTACCGCAGAACGGTGCCCTCTTCCCGCACCTGAGCGCGCTGTCGAACACGGCGTACGGGCTCCGGGCCCGCGGCGTCCCCCGGGGCGAGGCCCGCCGCGAGGCCCAGCAGTGGCTCGACCGGCTGGGCGTCGGCCCTCTCGCCCACCGCAGACCCGCCCAGCTCTCCGGAGGTCAGGCCCAGCGCGTGGCGCTGGCCCGCGCCCTCGCCGCCCGTCCCCGGCTGCTGCTGCTCGACGAACCGCTCGCCGCGCTCGACCAGACCACCCGGGCCCATGTCCGCCACACCCTGCGCAGCCACCTCGCCGGCTTCGGCGGTGTCTGCCTGATCGTCACCCACGACCCCGTCGAGGCGGTGTCGCTCGCCGACCGGGTCCTCGTGCTGGAGGAGGGCCGCACCCTCCAGGACGCGCCACCGGCCGAGGTGACCCGGCATCCGCGCTCGCCCTGGGTCGCCCGGATGCTCGGCCGCAACGCCTGGCCGGGCACGGCGGCGGCCGACGGCACGCTCGGCCTCGTGGGAGGCGGCCGGCTGGTCGTCGCGGACCCGCTCCCCGAGGGGACGGCCTCGCTCGCGGTCATCGCGCCGGAGGCGGTGTCCGTGCACCGTGAGAGGCCCGGCGGAAGCCCCCGGAACGTCTGGCCCGGAACGGTGCGCGAGCTCACCGCCGCGGGGGGCCGGATCAGGCTGGTGATCGGCTCTGCCGAGGTGCCGGACCTCGTCGCCGAGATCACCCCCGAGGCGGCGGGCGAACTGGGGCTCGGCGAGGGGACTGCCGTGTGGACCGGCGTCAAGGCCACCGAGGTCACCGTCGTCCCCCTGTGACGGGACCGGGGGCCGGGGCCACCGTACGGGGGCCCGGCTCCCGCCGTTCCCCGGTCGGTGCCCCTGCGGCGTTTTCCTTTGTCGAATCCCCGACCGCATGCGACGTTGGAAACGGTCATTCATGACTATTTCTGACGCACGTTCCGACAGGCGCCGGGCGAAGGGGAAGTTCATCGTGGAGACCGCCAGAGCCGTCCCGGCGTCCACCGTCGTCAACCTGCGGGACCTGGGCGGGATCGCCGTGGGGCCCGGCCGCCTCGTGCGGCCCGGTGCCGTGCTGCGTTCCGGCGGGCTCGGTGAACTCGACGTGGAACGGGACACGGCGGTGACCGCGTTCGGCATCCGCACCGTCGTGGACCTGCGGACCGCCGACGAGCGTGCGGCGGCTCCCGACCGGCTGCCGCCCGGCGCGCGGCTGTTCGTCGCCGACGTGCTCGGTGACAACCCCGGTCTGGCCCCGGCCCGTCTGCGCGCCCTGCTCGCCGATCCGGCGGCGGCGGACCGGCTGCTGGGGAACGGGAGGGCGGAGGAGGTCTTCGCCGGGTCGTACCGGCGGATGGTGCTCTCGCCCTGCGCGTCCGCCGCCTACCGGGCGTTCGTGGAGACGGCGGCCGACGACCGCGCCCGCCCGGTGCTGTTCCACTGCACGACCGGAAAGGACCGCACCGGCTGGGCCACCGTGCTGCTCCTGATGCTGCTCGGCGCGTCGCGTGAGGTGGCGCGGGCCGAGTTCCTCGCGGTGAACCGTGTCGCGTGGGGGACCTGCGCGCCCTACGTGCGGGGCTTCCTCGACGCCGGTGGCGACCCGGAGATCGCGTCCGCGATCGTCGAGGTCCGCCCCCGCTACCTCGACGTGGCGCTCGATGCCATGGACGAGCGCTGGGGCGGGCTCGACGGCTATGTGCGCGACGGGCTGAGGATTCCGCGGGCCGCGGTGGAGCGGCTGCGGGACGGGCTCGTCGTCCCCGCCTGAGCGGGCCGCGGGGGCTCCGGCGGCGACGGCCGCACTCCCGGATCGACTTCATACCCTCCGGGCGCCCCGTGCCTCCGGTCGGGAAGGGCGGCCCACCCGACGGGGCCCGAGGGAGGACACCGCCGTGGACAACGTGCCGAGGATCGCCGCCTTCGCCACCGCGCTCGCCGCGGCCTGCGGGGCCGCGCACGGCGTGGGCGGGGGAACCGACCCGCTGGTGACCGTCGGGGAGCGCCCGGCGGCGTACACCGGTGGCACGCTCACTGAACCCCGCGACGCCGTGGGTATCGTGAAAGGCGCCGGTTCGTACAAACTCCGGAAGGGGTCGCCTTGACCGAACGCAAGCCCCCGGGCGTGAGCTTCGAGTCCTGGGTCGACAAGCAGATCCGCGAGTCCGAACAGCGCGACGACATCTCGCGGCTGCCGGGGTTCGGCAAGCCGATCGAGGGGCTCGCGGCTCCCTACGACGACAACTGGTGGATCAAGCGGAAGCTGCGGCAGGAGGGGGTGTCGGTGCTCCCGCCCGCCCTCGAGCTGCGCAAGGAGGCGGAGGACGTGCGGGACGCCGTCTCCCGGGCGCGGACGGAGGCCGAGGTGCGACGCCTGCTGACAGAGGTCGACGAGAAGATCAGGGCGGCTCTCAGGAGGCCGCCACCCGGGCCCGTGCTGGATCTCGAACCGTTCGACATCGAGGTCATGGTCGAGGAGTGGCGCGCGGCGCGTTCCTCGTGAGCCCGTGATCCGTACGCCGGGCGGCGCGCGGCGACCGCGGAAAGGGCGGACGGTCACGGCCGCGACCCAGTGTGTAATGATCTGTAAATGAGACCAGGTATTACGCGTCCGGATGGCGGAACGCGGGAGGGCGTGCGCGTCAGGCGCGCGACCGCGCAGGACGTGCGCAGGCTCACCCGAATAGTGCGGACCTCCCGTGCCTACGAGGGGCCCTACGCAGCCATGGTCGCCGGATACCGGGTGGGCGCCGACTACGTCGAGAATCACCGCGTCTTCGCGGCCGTCGGGACCGACGACCGGATCCTCGGTTTCTACGCGCTGGTCCTCTCGCCGCCGGAGCTCGACCTCATGTTCGTCGCCGACGAGGCGCAGGGTCTCGGCATCGGGCGGCTGCTCATCGGACATCTGCGCGACGAGGCGCGGCGCATGGGCCTGACCGGTGTCCACGTCGTCTCGCACCCGCCCGCCGAGGGCTTCTACCGGAGCATGGGCGCCCGGCGGACCGGCACCCGCGCGGCGGCCCCGCCCGCCGTGATGTGGGACCGGCCCGAACTGCTGCTGCCGATCGCCTGATCCCGGCAGGGGCGCGCCTTGCGGCCGGGCCTCCGGCGTCGGGCGCCGACGAAGCGGAAGGGCCCGGCCGCAGACCCGCTGTCCCTGGCCGGGTCCCGATCCCGTATCCGCGTCACACGTGCCGCGCCCACCGCGCGTCATGCGCGGGAGCCGCCGCGGGCGTCATGAGGGGAACCCCCCGTACGGGCGGGTGATGATCTCCATGGCGTGGCCGGCGGGGTCGAGGAAGTAGACGCCCCGGCCGCCGTCGTTGTGGTTGATCTCGCCCGGACGTTCCCGGTGCGGATCCGCGTAGTACGTGATCCCCAGTTCCTTGATGCGGGCGTACGCCGTGTCGAACTCCGCCTCCGAGACGAGGAAGGCGTAGTGCTGCATGGCGATCGATTCCTCGGGGACGGACGCGAAGTCCAGGGTGACCCCGTTCGCGGTGGCGAGCGGGATGAACGGGCCCCATTCCTCGCCTACCTCGAGGCCCAGTATGTCCGCCAGGAACTCGGCGGACTCGCGGTTGTCCCGGGCGTGGACAATGGTGTGATTCAACTCGACAGACACGGTGAATGCCTCCGACAGGCATCTCACGGGCACCTCCACGCCTCACCCGGCCGGTGACCGACGCGCGATGCCGTACGGGCAAGCCTAGGCGGCGCCCGGCCCGGCCGTCGAGGCTCCACCGGGATCCCGGCCGAAGGACCTAGGCTGGGTCCACGTACTCCACGCATCCGGACGGTGCCCCACGGTGACCTCGACCTTTCGACCTCCCGGCGGCGAGGGCCGCGGCACGGGGCGCCACGAGACGCCCGACGAACGGGCGGACCGGCAGTGGGGCGAACTGCTCCAGGAGCTGAGGGTCGCCCAGACCGGTGTCCAGATCCTGTTCGGCCTGCTGCTCGCCGTCGTCTTCCAGCCGCGCTTCGCCGAGCTGTCCGACAACGATCGCACCATCTACGTGGTCACGGTGATGCTGGGCTCCGCCACCGCCGCCGCCCTGATCGGGCCCGTGTCGTACCACCGCATCCTCACGGGGCGACGGCTCAAACCGCAGACGGTCACCCTGGCCGCGCGGCTGACCGTGCTCGGACTCGTCCTGCTGTTCTGCACCATGTGCTCCGCACTGCTGCTCGTCCTGCGGGTCGTACTGCACGACGCGCTCGCGCTGTGGCTGGTCGGCGCCATGGCGTTGTGGTTCCTGATCTGCTGGTTCGTCCTCCCGGCCCTGCTGCTCGCCCGCTCCTCGTCCGGACAGGAGAAGTGACCGTCCGACGGGAGCGCCCCCGTCACCTCGTGCCGGGGCGCCGCGCGTCGGCGACCGTGAAGAGGCCGCCGTCCGGATCCAGCAGCACCGCCTCGTCGCCCTGCCCCGGCGGGAGCCGCTCGACCAGACTCCCCCCGTGCTGCCGCGCCGCCTCGACCGCCGCGTCCACGTCGGCGACGGGGAAGTGGACCTGCCAGTGCGGGCGGACCAGCGGATCGGGGGCGGCCTCCACCGCGCCCGAGCTGATCCGGGCCAGCCGGCGCCCGGCGCATTCGACGACGACCTCGTCCTGCTCGTACGACACCTCGCAGGACCCCGGGCGTCCGCTCGCCCAGTCGAGCACCTCGCCGTAGAAGATCGCCGCGTCGAAGGCGTTCCTGGTGTGCAGGCTCAGCCAGGCGTGCGCATGGCCGTCCGGCGCGGGCGGCGAGGTCGTGGGCTCCGTGCGCTCCCAGATGCCGAACACCGCGCCGTCGCGGTCTGCCGCCAGCGCGCCGCGTCCCTTTCCGAAGGCGAGCGGCCCCACCGCGACCGTGCCGCTGCGCTCACGGATGCGCGCCGCCGCCGCGTCGGCGTCGGGAACGGCGAAATAGGGGGTCCAGCTCACCGCCACGCGGTAGGCGGTCGCCAACGCGCCCATACCGGCGACCGGTACGTCCCCGCGGCGGGCGACGGAGAACTCCTGCCCCAGCCTGCCCGGCCGGAAGGACCAGCCCAGCACGGCGGCGTAGAACCGCTGCGCCGAGTCCAGGTCACGGGTCATGAGGTTGACCCAGCAGGGTGCTGCGGACCCGGTCAGCGGCGGCGGCATGGACACCGCCCCGGGACGGCTTGCGGTCATGGTCCCACTGCCTTCATCGGTCGTGCGGCCCGCGCGTGCACGCCGGCCGTCGGGGCCACACCAGCCTGTCCGCGGCCGATCGCTCCCGCAACACGCGACGGCCCCGCGCACCGCGTCCCGCGCGGTGTCCGCCTGGAGGAGCGCGGGCGGTTCAGTCGCGTCGTTCGTCGGTGTCGCGCCGGATGGTCTCGTTCCCGTGGTCCCCGAGTTCGTAGGGCGACAGGCCCCTGCCGTCGGGCGGGAAGCTGTCGTCGCCGTGGACATCGCGCTGCTCGACGTGGGCGCGGTGGTCGGGCCGCGGCGGCTGCTCCTCGGGCCGGGGCGGGGGGAGCTCCTGGGCCCGGCGCCTCCTGCCCAGCCAGACCGCGCCGATCAGCATGCCCACCAGCGCGATTCCGATGACGCCCATCACCGACCCGGTCGCACCCCGCCCGTCGGCGAGGAAGAGGGCCAGTGAGCCGATGACTCCGTTCGATACGTCCATGCCTCCCCGATACCCCGAGGGACGGGCACCAGTCGATAAAGGAGATGAATTCATGTTTTAAGTGGATATGAAACTTAAAAGGGTTTTGGTCCTCGCCGGGTGGCCGGGCGTCGGCGTACCGGCACGGGACCGCCCGTCCTGGCGCCCCCGTCCGCCGACCCGCTCGTGTCGCCGTCGCCCGGCCGCGGGGTGAGCCTGGAGAGGACCCCCGGCCGTGTCCCGGCGCGGGGTCCGGCGCACGACGCGGAGCGGAGGAATCCACGGTGAACAGCATCAAGGAGAGGCGGAGCGACGAGAGCCTGCCCGGCCGGGACGTCTCGGTCGTCATCAGCGGCTGCGACACCGGCGACGCGCGGATGGTCTTCGATGCGCTGCGGGCCGCCTTCACCACCGACCGGGCCTCCGTCGACGTGCCGAGGAAGCTCGCGGAGAAGCGCCCCACCGCGTGGACGGCGACCGTCGACGTCACCGAGGAGCGGGTGGTCTCAGGGCCGGCGCCGCTCGGCGCGCCGGTCTCGCTCGACGTGCAGGGCGGCTACTGGGCGGTCGAACGGCTCCGGCGGAGTCTGGCGCACGCCTTCGACGTACGGGTCGTCGGAACCGTCTCCGGGGACCAGGAGGAAGAGGTGCGCCTGCGCCTGAGCAGCCGGGGCGGCGGTCGTGCGGGCGGCGCGGACCGCCCGGCGGCCGGGCGGGGCCCCGCCACGGAGCAATGAGCCGGTAAGCGCCACCCCGTCTGGTAGAAAACGGGCAAAAGGTCACCTATGGAAGGCGTGGGCGAGTGGATCCCTCACACAGGCCGGACGGCGGCGCGCGGCAGGCCGGAGCGACGGGAACGATCGTCGACCGGTCCACTCCGACGCTGTACGTCAACGGAACCGAGCGGACCCTGACGCTCGACCACCGCACCACGCTCCTGGACGCCCTGCGCGAGCACCTCGGCCTCACCGGGGCGAAGAAGGGCTGCGACCACGGACAGTGCGGGGCGTGCACCGTCGTCGTCGACGGGCGGCGCGCCAACAGCTGCCTGCTCCTCGCCGTGGCGCACGACGGCGCCCGCGTCACCACCGTCGAGGGACTCGCCGACGGCGACCGGCTCCACCCCCTGCAGGAAGCCTTCCTGGAACGGGACGCCCTGCAGTGCGGCTACTGCACACCCGGCCAGATCTGCTCGGCCGTCGGCATGCTCGGCGAGGCGGCGGACGGCTTTCCGTCCCACGCCACCGCGCGTACGGCCCCCGTCACCGGCCCGGCCCCGCTGGACGCCGCCGAGATCCGCGAGCGGATGAGCGGCAATCTGTGCCGCTGCGGCGCCTACCCCCGTATCGTCGAGGCGATCGAGGACGTGGCACCGTGAGACCCTTCGCCTACCTCCGCGCCCGGACCGTCACCGAGGCGGTCCGTGAACACGTCGCCCACCCCGGCGCCGGATTCCTCGGCGGCGGAACCAACCTCGTCGACCTGATGAAGCTCGGGGTGGAGACCCCCCGCCTGCTCATCGACATCAGCCGGCTGCCCCTGGCCGAGGTGGCCGACACCGACGACGGCGGGCTGCGCATCGGCGCGACCGTGCGCAACAGCGACCTGGCCGCCCACCCCGCCGTGCGCGCCCGCTATCCGGCCCTGTCGCAGGCACTGCTGTCCGGTGCCTCCGGACAGCTTCGCAACGTCGCCACGACCGGTGGCAACCTCCTCCAGCGCACCCGCTGCCCGTACTTCCAGGACGTCTCCAAGCCCTGCAACAAGAGGCAACCCGGTGCCGGCTGTTCCGCCCGCGACGGCGCCCACCGCGAACTCGCCGTGCTCGGCCACTCCGAGCACTGCGTCGCCACCCACCCGTCCGACATGGCCGTGGCCCTGTCCGCCCTCGACGCCTGTGTCCTCCTGCACGGGCCGGACGGCGAACGGACCGTGCCCGCCTCGGAGTTCCACCGGCTGCCGGGCGACACCCCGGACCGGGACACCGAGATCCGGGCGGGCGAACTCGTCACCCAGGTGATCCTGCCGCCCCGCCCGGACGGCGCGGGCTCCCTCTACCGCAAGGCCCGCGACCGCGCCTCGTTCGCCTTCGCCCTGGCCTCCGTGGCCGCCGTGCTGAGCGTCCGCGACGGCCGGATCGCGCACGCGGCGCTGGCTTTCGGCGGCCTCGCCCACCGGCCCTGGCGCGCCCGCACCGCGGAACGGGTGCTGCGCGGTGCCCCCGCCACCGCGGAGACCTTCGCCCGGGCCGCGGACGCCGAACTCGCCGGGGCCCGCCCCTTGCGCGACAACGCGTTCAAGGTGGGCCTCGCCCACAGCCTGGCCGTCGACGCGCTGACCGAACTGGTGCCGTGACCGGCAAGGTTTGCCCGGAAGGAGCGTCGTCCGGTGCGTGCGATCGCAAGGCGGCCAAAAGCCCTGGTAGCAGGCTTCGTGGGCTTGTGGCCGACGCCGCGAGCAAGGGGGTCTCCCCTGCTCGAACGAAGTTGAGAGCTCGGGGAAGTGCCGGGCGGAGCGACGGGGCGCACGTTGCCTGCCGCGGCCCTGGCCGCCGACGGCCGACCGACCGCAGCAACGCCGACACACCGACCCGCAGACGTGAGGACCCCTCATGAGCCAGGCCCCGCCATCACTGGGCAGCCCCGTCGTCCGCCGCGAGGGCCGGGACAAGGTCACGGGCGCCGCCCGCTACGCCGCCGACCACACCCCGCCCGGCTGCCTGTACGGGTGGCCCGTCCCGGCCACGATCGCCCACGGCCGCGTCACCGCCGTCGGCACGGAGGAGGTGCTGGCCCTGCCCGGGGTGCGCGCCGTCCTCACCCATGACAACGCCCCGGCGCTGAAGGAGCCGGACGACCCGGTCCTCGCCGTCCTCCAGGACGACCGGGTCCCGCACCGGGGCTGGTACGTCGCGCTCGTGGTCGCCGACACGCTCGAACAGGCCCGCGCCGGGGCCGGGGCGCTGCGCATCTCCTACGCGACCGCCCCGCACGACGTCCTGCTGACGGCGGAACACACCGGCCTCCACACCCCCGAGACGGTCAACGGCGGCTACCCCGCCGTCCGGGAGCGCGGCGACGCCGCACACGCCTTCGCCACGGCACCCGTCCAGATCGACGCCACCTACACCGTCGGCCCCCTGCACAACCACCCCATGGAGCCGCACGCCACCACCGCGCGATGGACCGACGACGGCCACCTGACCGTGCACGACTCCAGCCAGGGCTCCACCACGGTCCGCGACAGCCTCGCCGCCGCGTTCGGGCTCCGTCCGCGGCAGGTCACCGTCGTCTCCGAGCACGTCGGCGGCGGCTTCGGCTCCAAGGGCACCCCGCGCCCGCAGGCCGTGCTGGCCGCCATGGCCGCACGGCACACCGGACACCCCGTCAAGGTCGCCGTCCCGCGACGCCAGTTGGCGGGCGTCGTCGGCCACCGCGCGCCCACCGTGCAGCGGGTCCGGCTCGGTGCCGAGGACGACGGCACCCTCACCTCGATCGTCCACGAGGTCGTCACCCACACCTCCACCGTCAAGGAATTCGTGGAGCAGGCGGCCGTGCCGACCCGGGTGATGTACGCGTCCGCACACAGCCGCACCGCCCACCGCGTCGTCGCCCTGGACGTACCGAGCCCGTCCTGGATGCGGGCGCCGGGCGAGGCACCGGGCATGTACGCGCTGGAGTCCGCCATGGACGAACTCGCCTCGGCCCTCGGCATGGACCCGGTCGAACTGCGCCTGCGCAACGACCCGGTGGACGAGCCCGACTCCGGGCGCCCGTTCAGCACCCGAGGTCTCGCCGCCTGCCTGGAGGAGGGGGCCGCACGCTTCGGCTGGCGCGACCGCGACCCGCGCCCCGCCGTCCGCGAGGAGGGGCCGCTGCTGATCGGTACGGGCGTGGCCTGCGCCACCTATCCCGTGTACGTCATGCCCTGTGCCGCCTCGGCGCACGCCGCGCCCGACGGCTCGTACCACGTCCGCGTCAACGCCACCGACATCGGCACCGGCGCCCGTACCGTGCTCGCGCAGATCGCGGCCGACGCGCTCGGCACCCCGATGACGAACGTACGGATCGACATCGGCAGCAGCGACCTGCCCGACGCCCCCCTGGCCGGGGGTTCCTCGGGAACCGCCTCGTGGGGCTGGGCCGTGCACAAGGCGTCCACCGCCCTCCTGCGGGTGCTCCACGAGCGCACCGGCCCCCTTCCCCCCGAGGGACTGACGGTCCACGCCGACACCGAGCGGGACGTCTCCGAGGGATCCCCCTACGCGCGGCACGCTTTCGGCGCGCACTTCGCGGAGGTGGCCGTCGACGCGCGCACCGGCGAGACACGGGCGCGCCGGATGCTCGGTGTCTTCGCCGCCGGACGCATCCTCAACCCCCGCACCGCGCGCTCCCAGTTCATCGGCGGGATGACCATGGGCATCGGCATGGCCCTGACCGAGGCGAGCACCCTGGACCCCGTCTTCGGCGACTTCACCGAGAACGACCTCGCGCTCTACCACGTGCCGGTCAGCGCCGACGTGCCGTGGATCGAAGCGCAGTGGATCGACGAGGACGATCCCCACCTCAACCCGATGGGCAGCAAGGGCATCGGCGAGATCGGCATCGTCGGCGCGGCGGCGGCCGTCGGCAACGCGGTCCGGCACGCCACCGGAGTCCGGTTGCGCACGCTTCCGCTCACCGCCGACACGCTCCTGCCCTACCTGCTCTGACCCGCGGGGGTCCCGCCGCGCGGCCCGGGAGCCGTCCTCGTGTTGCGCGGGCCGCTCCAACGGGTCACGCTGTGGAGTGACCCAGAAGTGACATCCGCTCACTCTTCGTGTTCGGGGGGTCGTTGGTTCGACGAGGCGAAGTCAGTGGGCCCCGATGTGAGGAGCCCCCCACGATGACCGTTCAGACCGACCGGCACTATCTGGTCGAAGTCCAGGTTTCGCCAGAGCGTGTCTCCCAGGTGCGGCGCATCGTCGCGGCGCACCTGCGCCACTGGAGTCTCGAACTCCACGTCCGGCCGGTGTGCCGGGGCGTGGAGGAACTGCTGACCAACGTCCACCGGCATGTCGGTGACCACGACCGCTGCGTCGTCGAACTCCGCTGGTCGGGGCGGCGTCTCACCGTCTCCGTCGCCGACGGCGGCACCGAGATGCCGCGGCTGCTCGACCACGGCGGCGGCGGTCTCAGCCGGGTCATGGCGCTCAGCGACAGCTGGGGCGCCTGCCGTACCGGTGAGGGAAAGGTCGTGTGGTTCACCCGGTACGCGAAGGAGCCGCGCGGCGCCGGGAAGCGGTCGCCCGCACCCCTGCCCGGGGGGCGTGAGTTCCGCCGCCCGCCGGTCGCCGTCGCGGGCGGGGCTCCCGACGCCACGACGACGTCCGACACCGCCCCCGTCCTCGTCTGAGCCGCCCCCGGGGCCGTACCACCGGCTCGGCCGGTACGCGCCCCGGCACGGACGGCGTGTCCCGGTGGGGTGCGCACGGTCCGCGCCGGTCCGGTGTCCCGGCGGGGCCCGCGTTGCGGTACGGCGCACGGCGCGGCACGGTCGAAGTACCGAGGCAAGGAGAGCACAGCCATGCCCATCGCGACGGTCAACCCCGCGAACGGCCGGACGCTGCGAACGTTCGAGGCACTGGGAGAGGCGGAGATCGAGCAGCGGCTCGCCGCCGCCCACGCCGCGTTCGGGCACTGGCGCACCACTGATTTCGAGGAGCGGGCCCAACTGCTCGGCCTGGCCGCCGATCTCCTCGACGAGGACCAGCAGGACATCGCGCGCACCATGACCACCGAGATGGGCAAACCCCTCGCGGCGGCCCGTGCGGAGGCCGCCAAATGCGCCAAGGCGATGCGCTGGTACGCGCGGCGCGCCGAGGAGCTTCTCGCGGACGAGCATCCCGCCCCGGCCGATGTGGCGGACTCCGGTGCCTCCAGGGCCTTCGTCCGCTACCGCCCGCTGGGCGTCGTCCTCGCCGTGATGCCGTGGAACTTTCCGCTCTGGCAGGTGGTGCGGTTCGCCGCCCCCGCGCTGATGGCCGGGAACGTCGGCCTGCTCAAGCACGCGTCCAACGTCCCGCAGACGGCCCTGTACCTGGAGAGCCTGTTCTGCCGGGCCGGATATCCGCAGGGGTGCTTCCAGACGCTGCTCGTGGGCTCCGGCGCGGTCGAGTCGGTCCTGCGGGACCACCGGGTCGCCGCCGCCACCCTCACCGGCAGCGAACCGGCCGGGCGCTCGGTGGCGTCGATCGCCGGTGACGAGGTGAAGCGCACCGTCCTGGAACTGGGCGGCAGCGACCCGTACCTCGTCCTGCCGTCGGCCGACGTCGCCGCGGCGGCGCGTACCGCCGTGACCGCCCGGACGCAGAACAACGGCCAGTCCTGCATCGCGGCCAAACGGTTCATCGTGCACACCGGGGTCTACGAGGAGTTCGCCGAGCGGTTCACCGAGGGCATGCGCGCCCTGACGGTCGGCGACCCCATGCGGGAATCCACCGACATCGGCCCCCTGGCCAGTGAGCGGGGACGCGCGGACCTGGAGGAGCTGGTGGACGACGCGGTACGGCGGGGCGCCGGCGTGCTGTGCGGCGGCGGCCGGCCCGACAACCTGGGCCCCGAGCTGGAGAACGGCTGGTTCTACGCCCCCACCGTCCTCGGCGGCGTCACCCCCGCCATGCGCATCCACCGCGAGGAGACCTTCGGCCCCGTCGCCGCGCTCTACCGGGCCGAGTCACTGGACGAGGCCGTGGCGCTCGCCAACGACAGCCCGTTCGGCCTCAGCTCCAACGTATGGACCCGCGACGCCGCCGAGGCCCGCCGCTGCGTGCGCGACCTGGAGGCGGGCGGTGTCTTCTTCAACGGCATGACGGCGTCCCATCCCGCGCTGCCCTTCGGCGGGGTGAAGCGTTCCGGCTACGGGCGCGAACTCGCCGGCCACGGCATCCGCGAATTCTGCAACACGACCACGGTCTGGTACGGCCCCGAGGCCGCCGGGGCATCCGCCTGACGGCCGTACCGTACCTGCTGTCGCGGCCCGTGCGGGGTCCGGGGGACGACATTGCGCGCGCGCACTCGCCGCGACGAACGATTCGTTCGAGTATGTCCCGTACGAGGTTGATCTTCCGCCTCGCGGTCGCACCTGCCGTCCCGCCGCCCGCGCGCCCCGCCGCGCGGGCGGCGGGACGGGGCCCCGCGCCGTACACGATCGAGGAGAAGCAGATGAGTCACGCCGCCCACCCGGCAGCGACCCCCGGACCCTCCGACGAGGAGATCGCCGCACTCGACGCACACTGGCGGGCCGCCAACTACCTGGCCGTCGGCCAGATCTACCTCATGGCCAATCCGCTCCTGACCGAGCCGCTCGCCCGCGAGCACATCAAGCCCCGTCTGCTCGGCCACTGGGGCACCTCGCCCGGACTCAACCTGGTCCACACGCATCTCAACCGGATCATCAAGTCCCGCGGCGTCCCGGCCCTGTGCGTCTGGGGGCCCGGCCACGGCGGGCCGGCCGTACTCGCCAACTCCTGGCTGGAGGGCACCTATGCGCAGACGTACCCCGACATCGGCCGGGACGCCCACGGGATGGGACGGCTGTTCAGGCAGTTCTCCTTCCCCGGCGGGGTGCCCAGCCACGTGGCACCGCAGACCCCCGGCTCCATCCACGAGGGCGGCGAACTCGGCTACGCCCTCACCCACGCCTACGGCGCCGCGTTCGACCACCCGGACCTGCTCGTCACCTGCGTCATCGGGGACGGCGAGGCCGAGACCGGGCCGCTGGCCGCGTCCTGGCACTCGAACAAGTTCCTCGACCCGGTGCACGACGGGGCCGTCCTCCCGATCCTCCACCTCAACGGCTACAAGATCGCCAACCCGACGATCCTCGCCCGCCTCCCCGAGACCGAGCTGGACGCGCTGCTGCGCGGATACGGGCACGACCCGCTCTACGTCGGCGGCGACGATCCGCTCACCGTCCACCGGGCGATGGCCGCCGCCATGGACCGGGCCGTCGACCGCATCCAGGAGATCCAGGAAACCGCCCGCACCGGCGCCGCCCCCGAACGCCCCCACTGGCCGATGATCGTGCTGCGCACCCCCAAGGGCTGGACCGGTCCGGCGGAGGTCGACGGGGTGCCCGTCGAGGGCACCTGGCGCTCCCACCAGGTGCCGCTCGCCGGCGTCCGGGACAACCCCGCCCATCTGCGGCAGTTGGAGGAGTGGATGCGCTCCTACCGGCCGCAGGAGCTCTTCGACGCGTCGGGCCGCCCCACCGCGCAGGTGCTCGACTGCGTGCCCGAGGGCGCCGACCGCCTCGGGGCGACTCCGTACGCCAACGGCGGTCTGCTGCTGCGGGATCTGCCCGTCCCGCCGCTGGAGGAGCATGCCGTCACCGTCGACAAGCCCGGCACCGTGCTGCACGAGCCGACCCGGGTGCTCGGCGGACTCCTGCAGGCCGTGATGGCCGCGACCGCCGAACGTCGCGACTTCCGCGTGGTGGGCCCCGACGAAACGGCCTCGAACCGGCTCGACGCCCTCTACGGAGCCACCGGCAAGGCATGGCAGGAGCGGATCCTGCCGACGGACGAGCACCTCGCGCACGACGGCCGCGTCATGGAGGTGCTCTCGGAGCACCTCTGCCAGGGCTGGCTGGAGGGATATCTCCTCACCGGACGGCACGGCCTGTTCTCCTGCTACGAGGCGTTCGCCCACATCGTCGACTCGATGGTCAACCAGCACATCAAATGGCTCAGGACCGCCCGCCGACTGGCCTGGCGCAGCCCCATCGCCTCCCTCAACTACCTGCTCACCTCGCACGTCTGGCGTCAGGACCACAACGGGTTCTCCCACCAGGACCCGGGCTTCGTCGACCACGTCCTCAACAAGAGCCCCGAGGTCGTCCGGGTCTACCTGCCGCCGGACACCAACACGCTGCTCTCCGTCGCCGACCACGTCCTGCGCAGCCGCGACTACGTCAATGTGGTCGTGGCCGGCAAACAGCCGTGCCACGACTGGCTCACGCTGGACGAGGCCCGCGCGCACTGCGCCCGGGGAGCGGGGGTCTGGGAGTGGGCGGGGACCGACGACGGCTCCCGCGAACCGGACGTGGTGCTCGCCTGCGCCGGTGACGTCCCCACCCTGGAGACACTGGCCGCCGCCGACCTGCTCCGCCGTCACCTGCCGGACATGGCCGTGCGCGTGGTCAACGTGGTCGACATGACACGGCTGCTGCCCCACGACCAGCATCCGCACGGGATGCCGGACGCGGAGTATGACGCGGTGTTCACCCGGGACACCCCCGTGATCTTCGCCTACCACGGCTACCCGTGGCTCATCCACCGGCTGGCCTACCGGCGGGCCGGTCACGCGCATCTCCACGTGCGCGGTTACAAGGAGGAGGGCACCACCACGACACCGTTCGACATGGTGGTCCGCAACGACCTGGACCGCTACCGGCTGGTGATGGACGTGATCGACCGGGTGCCCGGTCTCGGCGTCCGGGCCGTGGCGGTGCGCCAGGCGATGGCGGACGCCCGCACCCGCCATCACGCCTGGATCCGGGAGCACGGCGTGGACCTGCCCGAGGTCGCCGGATGGACCTGGGGCGGCTGACGTTGCCCGGGCGTCGTCGGCCTCCGGGCCCGGAAGGAACGCGAGGACCCGGGGCCCCGGCGTGCGTTCGAGGCGGTGGGCGGTGAGGCGATGCGCCCGCGACGGGCGCGCGGCTCGCGTGCGCCGCGTGACGTGGGGCTCAGCGGCCCAGCGCCCGGGCCAGCTCGTCCTTCGTCATGTGCGAACGCCCGTGGATGTTCTTCTTCTTCGCCTCTTCGTAGAGCTGGTCGCGCGTGGGGCCCGCCGCCCCGCTGCGGGAGCGCAGCCCGCCGCGCCGTGACGACGACATGTCCTCGATGGACGTACGGCTCGCGGTCCTCGACTCGCCCGCGCGGGCGCGTGCCTTGTTGACGGTACGGGCCGCGATCTCCTCCGCCCGTTCCTCGCCGACCCCGCGCTCCTGCGCGCTCTCCTTGATGTGTTCGTACTGTCGTTCCCGTTTGGCGTTCGATCCGCGTGGCATGGTGCGCTCACTCCTCTCGGGGACCGCCCCGGGGGCCTTTCGCGGGGCTCTTCCCGCACCCGTCGGGGGACCCTCTCAGTGTCCCAGCGGCCCCGGGGGCCCGCATGCCTGCCGGGCGTGGGCCGCCCCGCGCCCATGCCGAACGGCGGTCCCTGTGCGGGGAGCGGGCGGACCGGCCGTTTCCCCGGCCGCGGACGGGGCGCGGCCGCCGACGGGCTGCCCGGTGGCTCGTCGGCGGTCACGCGTCCGGCGGGCGCCTACCAGATGGACTCGACCCACTCGGGGTGGTCGATGAACGGGTTCCGGTTGTGCTGGTACTGGTTGTATATGACGTCGTTGCGCCGCTTCTCGAAGGCGTCCGGCGGGTCCTCCTGGCTCCACGCCTTCAGGACGGAGAGACGGCCCATGTACGGGGCCGAACCGTTGGACACCCGCTCGTTGGGTTCGAGGTCGGCGAAGCCGTCGCCGCCCTCGTAACGCACCGCCATGTAGAGGATCATGCGGGCCACGTCGCCCTTGACCGCGTCGCGCGGTTCGAAGGAGTCGCTGTCGGTGTAGCTGCCCGGCGCCCCGCTGACCGGGCTGCCGCCGTTGTCGAAGTCCTTGTTGCCGCGGATGGAGTTGACCTGGACGTCCTCCGGGCGCAGGTGGTGGATGTCGGTCCCGGGGCCGGTGACGGTGCCGAAATCGCCGTGGGACTTGGCCCAGACGTGCTCGCGGTTCCACTGACCGACCGAGCCGCCGCTGCTGTTCTTGGATATCGAGCGCCCGGAGTAGACGAGGACCACGTTGGAGGAGTTGGCGGGGTCCTGGTCCGTGTTCTTCAGCGCGTCCCAGACCTGGCTGTAGGAGACCTTGGTCTGCTTGCTGATGATCGTGTGCAGCGCGCTCTTGAGCGCGGTGCCGGTCTTTCCTGTCGCGCCCTCGTAGTACGTGTCGTCGAAGGTCTGGAGGGGTGTCGCGGGGGCGGGAGCGGTTCGGGCGGTGGCGGCGGGCGCGGCGGCCGCGGTGCCGGCGAGCACGGCGAACGCGGCGAACGTCGCCAGCAGCGTGCGTCGGTGGCGAAGGTGACGATGGGGCATGTGGGGGTGTCCTCTCCGGAAGGACGGGCGCCGCGACACCGGTGGAGGATGGGGACGGCGTCGCGGCGGACGTGTGGTGAGTGGTCAGCGGGAGCCTTCCACACGCACCGTGACCATGGTGTGAACGCTGTGTATCTATCATGTGCAGGTCAAGTGGCGGCGTCTCCGTGCGCCCGCGGGGCGGCGGAGGGGGCGCCCGGGCATCGGATGCGCAGGGCAGGGCGCGGCGCGAGAATGTCCGAAAAGGACGAGGAGGCGGCATGAGCGACGAGCCCGAATCCGTATCCGTATCCATCGCCGGGGGAGTGACCCCGGACAGCCTCTTGCACACGGGTGGGAGCGACGAACCGACCGCGGAGGACCTGGTGCTCGCCTCCGGGCGGGATCTGACCCCGGAGAACCTCCGGTGGGCCGAGCGCAGGCTCGCCCAGGAGGGCCGTTCGGCGATCGACAAGGCACTGCCGTAGCAGCGGGAGGCCGCCATGGCGCGGCGGGCCCCGGGAGCCGGCGGCGGGGAGCGTGTGGGGCGCATCCCGCGGCTCGGCTAGCCTGGGCGCACGATGAACCGTTTGACGACGTCAGGGGCCGGGTACGAGCTGGCCCGATTCCCCGAGGACCCGCGCGACCCGTTCCGCGCCTGGGACGCTGCCGACGCGTACCTGCTGCGGCGGCTGGAGGGGGCCGACGGGACGGAGCCGGTCGACCTGTCGGGCACCGTGGTCGTGGCGGGCGACCGCTGGGGCGCCCTGTGCACCGCCCTGGCGGCGCACCGCCCCGTGCAGATCACCGACTCCTGGCTGGCGCAGCGCGCGACCCGTGCCAACCTCGAACGCAACGGCATCGCCGGGGACGCCGTGCGCCTGCTGTCCACCAGGGACACGCCGCCCGACCGGGTCGACGTCCTGCTGGTGCGTGTCCCCAAGAGCCTCGCGCTCCTGGAGGACCAGTTGCACCGGCTCGCCCCGGCCGTCCACGCGGGCACCGTCGTCATCGGCACCGGCATGGTCAAGGAGATCCACACCTCCACGCTCGCGCTCTTCGAGCGGATCATCGGCCCGACCCGCACCTCCCTCGCGGTCCGCAAGGCCCGGCTCGTCTTCTGCGTGCCCGACCCGGCGAAGCCACGCCCGTCCAGCCCCTGGCCGCTGCGCTACGACCTGCCCGAGGACATCGGCCCGGCCTCCGGCAGGACGGTCACCAACCACGCCGGAGTCTTCTGCGCCGACCGCCTCGACATCGGCACCCGTTTCTTCCTCGGCCACCTCCCCGCGCGCAGCGGACCGGACCGGGTCGTCGACCTCGGCTGCGGCAACGGCGTCGTCGGGCTGTCCGCCGCGCTCGCCAACCCCGCGGCGAGGGTCACGTTCATCGACGAGTCCTACCAGGCGGTCGCCTCCGCCGAGGAGACCTTCCGGGCCAACGCGGGACCCGGTGCCGAGGCCGACTTCGTGGTCGGTGACGGACTCGCGGACGCAGCGCCCGGCAGCGTGGACCTGGTGCTCAACAACCCGCCGTTCCACTCACACCAGGCCACCACCGACGCGACGGCCCGCGCCATGTTCCGGGGGGCGCACGCCGCGCTGCGCCCGGGCGGCGAGCTGTGGGTCGTCGGCAACCGGCACCTCGGCCACCACATCCGGCTGCGCCGCCTCTTCGGCAACTGCACAACCGTCGCCGGCAACCCGAAGTTCGTCGTCCTGCGCGCCGTCAAGCGCTGACCGCCCGTCGGGTGCGCGCCGTCAGGCGTCGATCCCCGTCGGGCCCACCCCGGCCCTTCCGGATTCCTGCAACGCGTTCTACTGTGTGCGCCGCCGCACACGAGCGACGCGACCGCGAGACTCCTGGAGGGGCCGTGCACCTCGCATACACGCCTGAACAGCAGCAGTTGCGCGCCGAACTGCGCGCGTACTTCGCCGAGCTGGTCCCCGACGACGCCTCCGTGCGCCACACCGACCCCGTCGCGCAGAAGAGGTTCTACCGCGAAACAATCCGGCGTCTGGGCGCCGACGGCCGGCTGGGCGCCGGCTGGCCGGTGGAGTACGGCGGCAGCGGCCTGACCCCGGTGGAGCAGTTCGTCTTCTTCGACGAGGCCGCCCAGGCGGGCGTACCGCTGCCCCTGATGGCCCTCAACACCGTCGGTCCGACGATCATGGAGTTCGGCACGGACGAGCAGAAGCGCTTCTTCCTGCCGAAGATCCTCTCCGGCGAGATCGACTTCGCCATCGGCTACAGCGAACCCGACGCGGGCACCGACCTCGCCGCGCTCAGGACACGGGCCGTGCGCGACGGCGACACGTACGTGGTCGACGGGCAGAAGATCTGGACCACCAACGGCGACACCGCGGACTGGGTCTGGCTCGCCGTCCGCACCGACCCGGACGCGCCCCCGCACAAGGGCATCACCATGCTGCTCGTCCCCACGACCGACCCCGGATACTCCTGCACCCTGATCAACACCCTCGCCTCCCACGACACCACCGCGAGCTACTACGAGAACGTGCGCGTCCCGGTCTCCCACCGCGTCGGTGAGGAGAACAAGGGCTGGCGGCTGATCACCAATCAGCTCAACCACGAACGCGTCACGCTCGCCGCCCACGGCACCATGGCCGTCCGCGCCCTCCACGACGTCCAGCGCTGGGCCTCGGACACCCGGATCGCCGACGGCCGCCGCGTCATCGACCTCGGCTGGGTCCGCACCCTCCTCGCCCGCACGCACGCCAGGCTCGACGCCATGCGACTGCTCAACTGGCGGATGGTCTCCGCCGTCCAGGACGGAACCCTCACCCCGCAGGACGCCTCCGCCGTCAAGGTCTACGGCTCCGAGGCCCGCCGCGACGCCTACGCCTGGCTGATGGAGGTCGTCGGGTCGGCGGCTCCCCTCAAGGAGGGCTCGGCGGGCGCCGTGCTGCACGGCGAACTGGAACGCGGCTACCGGTCCGCCGTCATCTTCACCTTCGGTGGGGGCAACAACGAGATCCAGCGGGAGATCATCTCGTGGATCGGGCTGGGGATGCCGCGCGTGCGGCGGTGAGCCGTGACGAGGATTTTCAGTTGGAACAGATGAGGGATGGTTGGCATCGGGGAAGCCGCTTGCTCCAGTGGACATCGGAACCAAATCGCTGTGCATACCCAGGTGCTGACGTGTTTGTTCGGCCCTCCAGCCGTGGCGGTTTCGCCTCGTCGCCTTCGCTACGACGGCGGCTGGGGAGGCGGATGTCGGGCGAGTCTGGTCGCGGGCCGTCTCACCGTGGGGTATGCAGTCGCTCGGGCGCTGAAGCAGTCAGGTATGGCGAGCGGTTGGCGAGAATGCGGTCTCGGGAGCGGTGACCGCGGAGGAGGTCATGAGTTGGCCCGCCATCTCGGTGCGTCCCGACGTCACGCTGGCCCAGGCGGCCCGGATCATGGCGGTGAGGCAACGTCAAGCGCCTCCCCGGGGACGTCGAGCCCCATCCCAGCGGCGAGTTCGGCCCCCCTGGCCACACCCGAGGGCGCACAGTGACAGGACCGCCGAAGCGGGTGGGAGTCGCGCACCGGCCCATCCGCCTGCTCATGAAAGGTCTCAGGGACCTTCCCGGCGACATCGACCACGGCCGCCGGACCCGCCAGTTCCTGTGCCAGCCGCCAGAACAGATCGTCGAAGGAGATCACTCCGACGAGGCGCCCCTGCCCACCACGGGAAGGTGACGCCCCGGCACGCCGGCTACCGCGTGTTTGCCCCTGGCTTGCCGCATGCGCCCCAAAGGACCCCACCGGGGTGTCCGAGACGTGATCGGCATGCGTGGTGTCGGCGAATCAGGAGGCTGCGCAGACAGCCTCGACGAAGTGGCCCACCTGCTCCTCCGGCAAGTGGCGTGCGAGATCCGCCTCACTGATCATCCCTACGAGGCGGTGGTTCTCGATGACTGGCAGCCGCCGGATCCTGTGCTCCTCCATGGTCCGCAGGACCCCTTCGGCGTCTGCGTCTGCGTCGACCGTGATCGGCTTGCCCTGTTCGAGCCGGCCCGCGGTCACCGTCCCGGGGTCCTTGCCCTGGGCGAGACATTTCACCACGATGTCACGGTCGGTGATGATCCCGTGGAGGCGGTCGTCCTCCCCGCAGACCGGGAGGGCTCCGATGCCCAGCTCTTTCATCTTGCGCGCCGCGTCGGCCAGCGTCTCGTTCTCCCCGATGCAGGTCGCGCCGATGTGCATGATCTCCCGTGCAGTGGTCATGGCCTTCTCCCTAGAGAGTCCAGGATCCGGCACCGAGAGAGAGCTCTGAGTCCGGCCCACCCTCGGTCGCACGTACATGGCTCATTCTGGGCCTTTCCCATGCCGTATGCACGCCGAGCCCGAGCGGCCGCCAGGCTGCTTCTGCGGTGCCCGTCGGCGGACCGACGGGCACCGCTCGCGGGGGCGTCCAGCGGCCCCGCCCGCTCACGCCGACTCGCGCGGTCACGTTGAAGGTGTGCAGGTACCTGGCGATGTCCGCGTCGTCCATGCCGTCGCGGCGGATCAGTGGGACGAGCGCCGGGAGGTTCGTGGTGTCGGCCGGTCCGAAACAGTGCGGCTTCATCGATGTGCTCCTTTCCCTCGGCGGCCCTCGCTTCCGCGGCCGCGTTCACCGGGGAGGGCAGCCCCCTCCGGAGACGCGGTCGCCTGATTCCGGCGTGACGCGCACCATGGACAGTGACCTGAAAGCCCTGCTCCGCGGAGGTGAACCGCGATGACACTGCCTGCACGACACCGGCCCGGCAGTCTGCTCGAAAGGTCTTTTCCCGGTCTGGGATGGACCGAGCCGGTCGCCGCAGAGTTCGACGAGCTGTTCGAGCGGATGAACCAGTTGCTGGGCTCCGCCGCCTCCGCACCGGCCGGGCTCGCATGGTCCCCCGCAGCGGACGTACGGGACACCGATGACGCCTACGTCATCGAGGCGGAACTCCCGGGCGTCAGGCGGGACGACATCGACATCGAGGTCAGCGGCCGGGAACTGCGTATCACCGGAGACCTCAAGGAGCGTGAGCGGGAAGGGGTACTGCGGCGCAGCACCCGGCGGACCGGGCACTTCGAGTACCGTGCACACCTGCCGTCGGACGTCAGGCCGGACGACGTCAGCGCCGGTCTCGGCGACGGCGTGCTGACCGTCACCGTGCCCAAGGCACAGACCGTCAAGCCCCGGCACATCGAGATCACCGGCACCTGACCAGGGGCCGACGGTACCGACCGGGTGCCACGCGGCCGGAGCGCTGAGGGACCCATGTCGGTCAGGGCCCTCGGCGTCGTCGTTCCGTCTCCTGTTCCGACGAGGCGGGGCCTTCTCAACGTTCAAGACGCCCGGAAGGGCGTGGGATCAGTGATCACACGAGTGCGGATGCCGCACAGGCACCTGACGCCGCCCGCCAAACCCGGGCCGCCGCGTGAGCCGCCCACCCCCCGGCAACCGCAGCCGGTCGGCGGACGGTGGCTCTTCTGGTGGATCCTGATGACGCTCATCATCGTCCTGCTGCTCGCCCGCGCCCGCTCCGGACCACATCCGGCCTCACTGTCCTACAGCGACTTCGTCGGCAAGGTCGGCACCAGCCAGGTGCAGACGGTCGACGTCAACGACAAAGGCGCGATCAGCGGCACCCTGAAGAACGGAACGAAGTTCACCACCCAGATTCCCACCGCGCTGGACACCGGCGCCCAGCTCCAGCAACAGCTGACCTCACACCATGTGCAGATCAAAGCCAGTCAGGGCAGCAGCGGCGCCTCGGCGTGGTCGTCCGTGCTCTTCGCCTTCCTGCCGTTCCTCCTGCTGATCGGCCTCTTCGTGTGGATGGGACGCCGGGCCGCGGGGTCGGTGACCGGCGGGCTGAGCGCCATCGGACGCTCACGCGCGAAGATCATCGAGGCGGAACGGCCGACCACCGGCTTCAACGACATCGCCGGCTATGACGGGGTCAAGCAGGAGATCAGCGAGGTCGTCGACTTCCTGCGCAATCCCGCCCGGTACACCGCCGCAGGCGCCAAGGGGCCCCGTGGCGTGATCATGGCCGGACCGCCCGGTACGGGCAAGACGCTCTTCGCCCGGGCCGTCGCCGGCGAGGCCGACGTGCCGTTCCTGTCGGTGACGGGCTCCGCGTTCGTGGAGATGTTCGTCGGGGTCGGCGCCTCCCGGGTACGCGACCTGTTCGACGATGCCCGCAAACGTGCTCCATCGATCATCTTCATCGACGAGATCGACGCACTCGGATCGCGCCGCGGCGGTGGAACACGGCTGGGCGGCAACGACGAGCGCGAGCAGACCCTGAACCAACTGCTGTCCGAGATGGACGGCTTCGACCAATCCAGCGGCATCGTCGTCCTCGCCGCCACCAACCGCCCCGACGCCCTCGATCCCGCCCTGCTGCGCCCCGGACGATTCGACCGGCAGGTCGCCGTACCGCTGCCCAACAAGGCCGAACGGGCCGCGATTCTCTCCGTACACACCCGCGACAAGAACCTGGCTCCGGACGTCGACCTGGACGTCGTCGCCCGTGCCACGCCCGGATTCTCCGGGGCGGATCTCGCCAACCTGGTCAACGAGGGCGCCATCAATGCCGTACGGGACGACCGCACCCGCATCGAGCCGCACGACCTGGACGCCGCCCGCGATCGCGTCCTGCTCGGACGCCGGGAGTCCTCCAACGCGCTGCTGCCCGAGGAACGTCGCTCGGTAGCCGTCCACGAATCGGGCCACGCCCTGGTCGCGGCGTTGTGCGAACACGCCGACCCGGTGGCGAAGGTCACCATCCTCCCGGCCGGCGTCACTCTCGGTGTCACCGAACAACTCCCGGAAGCCGAACGCCGCTTGTACGGCGAGAGCTACCTGAACGACCTTCTGGCGGTGCGCCTGGGCGGGCGCGCGGCCGAACTCGTCGTCTTCGGCGAAGGGTCGACGGGAGCTGCCAACGACCTGGCCGGAGCCACCCAGATCGCCACCCGCATGGTCCGCGAGTTCGGCCTCTCCCCGGAACTCGGACCGATCGGCTACGCCTTCTCCCACCAGCCTTTCCTTGACGAGACGACCGAGGAATCCGGCAGGTCAGCGTACTCGGAGCAGACCCAACGCATCGTTGACCAGGAGGTCGCCCGGCTGCTGCGCCAGGCCGAAGAGCGCGCGCTCACGCTGCTGCGCGGCCACCGGCCCGCCCTGGAACGCCTGGCCGGAGAACTGGTCATCCACGAGACCGTCGACGGTTCCGTCGTCCTCGACGTCCTGCGCCAGTGAGGCGACCAGGCGGACGACGTCCTGTCCGCTCGGCTCGGCGGACAACATGGGCGCACCGAGCCTGCGGCAGGCGCAGGCGAGGCGACGCCGAGACGGTTGGACGTCCTGGAAGAGCTTGCTGGCCCACCAGGACAAGGGGCCGCGGCCCTGGCACCACGTAGGCGCACTCGTACCGAGTTTCTTGCTGAAGCAGAGCACGAAGCGGGCCTTCGGCAGGTAACCGGGCTCGACTGTGCGGGACGTCGGCGACGCCCGCGGCCGACCTTGCTGCTGATCACGGCCTCACCCACGAGGGGCAGGGGCAGAAGGAGCGGTGTCCGGGGCCCGAATCCAAGGCGGAGGAGGGAGCGAGGGCGAATGGAGCCTCCCCTGCTCGATCGAGCGAAGCCGAGGGCTCGGGGAACGTCGCGACTGACGACGACGCGGGAGGCGGAGGTCAAAGGCGCTGCGACGCCGCTGCCGATCGTGGGAGAGGCCGTTAACGTGGAGATGTGGCCGGCCCCGTACGCGTGGGGGCAGGACGGAGGCACCGTGGGCGACAACGGGACGGAACACCGCGGTGGGGGGCGCCGGCGGCTGAGCACGCTGCCGGAGGACCTCCAGGGCCGCCTCGACGCCGTGGAACGCGGCCCCGTCGAGGCGGCCCTGCTGCTGGAGGCCGTCATGTCGGTCGGGCGGGAGCTCGACCTGTCGCAGGTGCTGCGCCGCATCGTCGAGGCCGCCGTCGTCGTGGTCGACGCCGAGTACGGGGCCCTGGGCGTGGTCGGTGAGGGAACCCGGCTCACCCAGTTCCTGACCGTGGGCGTCATGGACGAGGAGCGCGAGGCCATCGGGCCGCTGCCCGAGGGGCACGGCATCCTCGGCGAGCTGATCCGCCACCCCCGGCCGTTGCGGCTCGCGGAACTCTCCGGGCATCCCGCGTCCTACGGATTCCCGCCGAACCACCCCCCGATGCGCTCGTTCCTGGGGGTTCCCGTCAAGATCCGCGACGAGGTGTTCGGCAATCTGTACCTCACCGAGAAGCGCGGTGGCCGGGAGTTCGACGCCGAGGACGAGACCGTTCTGTCGACGCTCGCGGTGGCGGCGGGGGTCGCCATCGAGAACGCGCGCGAATACGCGCGGACGCGCGACCGCCAGCGCTGGCAGGAAGCGGGCAACGAGATCGTCGCGGGTCTGCTGGGCGGCGCCGACGACGCGGACGTCCGGCGCATGATCGTCGACCGCTCCTCGCGCATCCTCGCCGCGGACCTCGGGGTCCTGGCGCTTCCCTCCGGGGGACACACCGTCCGGGTGGCCCTGGCGTCGGGCAGGGACGCCGAGCGGTACCGCGGCCTGACCCTGCCGTGCGAGGGATCGTTCGCCGGGGCCGCGCTCGACGCCGGCGAGCCGATCACCACCGCCGACGTCGCGCACGACCCGAGGGCCACCAGCGGCGCCCTGCGACGCACCGGGCTCGGGCCCGCGGTCGCCGTTCCCATGGCCACGGGCAAGCGGACCTGCGGGGTGCTGCTGCTGGCCCGCGCACGCGGCAGCCCCGCCTTCACGGAGACGGAGACCGCGCCCCTGCTGGCCTTCGCCGGACAGGCGGCCCTGGCCATGGAGCTCACCGAGCGGCGCGAGTCCGCCGAGCAGATCGCCCTGCTGGAGGAACGCGACCGCATCGCGCGGGATCTGCACGACCTTGCCATTCAACGGCTGTTCGCCACCGGCATGACCCTGCAGAGCGTGGTACGCCTCGTGGAACAGCCGCAGGCGAGCGAACGGCTGCTGCGCGCGGTGGACGACCTGGACGAGACCATCAAGATCATCCGATCGACCATCTTCGGCCTCCGCGTGCGTGGCCCCGGCCGGACCGGCCAGGGGCTGCGGGTCAGGACGGCGAGGGCGGTCGAGCAGGCCGCGCGGGCCCTCGGGTTCCAGCCGTCCCTGCGCATGGCCGGGCTCCTCGACACGGACGTGCCGGCCGACGTCGCCGAGCAGGTGGTCGCGGTTCTCGGCGAGGCCCTGACCAATGTGGCGCGCCATGCGCGGGCGACGGCGGTGGACGTCTCGCTGACGGTGGGACAGGGGCGGCTGACGCTCGACGTGTCCGACGACGGGATCGGCATGACCGAGCACGACGACGGGATCGGCATGACCGAGCACGGGGTGTCCCGGAGCGGGCTCGACAACCTCGCACGGCGTGCGGAGAAACTCGGCGGCGAGATGGATGTGGGACCTGCGGGGAGGGGCGGCACCCGGCTGAGCTGGCGGGTACCGCTGCGACCGCCCTGACGCCCGGGACCGTCCCGGGGACGTCGTCCCGGTGTGGCGGCCCAGGAGCGTTCCGGGGCACGGGCCAGGTCATCGGCGGCGGTGACCGGTACCGCCGGCGGACGGGGCGGACTGCGCGGTGTGCGCCGCGAGCACGGCCGCCTGGATGCGCCGCTCGACGCCGAGCTTGGCCAGGAGACGTGAGATGTGGTTCTTGACCGTTTTCTCGGACAGATAGAGGCGCTTGCCGATCTGGCTGTTGGTCAGTCCGTCACCGATCAGGGCGAGGACGTCCTTCTCACGCGGCGACAGCCCCGACAGCGCGTCGTCCTGCGCGGATTCGGCACCGAACTCCTCCTCGCGCAGGCTGTTCATCAGCCGGGCCGTGGTCGCCGGATCGAGGGTGGAGCGCCCGGAGGCCAGGGTGCGGACGGCGGCGACGAGGTCGGACCCCTTGATCTCCTTGAGCACGTAACCGGCCGCACCGGCCATGATCGCGTCGAGCAGCGCTTCGTCGTCGTCGAACGAGGTGAGCATCAGACAGGCCAGTTCCGGCATCCGGGAGCGCAGTTCACGGCAGACCGTGATGCCGTCGCCGTCCGGAAGCCGCACGTCGAGAATCGCGACATCGGGGCGGAGCGCCGGTCCCCGGGCCAGCGCTTGATCGGCGGTGCCGGCGTCGCCGACGACTTCGATGTCCGGCTCCGCGTCCAGCAGATCCTGCACCCCGCGTCTGACGACCTCGTGGTCGTCGAGCAGGAACACACGGATCGGTTCGCGTGCCGGGAAGCCGGGCTCCGCGCTCATGGCGCCCTCCTCGTTGTCGCCGAACGACGCGGACCCGCTGCCCGAGGGCGTGCGGACCCGTTTCCCCTCATCGTGGTCCGCGCCGGGAGCGGCACACCAGGGCCGAACGGGTCCTGCGGCGACCGGACGGCGGAGCCCGCTTCCACGGTGGTCGAGCAGGCTTCCTCCGCGCGGCGGGGCTCAGGGCCGTGCACCGTGCGGGGTCCGTCCGTCCGGCCGGTGGCCCCCGCCCGGGGCGGCGTGGCTCCCACGGACAAGGATGCGGCGCCCGGTGACGCGCGTGGGGGTGATCGTCAGCCACACGTCCCGCGGGCCGCCGGCCCAGGGCGTGGTGTAGGCGTGTTCGTCCAGCCGCCGGGCGGCCCCCGGATCGTCGACGGCCGTCGCCGTGCCGACGACGAGGACGCTCCATCCCTGGCTCAGGGCTTCGTCGATGTGGTCCACCTCGAAGGCGACCGTCCGGCCCGCGACGGTGGAGAGGAACGAGTCGCGGGCGCTCCGGTAGGCGATGTGTTCACCGTCCACGACGTAGTTGACCGGGAGGATGGTCGGTCCGTCGTCCGTCATCGCACCGATACGGCCCACACCGTGCGTGGACAGCAGCAGATGACACTCCCGGGGATCGAGCTCGAGCAGCTGTGTGTGATACCCGGCGCGGCCCAGGCCGGGGGGCAGGTCCGCGGTGCACCCGGTCAACTCGGCCACCGTGCTCTCCAGCGCCTCGGCCAGCCGCAGCAGGAACCCGATGCCGGGTGTCGCCTGGTGCTCCTCGACGTACTGGAGGTAGCCGGGTGCGGCACCGGCCCGCTCCGCGACCTGCTCCCGGCTGAGCCCGAGCTGTTCGCGCCGCATCGCCACCCGGCGGCCCAGCTCTCCCGAAGGGGCCCGTTCCGGGCAACTGCCCGACGGATGACTCTCTGCGCGCATCATGTCGTACACGTCCTTCGTGGATCCGTTCCGGCCGTCAGGGCTCCGGCTCCCGGCCCGCGTGGAGGTCCGGTCCGCCGACGGCCCGCGCCGTGCCCCGCCTTCTTCCGCCGTTCCACGTGCCTTCGTCGTCGGCTCCATGGTGCGCCTCCATGGAGCGCGGCGCATGGGCCGACCGGCCTGCTCTCGCGCCCAACCGGCCCGTGCCGCGAACCCCGGGGGACGCGCAGGATGACCGTACGGGCCCATGACGCCTGCGTTCGGGCCGCGGAACCGGCCGGGGCCGCGAACCGGGCCGAGGCCGCGGAAATCGCGAGGAAGACGCACAGAAGACGCAAGGCAGGCGCGAGGCAGGCGCGAGGAAGACACGAGGAAGACACGAGGAGAGAGCATGGGGAGCACCCCGCAGGAGGTGATCATGACGGGGCCGGTCGTGGTCGGCACCGACGGCTCCGGTCACGCGCTGCGGGCCGTGCGATGGGCGGCGGGCGAGGCTGCCGCCCGGGGAACGGCGCTGCACATCGTGCACGCCCTCGGGGCCGGTCAGGGAAGTCCGTACCTCTGCGAGGAGGACCGCCGACGGATCGTGCGCTTCGGGAACTCGGTGCTGGACGAGGCCGCCGGGCTCGCCCGTCGGCAGGCCCCCGCCGTCCCGGTGACCACGACCTTGTGCGGGAACTGGACGACGCCCTGCCTGCTCGGCGAGGCGGATCCCGACGCCACGGTCGTCGTCGGCTCGCGCGGGCGTGGGGGATTCGCGCCGCTGCTGGTCGGGTCGGACTCGCTCGATCTGGTTGCCCACGCGTCGGTTCCGGTCGTCGTCGTGCCCGGTGAGTCCGGTGAGGAACGCGAACGGGCGGGCGTCGTCCTGGCGGCGGCGCGGGACGAACGCGACGGGACGACCCTGCACTGCGCCGCCCGGCTGGCCGGCCGGGACGGCGCCGTGCTGCGGGTGGTGAGCGCCTGGTCCTTCTTCGAGAACGTCGGCAGCACGGCGACCGCGTTCGAGGGCGCGGAACGGCTCGCGCAGGAGCGGACGCGAGCCACGGCACGGATCGTCGAGCCCGTGCGCGCCCAGTTCCCGGACCTGTCGGTGACCGAACGGGTCGTCCGCGCCGGATCCGTCTCCGAGGCGCTGGTGCGGGCGACCACCGACGCGGACGTGATCGTCATGGGGGCGCGGCGGCGTTCCCACCGCATCGGGTCACCGCTCGGGCACGTGACACACGCCGTTGTGCACCACACGCACTGCCCGGTCCTCCTCGTCCCGCACTCCTGAAGGCGCGTCGCTCCCGCAGCGGCGTCCGGTGCGGGACGGCTCAGACGCGTGCCGCGCCTTCGATCCGGCAGTCCACGTCGACCACGCCTTCCACGGACTGCGCGAGGCGGGCCGCGACGGGGATGAGTGAGCTGTCGTGGAGGTGACCGGACAGGGTGACCACGCCCTGGGCGACGGCGATCTCCACCGACCGTTCCCCGGCGGGGAGCAGTCGGTCGACGACCTCGCGGTGCACGTCGGCGGCGAGTGCGCCGTCGGCCCGGAGGAAGACTTTGAGGAGGTCGGCGCGGCTGACCACGCCCTTGAGACCGCCGAAGTCGTCCACGACCGGAAGGCGTTTGACACGCTGCTCGGCCATGAGGCGGGCGGCCTGCGGAAGCGATGCGTCGGGCCGGACCGTGACCGCCGGGCTCGACATCAGATCCCCGGCCCTGACCGAACCCGCCTTGGCGGTGTCGCCGAGACGCCTCATCTGCTCGATCATGCCGATCGGGTGCGCTCGGAACTCCTCCTTCGCCAGCAGGTCGGCTTCGGAGACGACGCCGACGACACGGGATTCGTCGTCGACGACCGGTACGGCGGTGATCTTCCACCGCTCCATGGTCGTGACGATCTCCTTGAATTCCGTGTCGGGCGCGACCGTGACGACGGCCCTCGTCATCACGTCGTCGACGGTGTACCGGGCAGAGCTCATGGCATTCCTCGGTGGACGGGCAGGACGGGCAGGACGGGCTGGACAGGCGGGGCGGGCGGACGACGGGGACCGGCGACCGACACCGGAGAACCGGCCCGGACAGGTCCGGACGGTGCGCCGGTCCCGGTCGCCGCTCGTCAGCCGGGAGGCAACGCCCTCACCCTCATGTCCCCGGTGCCACGGGGACCAGGGGCCGACAGGCCCGGGCGAGGGCCGACCGGCCCAAGCGCGGAGGCCGTGTGCCGGGTCAGCCTGGGAGCGAGGGGCGGCGCACGACGACAGGCCCACGCACGCGGCAGGCCCACGCACGCGGCAGGCCCACGCGCGCGACGGCGCCGGGGACACGACACGGCACGCCGGGGACACGACACGGCGGGCGGGGACACGACTCGGGGCACGGGGGACGGGGGACGGGGACACGACTCGGACACGGGGGACGGGGACACGGCTCGGGAAAGCACTCGGGAAGGACGCCGTCGTGAAGGCACTCGTTTTCCAGGGCCCGGGACGGACCACGTGGCAGGACGTCCCGGACCCGGCTGTCATCGACGCCGCCGACGCCGTCGTCCGCGTGGACGTCGTGACGATCTGCGGCACCGACCTCCACATCGTCAAGGGCGACGTGCTCGACGTGCCGCCCGGACTGATTCTGGGCCACGAGGCCGTCGGCACCGTGGTCGAGACCGGATCGGACGTCCGTACCGTGCGCCCCGGCGACCGCGTCCTGGTCTCCTGCGTCTCCCCGTGCGGCCGGTGCCGCTTCTGCCGCGAGAGCCGTTACGGCCAGTGCCAGGGGGGAGGAGGCTGGGTGCTGGGCCACACCATCGACGGCACCCAGGCCGAATACGTACGGGTGCCCTTCGCCGACCTGTCCGTGCACCCTTTGCCGGCGTCCGTCGACGACGGTGACGGGGTGCTGCTGGCCGACATCCTCCCGACGGCCTACGAGGTCGGTGTGCTGAACGGCGGAGTGCGTCCGGGCGACACCGTCGTCGTGGTCGGCGCCGGACCCGTCGGACTGGCCGCCGTCGTCTGCGCGGGCCTCTACAGCCCCGGGCGCGTCGTCGCCGTCGACCTCGCGGAGTCCCGGCTGGCCGCCGCGCGCTCCCTGGGCGCCGACGCGACGGTGAACGCGGCCGAGGAACCGGAACGGCTCGTCGAGGACCTCACCGACGGGCTCGGCGCCGATGTCGTCATGGAGGCCGTCGGCGTGCCCGAGACCTTCGAGATGTGCACCCGCATGGTGCGGCCCGGAGGCCGTGTCGCGAACGTGGGGGTGCACGGCGGCCCTGCGACGCTGCACCTCGAAGACCTGTGGATCAAGGACATCACCCTCACCACCGGGCTGGTCGACACGTACTCGACACCCATGCTGCTGCGCATGACGGCCGTGGGACGGCTCTCCGCGTCGACCCTGATCACCCACCGCTTCGAACTGGGACAGATGGAGGAGGCGTACGACGTGTTCGCACGGGCCGGGGATACGGGGGCCCTCAAAGTGGTGCTGGGCGGGACCCAGCACGACGAGATCGTGGCCCCGGGCCGGCCATGAGTCCGCGTCCGGCGATCGCGCGCGCTCGGGCACGGGCTGGACCTGGGACTTCAGCGGTCACGACGCCGAGCGCGAACGCGAGGCAGAGGCCCTGTGCACGCCCGGCGACGGCGGGTTCGCCCAGCCGGGCTCCGCCCCGATCGCCCGCCGGACCTGTCCACTGCCCGGGGATGCACGTCGCAGGACGTCACGACCGCTCACCTCCGTCATCGACGGCGAACAGGTCGCGACGAGCACGGGCGACATGGTCGACCTGCCCGACGGGTCGCCACCGGGACATCCGGATACGGCTCCTTCCTGGGCGGCCGGGCATCCGCGTCCCCCGGTCAGGGCTCGCGCAGCCGCTGCCGTCCGACACCTTGCGCGCCCTCGCCGTCCTCCGCGACCACGGCCTGCTCCACTCGCAACCGGACGGACTGCAGCCGGGCATCACACGCCACCACATCGCCGACCCGCTCCTCGCCTTCGAGCACGCCGTGGCGCGCCCGCGCAGAGCCGCCCTCGAACAGAGCGATGCCGAGACCGTGTGGGAGGAGGCACGGACCGACTTCGACACCCTGGTCGCCGGACGCCGGTTCGCCCAGGTCTGCCGGGACTGGGCGGCCGGCTACGCCGACTGGTCCGCCCTCGGGGCCGACCACGTCACCGTGTCGCACGGCTCCCTCAGCGACCCCTCGGCGACCACCGGGCTCGACGCCGAGGTCGTGGTCCGCCGCAGGGACGGCCTCCTGAGCGGCCCCCTCGTCTCCCTGGGGCTCGCGCGCTGGAACACCGGCATGGACATCCGCCATCTGCAGCACCTGCGCCGCATCCTGGACCGCCTCGAACCCCTCGGCGACACCGGCCGTGTCCGCCCGGCGCTCTACGGCGCATCCGGATTCAGCCCCGAACTGCACGCCGCCCACGCCCGCGGCGAGGTCATGCTCGTCGACCTCGAACGTCTCTACTGGGGCGTCTGAACCGGCCTGCCGGGGGCGGTCGACCGACCGTCGTCGGCGCCGGTGACGGGAGCGGGCGCCAGGCCCGGCGGGGTCCGGGACGTGCCGCCCGGCGCGCCCCACCTCGCCCAGGGCTCCGGGCTCGTCCGGGCGGTCCCCGGCCATGGGCCGACCGGCCCCTGCGCGCTGTGGCCCACTCGGCACTGCGATGTCCCCGCCGGGGGAGCGATCGTGGAAGTCGGACGCATGTCCCGGACCGCCGCGGAGCGGCGGGAAGTCCGGCGCGCCGCACCCCGCCCAGGGCTCTGGGCCCTGTCCGGGCGGTCCCCGACTCCTGGCGAGCGATTCCGGCTCCCGAAGAGGTGAGAACCATGTGGCGCACACGGATCCGGGTCCGGCCGAGGAAGCCCCGCAGACCCCTCCAGCCGGACCTGCGCACGCCTTCCGGCCGCCGCATGCCCTACTGAGGGCCAACACCGACCGCGACCGGCCGGGGCGCGGGGTGCGACGGCGACAGGGCCGCGCGCACCGCACCCGTCGTGCACGGGCATGCGCGTGCGGACTCGCGCCGCACGGGGGCTCATGCGTGGGCGACGACGGCGACCGGGGCGGCGGAGTGGTGGAGCATCGCGTGGGCCACCGGACCGATGTGTCCGCCGATCCGGGACCGGCGGACACGGCGGCCGACGACCACGAGATCCGCCGCGGCTCCCGCTTCCAGCAACTGTTCGGCGGGGCGTCCGATCCCGGACCGCGCGTCGAGGGCGACCGTCGGACACCTGTCGTGCCAGGGCTTCAGCATGTCGTCCAGCTCGGTCCTCATGGCCTCGGCCATCCGCGCGTTGCGCTCCGGGCTGTAGGCGGCTCCGTACCCCGCCAGCGGGGGCGGCGTCCAGCTGTGCACCGCGACGAGCGTGCAACGCCGCCGTGCGGCCTCCTCGAACGCGAAGGAGAGCAGGGCGTCGCACGGACGACCGGTGTCGACGCCCACGACCACGTCGCCCGCGACGTGACCTTCCCCCGCGCGCGGCACCGCGTCCCGCGTGGCACGTACCAGGACGACCGGTCGCTCCACGGCGTGGACGACCGCCATGCCGACGGAACCGAGGACGACACCTGCGAGGGTGCCCAGTCCCCGGGAGCCGAGAACCAGCATGCCCGCGTCCGTCGCGGCGGCGGCCAGTGCCGCCGCCGGGCGGCCGCCGAGCGATTCGTAGCCGATCTCCAGCCGCGGGTGTTCCTCCAGCAGTTCCTCGCGGGCCCCGCGCAGGAGTTCGTCGGCGTCCCCGTTCTCGGGGCGCGGACCGGATCCGGCCACGGGGACGTCGAGGACCGTGAACGACTCCTCGACGTGGACGAGATGCAGGGGCACGCCGTGCAGGAGCGCTTCCCGCGCGGCCCAACGGGACGCCGCGACGCTCTCCGCGGTTCCGTCGAAGCCGACGACGATGCGTGGGTTCATGATGACCTCCCCGGGCCGGGCAGCACCGGCCGTGGTCGAGGAATCCGTGCCCGTCCGGTGCGTTCTTTGTGGTGCGGACCGTCACCGCGGCGCCGCCACGACATCGGCGGCGGTGAGGCGGGACCCTGCGGAACGGCTGCCGTCGGATCACCGGGCACCGGACCGGCGGAGGCGACGCGACCGGCGGGCCGGCGGGCCGGCGGCGTGCGGGGCCCGGTCCGTCGTCGTTCCCCGACGCCCCGGCGCCCGTCGGCCCAGCGGGTCGCCCCCGGACACGACGCCGGTCACACGGTCCTCGGTGTCGAGGACGGGCGGTGCGCTGATGTCGTGCTGTGCGAGGAGCCTCGAGACCTCCGGGAAGGAGGTGGCGGAAACGACCGAGGCGAGCGCGTCGGTCATCACGTCGGCCGCTCCGATGCGTTTCACGGCAGCCCCTTCCGCCGCCTCGCGCAGACCCCTGCCGAGACCCGCACGGACGAAACGGCACGGATCTTCCACGAGCCACGATCCGCCCGGCCGCGCCCGGAGGAGAAGGGCCGAACGGGGAGCGGCCGGGGCCGGTCGGCCCGGCTCGGGCGCTCGGACGGGGGCAGGATGGGACGCGGACAGGGGCCATCGGCCCCCGGGCGGCCCTGACAGGCCCTGCGCGCGGCGCCTGGGCTACGGGCGTGCGAGCCGACCCACCGACGCAACTCGGTCAGGAGGAACCATGGAAGGCAGCATCGGCCGCCCGGAACTGGGCTCCGTCGTGGTCGGCGTCGACGGCTCCGAGCCGGCCCGCCGCGCAGTGCTCTGGGCGGCGGACGAGGCGGCACGCCGGGGCACCCTGCTCCACATCGTCCACGGCGCGGACACGGACACACGGAGTCTCTACCTCTCGGCGGACAGCATCGAGGGCGTGCGCAACGCGGGTTACGAACTGCTGCGGGGCACCGCGGCCGTCGTCGCGGAACGGTTCCCCGGCCTGCGCGTCACGGCGGAGTTCAGCCGCAGCGCACCCGTGCCCAGCCTGCAACGGACCGCGGGTCTTCGGGGCACCGTCGTGGTCGGCAGCCGAGGGCTGGGCGGGTTCGCGTACCTCATGCTCGGATCCGTCGGGCTGAGGACCGTCGCGGCGGCCACGACCCCCGTCGTCGTGGTCAGGGGCGGGGACGACGAAGCGGTGACCGGTGTCGTCCTGGCCGCCGTCCGCGACGAGAACGACACCGAATGCGCCCGGTACGCGGCGTGCGAGGCCGAGATCCGCGGGGCGACGCTGCGACTGCTCCACGTATGGAACGTGTTCGAGTCCGCCGGGGCCGCCGCGCCCATGCTCGACGGCGTCGACACCGTCGTCGGCGAACACGCCCGCCGTCTGACCGCCCTGACCGACCGGATCCACGACGAGTTCCCGGGACTGACCGTGCGGGCGGACGCCGAGAAGAGCCTGTCCGTGGCCGCGGCCCTGGTGGAGGCGTCGCGCCATGCGGACCTGCTGGTGATGGGCGGACGGCGGTCACCCGGGTACATCGGCCCCACCCTCGGCCGCGCCACGCACAGCCTGGTGCACCACGCGCACTGCCCCGTGCAGCTCATTCCGCGGCGCCGGACCGGGCAGAAGAGCGAGGCATGACGGACGCCGGAGACCGACGGACGGGCTCCGGACACCGCGGGCGGACCTTGGGCGGGGACCCCGGACACCGGCGGACGGGCTCCGGACACCGGACGCCGGTCCCCGGACACCTGCAGAGCGTCATCGGCACCGAACCGTCCGAGGGCCGACATCCGCCCTCGGCCCGGACGGCGGACGAGACGGACCGGCGCGGACCGGTCTTTGGCCCGTGGCATCCGCCGCGTCGTACGTCCGCGTGCTGCGTTCCGTCCCGGAGACCGAGCCTCTGGGCCCGTCCAGGTGCCTCCTCGAGGACGCGGCTCTCCTGAGCGGGTTCCTGGGGCCGCGCCGACCACACCCGCCGCCGGACGATCGCCCGGAACCCGGTGCGCCGGGAGCCCGGGCGAACCGGGGGCTCAGGTGAACTCCACGCGCACGTCCACGACGCCCTCGACGGCACGGACGGCCCGGACCAGCAGCGGCAGCAGGGCACGGTTGCGGAGCGGCCCCCGAAGGGTCACGACCCCGTCCAGCACGTCGAAGTCCACACGGTCCGGGACGGGCAGCCCGGCGAACACGGCGGACCGGATCTCCTCGCCCAGTTCCTCGTCCGGGCGCAGGAACACCTTCAGCAGGTCGCTGCGGCTCACGACGCCCTCCAGCATGCCGAGACGGTTCACGACGGGCAGGCGTTTGACCTGCCTGCGCGCCATGATCCGGGCGGCCTCGGCGAGCGTGGCGTCCGGGTGGACGGTGACGGCCGGGCTCGACATCAGTTCCTCGGCCAGCACCGCGTCGGCCTTGGACGCCTCCTCGACCCCACGGCCCGGCGCCGGACCGTCCGCGCGGAACTCCTCCTTGGGCAGCAGGTCCGCCTCGGAGACGACACCGACGACCCGGCCCTCGCCCTCGAGCACCGGCACCGCGCTGACCTTCCACGCGTACATCAGCTCGACGATCTCCTTGTACGAGGCGTCGCGGCCGATGGCCACGGCCGTATGGGTCATCACATCGCTGACGGTGTATCGGGATGCGGCCATGGGGTGCTCCGTAAGTTGGTTGGCCGGCACGCCCCCGCGACTCCTCAGAGCGAGCCGCCGCCGTGCGGGGCGTAGAGGTCGAGCAGACGGATCCGCGCGGCCTGCAGCCGGTGGGCGAGAACCTGCCCGACCCAGTGGCCGACGGCGGAACCGAAGGCGGGGTCCGCGTCCATCATCATCCGTATGGTCGCGGCCTCGAACTCGTGGGTGCGGACCGGGGTCATCGTCTCCGCTCCGAGGTGCCACAGGTAGGGCTCGAAGAGCCAGGACCAGCCCACCAGCTCACCAGGGCCCAGGTTCTCGATCGAGGCCGAGCGACCGCCCGGGACGCGGAAGTCCAGCGTGACGGTGCCCGAGCGCAGGATCCAGAAGCGGTCCGCGTAGTCCCCCTCGTCGAAGAGGCGGACGCCCTCGTCGAAGTTGACCTCCCGGCCGACGCGCAGCAACCGGGTGCGGAACTGGGCGGGCAGAGCGGTGACACGGGTCGGAGAAGTGCTCATCGACAGCCTCCTGGTGGTGGGTCCGGAGTCAGCATCGCCGGGCGACCGGTTCATGGACATGGGCCGACCGGCCCCTCCCGACGGGCGGGGCGGCTCCCCGTGCCGGGCCGTGCGGCCGGGTGGACGGACCGGTGGCCGTCCCCCGTGAAACGCGCCTCGGTGTACCGGCGGACGTCCGCCGTGAGCGACACGAGACGCGGGGAGAGCTCCGCCCTCGGCGCGACCGGTGCCCGTACGGCGCGGGCCCGGGGCGGCAGCGCCGCGAGATCGGCGGTGAACCGCTTTTGGGCCTCGGCCGACCCCGTGCGGGGCGAGGCCCGGCGTCCCTCCCGCATGACCGCCTCCAGCAGCGGGACCGCGCCGGGCGGCGGCCGCTCGTCGGCGAGGGCGATGAGATCCGCCTGCCCCGGCCGCCGGAACACCTGCTTGCGGCCCGGCGCCGTCACCTTGGCCGACGACAGCTTCATCACCGGGCGGCCGTCGTACTCGACCAGCTTGTACGCGGAATCCAGGTACGGCGCGTCCGCGCAGACGCCGACCCGGGTGCCGACCGCGAACGTGTCGACGGGCGCCCCCGCACGGACCAGGTCGTCCACCGCGAACTCGTCGAGCCCCCCGCTGGCCACGATCCGGGTCTCCCGCAGCCCGGCGGCGTCGAGCACGGCCCGGGCCTGCACGGCCAGGGCCCCGAGGTCCCCGCTGTCGAGGCGGACGGCACACCCGGGGCCCAGCCCCAGCTCGCGCAGCACCCTCGCCGCCGTCTCCACACCCGCCACGGTGTCGTACGTGTCCACGAGAAGGGTCACCGGGCCGGGACGGGACCGGGCGAAGGCGCGGAACGCGTCCTCCTCGGTGCCGAACGCCTCCACGTACGAGTGGGCCATCGTGCCGACCGCGGCCAGGCCCTCGGCATGGGCGGCGGCCACATTGCTGGTCCCGGCGAAACCGACCATGGCCCCGAGCCGGGCGGCCTGGTGCCCGGCCTCGATGCCGTGCGTGCGGCGCAGGGAGAAGTCCACGACCGGGTGCCCGTCGGCCGCCAGCACGCACCGGGCGCACTTGGAGGCCACAGCGGTCTGGTGGCTCACCTGGTTGAGCACGTACGTCTCCACGAGCTGGGCCTGCGGAAGAGGGGCGGTGACCTCCAGCAGCGGCTCACCGGCCAGGACGACGCGCCCCTCGGGCACCGCCCGGACCTCGCCCTCGAACTCGAGGTCGAGCAGCGGTGCCAGGTCCTCGCGCCGCTGCCCCGTCACGGAGGCGAACACGGCCACGTCGTCCGCGTCCACCCGGTAGTCGGCGAGGTAGGCGAGCACCGGTTCCAGGCCCGCGCAGACCAGGAAGCCCCGGTCCGGCGGCAGCTCGCGGACGAACAGACTGAACGTGGCGGGCCCGGTCATGCCCTCGCGCAGATACGACTGGGCCATGGTGACCTCGTAGAGGTCGGTGCTCGTGGCCTTCGACATCGACGGCACCCTCCTCCCGCCGCGCCGTCCTCCCGGACCGCCGGCCGCACCGCGCGGTTCCGCCCGCCTTCCTCCACTATCGGCCCCCCTCACCTTGCGGGCCAGCCGGAGGCGTCGCGGGGCCGACGGGGCCGGGGGCGGCCGCCCGTCCGGAGCACGGACAAGGGCCGGACGGTCCTCACGAAGGGACCGCTCCGGTGCCACCGTGGAAAGCGGGGGAATTCCTGACCGGCGCAGTGGAAGGCGGTGGGGACGATGACGAAGCCGTCCGTCGTCGCGGGTGTGGACGGATCGGACACGGCTCTGCGAGCGGTCACCTGGGCCGCCGACGAGGCGGCCGTCCACGGGCTGCCCCTGCGGGTGGTGTACGTGTCCGGGCGCGCGGGCGACGGGAGCGCGGCCCGTGCCGCCCGACGCTCCTCACAACGGGCACGTGCCGAGAACATCGTGGAGACGGCCGCCGAGCGGGCCCGCCGTCACCGTCCGCAGGCCGAGGTCTCGGCCGAGGTGCTGCCCGGAGACCCGGCGTCCGTCCTGCTGCGCGAGGGGCGCGACGCCGGGATGCTGATCGTCGGCGAGCGGGGCACCGGCGCGGTCGCCGGGCTCCTGCTCGGCTCGGTCAGCTCGGCCGTGACCGCGTCGGCCCCGTGCCCCGTCGTCGTCGTGCGCGGCGACGAGGCGGGTGTCGAGGCCGCGCACGGGCGGATCCTGCTGGGCGTCGCGGAACCGGAGGAAGGGCCCGCCGTGCGGTTCGCCTTCTACGAGACGGCGGTGCGGGACTGCGTCCTGGACGCCGTGCACGCCTGGCGGTGCCCACCCGGCGACCGCGCCGACCATCCCCGTGCCGCCGGTGAGCCGCACCTCTACTGCAAGGAACGCGCGGCGACGGTGATCGACCACGCGGTCGCCCGGTGCGTACGAGACCACCCGGCGGTCCGGCTGCGCTCGGCCGTCGTCGAGGGAACGCCCGCCGAGGTGCTGGTCCGCCGCTCGGCCGCCGCGGACCTGATCGTCGTCGGAACCCACCGCCGCCGCACCCGTCTCGGCTCCCCGCTCGGCCGGGTGACACGCTCCCTGCTCCACCGCGCCGACTGCCCCGTGGCCGTCATCCCGCCGGAGGCACGGCGGGCCGGGAACCCGTCTCACCCGCCCAGTTCGGCCGCGTGGTCGGGGACGAACGTCTGAAGCTCCCTCGGCGGACGCCGGTATCCGGTGGCCGGCGGGCGTGGGGGCAGTTCGACCACCGGTGGTGCGAGGTCCTCGTACGGCACCGTCGACAGCAGATGCGCGATCATGTTGATCCGTGCCCGGCGCTTGTCGTCGCTGTCGACCACGTACCAGGGCGCGTCGGGAGTGTCCGTACGGGCGAACATGTCGTCCTTGGCCCGTGAATACGCTTCCCAGCGGTTGATCGACTCCAGGTCCAGCGAGGAGAGCTTCCAGCGGCGGGTGGGATCCCGCAGCCGTCGCCGGAACCGCTGCTCCTGCACCGCGTCACTCACCGAGAACCAGTACTTGCGCAACAGGATGCCGTCCTCGACCAGCATCCGTTCGAAGACCGGGCACTGGCGGAGGAAACGCCGATGCTCCTCCGGAGTACAGAACCCCATGACGTGCTCGACGCCCGCGCGGTTGTACCAGCTCCGGTCGAACAGGACGACTTCCCCCGCGGCGGGAAGGTGCTCGACGTAGCGCTGGAAGTACCACTGGCCGCGCTCGCGCTCGGTGGGGCGGGGCAGTGCGACGATGCGCGCCACGCGCGGATTGAGGTATTGGGTGACGCGCTTGATCGTGCTGCCCTTGCCCGCCGCGTCACGTCCCTCGAACACCACGACGAGCCGTGCGCCTTCGGACCGCACCCACTCCTGGAGCTTCACCAGCTCCGTCTGGAGCCGGTACAGCTCCCGCTCGTACAGCGGGCGGGCCAGTCTTCCGGATCCACTCGAGCCCTTCTCGTCCGACATGCGGCGACGTTACGAAGATGACCGTGCCCGAAGTCAAGCGTCAGCGCCGCACGACGACCGACGACGACCCGCCGGGGCGAGCCGGACCGGACAGGTGTGTACTGGTACCGCGTACCCGACTCGAACCGCGTACTCGAACCGCCACGCACGGCGTGCCGCCGCACCAGGAGGAACGCACCGCGCCGTAGGGCCCGCGGGCCGTTCCCGGGCCGCACCGGCCCCGAGGAGTGGCCCGGTCGGCCGGGCCGCGCGAGCCGGGGTTCCTGATCCGCTCGACACAGGACCACTTCCGGGCGTGGACGACCACTCCCGGACCGTCGGTCGTCACATCCCGAAGGGGAAGTCGCATGGAGCACCGAACGGTTGCAGAGCTCATGACCCGGGACGTCGTCCGGGCGCGGCGTGACCTGCCGTTCAAGGAGATCGTCGAACTGCTGGCCGAGAACGACGTCACCGCGGTGCCCGTGGTGGACGAGCTGGACCGGCCCATGGGGGTGGTGTCCGAGGCCGATCTGCTGCGCAAGTGCTCCGACCGGGACGACCCGTCCGGCCTGACACCGATCCCGCGCATCGAGGCGTGGGAGCGGGCCAAGGCGGAGGGAGCCAGGGCGGAGGAACTGATGTCGGCCCCCGCGGTGTGCGCGCGTCCGGAGTGGACCGTCGTCGAGGCGGCCCGTCTCATGGAGGTGCAGGACGTGAAGCGGCTGCCCGTCGTCGACGAGACGGACAAACTGCTGGGCATCATCAGCCGCAGGGACCTGCTGCGGGTCTTCCTGCGCCGCGACGAGGCCATCCGCGAGGAGATCGACCGCGACGTGCTGCGGGGGACGATGGGCCTCGATCCCGCTGCGGTGACCATCGAGGTCCGGCAGGGGCAGGTGGTCCTCACCGGATCCGTCGAGTCCAAGGGCCTCGTCCCCGTCATCGAGCGGCTGTGCCGGAGCGTCGACGGTGTGGTGTCCGTGACGGCGCACCTGACGCCCCGGGCGGACGACGAGACCCGCGGTGCCTCCGGCGGGACGTGAGACCGCCGCGTCCGCGCCGAGGACCGCGACGTCCGCGCCGAGGACCGCGACGTCCGCGCCGATGGGCTCCGTATGCGCCCTCGGCGCATCTGCGGTACTTCTCGAAAGGAGCGCGACCCGCGCTCGCCGCCTCCCCGCGGATGCTCCCGAAGCCGCAGCCGCGTCGCCGTCCGGGCGCAGGCCCCAACCCCGGGCGCCGCCCCGTGACGGGACACGGCGGTGACAGGCAGGCGGTACGGGAAGGCGGCACACGCACACCGTCGTTCCCCGCTTCTCGCGAGACGGAGGCAAGTCGTCATGGATCCAGTCGTCACCGTCGGCCTCGACGGGTCGCCGGAGAGCCTGGCCGCCGCCCGCTGGGCCGCGGACGAGGCCGAGCGGCGCAGACTCACCCTGCGCCTGCTGCACGCGTGGCCCCTGCTGGTGCCGGAACCGGCCCGCGTACCGGCCGAGATGGACCAGAACTACTGGGCGCGGCGGATCGTGCAACACACGAAGGCGGAGATCCAGGCCCGCCACCCGGGCCTCTCCGTCGTCGGCAGCCTGGTCGCCGACGACGCCGAGGACGCGCTGCTGCGCGCGGCGGCGGAGTCCGAGATGGTCGTGCTCGGTTCACGGGGCCTGGTGCCCGTCGAGAGCTACTTCCTCGGCGACATCAGCATGCCCGTCGTGGCACGTGCCGAGCGGCCCGTGGTCCTGGTGCGCGCGGGCACGGACGAGGACGGCCCGCCGCCCCGGCGGGCCGCGGCGGGCGGCGTGGTGGTGGCGCTCGACCCGCAAGGGCCCTGCGACGAACTGCTCGCATTCGCCTTCGAGTCCGCCGCCGCGCGCGGCAGCCCCCTGCGGGCCGTCCACGGCCGGAGCCTGCCGGTGGACGCGTACGTGCCCTGGGGCGTGGACCACGGTGTGACGGACGCGATCGCCCGGGACGCGCGCAAGCTCCTCGGCCAGACCCTCCGCCCCTGGCGCGACCGGTTCCCGAGGGTGGAGGTCATCGACAGCGCCGTGCTCGCCAGCCCCGCCAAAGCCGTCGTACGGGCTTGCGAGGGCGCCGACCTGCTGGTCGTCGGCAGGCGCAGGCACCACCGTCCCCTGGCGCCGCACCTGGGACCCGTGGCCCAGGCCGCCATCCACCACGCGCGCTGCCCCGTCGCCGTCGTACCGCACGACTGACGCGAGGGCCGGACGGGCCGTCGCCTCCCGGCAGGGCCCGTTCCTCCCCTCGCCGGCCGACGGCGCGCCGCGTCACACTGGGGGACGGGGACGGGGAACGGGTAGGGGGGCGAACGGGGACGAACGGTCGTCCGGCAGAAGGTGATCGGCATGATGTGGTACGACGGCTGGGGCGGCGGATGGCTCCTCATGGCCGTGATCATGGTGGTGTTCTGGTCGTTGCTGATCGCCGGGATCGTCGCCCTCACCCGCTACCTCGGCGGCGGGCGCGGGAACCGGTCGGGTCCGCCCTCCGGCGAGGCCGGCTGGGGCGGCGGCCGACGGGCCGAGGACCTTCTCGCGGAACGGTTCGCCCGCGGGGAGATCGACGAGGACGAGTACAGACGCCGCCTCACCGTGCTCCGCGAACAGCGCTGAACCACCCCGGCCCACCCCGCTCCGCGGCCGGTGCCGAACGACGCCGTCGCCCCGGGCGTCACGCGGCTTTGCCGACGGCCTCCACCCGGCCGCGCCCGGCCGCGACGGGTCGAACGGCCCCGCAGGCCGCCCCGCCGCGTACGGATCGCGCCCCGGGCGGCCATACTGGACGCGCCGGGGAGGGCGCGGGGGCAGTGGGCGGAGCGACGGGGGCGACAGCACGACATGGCGGACACCAGGCTGGTCCAGAGCCGGTACCGACTGCTCGATCTGATCGGGCGCGGGGGCATGGGCGAGGTGTGGCGTGCCCGGGACGAGTCGCTCGGCCGTCAGGTGGCCGTGAAATGCCTCAAGCCCGTGGGGCCCCAGCACGACCAGTCGTTCACCCGGGTCCTGCGCGAGCGCTTCCGCCGCGAGGCCCACGTCGCCGCCTCGCTCCAGCACCGGGGCGTCACCGTGGTCCATGACTTCGGCGAGGACGACGGCGTCCTGTTCCTGGTGATGGAGCTCCTCGACGGCCGCAACCTCGGTCAGCTCCTGGAGGACAACGAACAGCGCCCGCTCCCGGTGCCCGACGTCGTCGACATCGCCGAGCAGGTCGCGGACGCCCTCGGCTACACCCACCGGCAGGGCATCGTGCACCGCGACCTCAAGCCCGCCAACATCATGCGCCTGGCCGACGGCACGGTGAAGATCTGCGACTTCGGCATCGCCAGGCTGGGCCGCGACATCGGCTTCACCTCCCGCCTCACCGGTACCGGCATCGCCATGGGGACCCCGCATTACATGTCGCCGGAACAGATCGGCGGCGGCCAGGTCGACCACCGCAGCGACCTCTACTCCCTGGGCTGCGTCCTGTACGAGATCGCCACCGGGGCGCCGCCGTTCGACCTCGACGACACCTGGGCCGTCCTCGTCGGACACCGTGACACCGAGCCCGAGCCCCTGCGCGCACGCCGGGCGGAACTCCCCGGGTTCTTCGACCGCGCCGTCCTGGACCTGCTGGCCAAGGAACCGGAGGAGCGGCCCGCCGACGCGGGCGACCTGCGTCGCCGCATCGCGGTCGGGCGCACCGGCGAGCAGCACCGGCCCGGGCCCACCGGCCACGTTCCGCCCGCTTCGCTCGCCCCGCCCCCGCCGCCCGCCCCCGCCACGCGTCCCGGGCGGGAGCTGCCGGCCTGGACCCGCGGCATGACGACCGGACCCAAGGCCGTGGGCGGCCTTCCGCGGACCGCCCCGCCCCGCCGCTGCGCGGGCCTCACCGCCGAGTGGACCACCGCCACCGGCCGATGGCATCACTCCGGGGAAGCGGCCATGGGCACCGGCGCCGTTCCGCGGCATCCCGGCATCGAAGGGATCAGCGGCACCGGGCCGTGGCACCTCGCGGCGCAGCCGTCACCCGCCCGGACCGAGCGGCCGGCCCCGTCCCCGGAACTCCTCTCCGTCCTCGCCGGCCGCCACGGCGCGGGCCTCAACCTGGGGCGTCTCGGTCACTGGGAGGAAGCCGAGGAGGTCCATCGCGCGGTCGCCGCCGAACGCGAGCGGGCCCTCGGCCCCGACCACCCGGACACGCTGTCCAGCAGATACGAGATCGGGTTCACCCTCGCGCGCACGGGCCGGTCCGAGGACGCGCTGCGGGAGTTCGGCCGGGTGGCCGGGAGCCGCGAACGCGTCCTGGGCCCCGACCACCCCGACACCCTCGCCGCCCGCTACGAGACGGGTATCGCGCTCGGCCGCCTGGGCCGCAGCGCGCAGGCCCTGGAGCTGTACCGCGCCCTCGTCGGCGACCGGATCCGGGCGAGCGGCCCCAGCCACCCCGAGACACTCCGTGCCCGTCACGGTCTCGGCGTCAACCTGGGGCGCCTCGCCCGCTGGGAGGAGGCGCTCGCCGAGGCCCGCGAGGTCTGCGCGATCCGCGAGCGCGTCCTGGGCCCGGACCACCCCGACACCCTGGTCAGCCGCCGCGAGGTCGCCGTCGGCCTCGGCTGGCTCGGCCGCTGGACCGACGCACTCACGCTCTACCACCAGGTCGCCGAGACCCGCGAGCGCGTCCTCGGCGCCGGTCACCCCGACACCCTCGCCGCCCGCAACGACGAGGCGCACTGCCTGGAGCAGACCGGCCGGGGAACGGAGGCTGTCGAGCTGTACCGCCGGGTGGCCGCACTGCGCCACCGACCCGCCACGCCGCCCGACGGCCCCGGCCCCGCCGCCTCCGGCCGGGTGTGAACGCCCCGTGCTACGAAGGAACCTGCCCGCTCCCGACCGCTATGACGCGGTGATCGTGGGCGGCGGCCACAACGGTCTGGTCGCCGCCGCCTACCTCGCCCGTGCCGGACAGTCCGTCCTGGTCCTGGAACGCCTGGCCGCCACCGGTGGAGCGGCCGTCTCCACCCGTCCCTTCGACGGGGTCGACGTCCGCCTGTCGCGTTACTCGTACCTGGTGTCCCTGCTGCCCCGGAAGATCGTCCGCGACCTCGGCCTGGACTTCGCCGTGCGCAGGCGGACCGTCTCCTCGTACACCCCGACCGTGCGCGAGGGCCGGGCGACCGGTCTCCTCGTCGGCGAGGACCGCGCCACCCGGGACTCCTTCGCCGCGCTGACCGGCTCGGACCGCGCCTACGAGGCGTGGCGGTGTTTCCAGGGCATGACGCGGCACGTCGCCGGACGGGTCTTCCCGACTTTCACCGAGCCCCTGCCCACCCGGGACGCGCTGCGTGAACGGATCGGTGACGAGGGTGCCTGGCGGGCACTCTTCGAGGAGCCCATCGGCGTCGCCGTCGAGCGGCACCTCGACGACGACCTCGTCCGCGGAGTCGCGCTGACCGACGCCCTGATCGGCACCTTCGCCGACGCGCACGACCCGTCGCTGCGTCAGAACCGCTGCTTCCTCTACCACGTCATCGGCGGCGGCACCGGCGACTGGGACGTACCGGTCGGCGGCATGGGCACCCTCACCGACGCCCTGGCCCGGGCGGCCCGCGCGGCCGGGGCCGAGATCCGGGTCCGGCACGAGGCGACCCGGATCGAGACCGACGGGACGCACGCCGAGGTCACCGTCCGCTCACCGGAGGCGGAGCACGTCGTCGCGGCCCGCCGGGTGCTCGTGAACGCCTCGCCGCGGGCGCTCGCCGCCCTGGTCGGCGACGAACCGCCCGCCCCGGCCGAAGGGGCGCAGCTGAAGGTGAACATGCTCCTCACCCGGCTGCCCCGGCTGCGCGACCGTTCCGTCGACCCTCGCGCGGCGTTCGCCGGGACGTTCCACATCGCCGAGGGGTACCGGCAGCTCGCCGACGCCTACCGGGAGGCGGCGACCGGCCGGATCCCCACCGCCCCGCCGTCCGAGGTCTACTGCCACTCGCTGACCGACCCGTCGATCCTCGGCCCCGGCCTCGCCGCGAGCGGCCACCACACCCTCACCCTCTTCGGCCTGCACGCCCCCGCCCGGTTGTTCGCCGCCGACAACGCCGCGACACGCGCCCGACTGCTCGCCGCCACGCTCGCCCAGATCGACGCCCACCTGGAGGAACCGATCGCGGACTGTCTGGCCGTCGACGCGAACGGCGAGCCTTGCATCGAGGCGAAGACACCGCTCGACCTGGAACGGGAGTTGGCACTGCCGGGCGGTCACATCTTCCACCGCGACCTCGCGTTCCCGTACGCCTCGGAAAACACGGGCCGCTGGGGTGTGGAGACGCGGCACGCCAACGTGCTGCTGTGCGGGGCGGGCGCGGTGCGCGGCGGCGGGGTCAGCGGTGTGCCCGGCCACAACGCCGCCATGGCGGCGCTCGGTCGGTGACCCTCCCGTTCCCGCGCCGCTCCCGGCAGACGTCGCCGGGAGCGCCGCGAGGGACAGCCCTTACGCCGGACCGCGCCCGTGCGTTCAGCGGCGGTCGACGCGGTACACGTCCCGTACACAGAGGTTGGGGACCGTCGCCGCCGCGATGGCACCGGCGCAGACCAGGAGCATGGTCCGGGCGGCCAGGGCGTGCGCGCGCTCAGCGGCCTTCCGAACGTGCGCGCGGGACCTCGTCCTGCCGGAACCGGACCAATGGCTGTGACCAGACCAATGGCTGTGACCAGCTCACCGCCAGTCACAGCCATTGACCTGCTTGGGAGTTGCCGACCCACACCCCTGGCTAGCAGTAGGTGTCGTAGCCGGTCCGGTACGCGAGCGAGTACGCGTCCGTGTACTCCTCCGTCGTCTTCGCCGGAGCGTACGAGTGGCGGTAGTCGCACTTGTTGGTGAGGCCGTCGCGCTTGCCGTCCCTCGCGCCCTTTGCCTTGCCCTCGGCGGCATCGTTGGGTCCCGGAGGCACCATGGGGGAGGCGCCGTCGCTGCAGTAGATGTCGTAGCCGGTCCGGTACGCGAGCGAGTACGCGTCCGTGTACTCCTCCGTCGTCTTCGCCGGAGCGTACGAGTGGCGGTAGTCGCACTTGTTGGTGAGGCCGTCGCGCCTGCCGTCCCTCGCGCCCTTTGTCTGGCCCTCGGAGGCATCGTCCGAGGGGAAACGCGCGGTGTCGGAGGTTGTCGTTGCCGAGGTGTCCGTGGTGGCGGCCGCGGCCTGCGACATCGCCGCCGGCGAGAGGGCCACGGCTGCTGCGACGAGGGGGCTCGCCAGAGCGATGATGTGCTGTGCACGCATAGCTATCCCCTTTCACGAGGTCAATACGCGCCGATGGTGCCTCGGACCTGGCCGGACGCAGACGAATGCGGTCGTGAGCCAGGGAATGGTATCTGCACGGTGTGTTGTGCGTGGGCACCTGAGGGGCCGGTGGATTCCGGCTTCCGAACGCCAATTGCGCTGCATGCCTGCAACTACGCAGCTTTGACGCCTCCACTCGAAGGTAGCGAGCCGGTTCCGATATGTCCAGCTATGTGGCAATACGCCCAGGATTCGTTGGGGTTTCGGTGCGCCGAACCCCAACGGATCCTGGGCCCGCACTGCGACGGTTGGCGCGTCCGCGGGCCGATCGGAGACCTTGTGCTTGATGGCACAGCGGTCGGCACGCCGGTCGGCACGCCGGTCGGCACGCCGGTCGGCACGCCTGAGCCCGAAGAACGTCCGAACATGCGGGCCACTCCATCAAATCCTTGACGACTCACGTGCGAAAAATATGCTTGAGTAATCAAGGAGGTGGCAATGAGTGAGGGGTTGGACGCGGCCCTGCGTCTCGCGAGGGCCCAGACAGTCCTGGTGAAGCGGTTCGACGCGAGTCTGGGAGGGCTGCACGGCGTGAGCATGGCCGACTTCACGATGCTGCTGCGTCTGGGACAGGCGCCCGGCGGCCGGATGCGCCGGGTGGACCTGGCCGAGGCACTGGGACTGACCGCCTCCGGGGTGACCCGGGGACTGGCGCCGCTGGAGCGGATCGGACTGGTGACGCGCGAGACGAATGCCCGCGACGGCCGGGTGGCCTACGCGGCGCTGACCGGCACCGGCCGCGTGCGCCTGACGGAGATGCTCGCCACGGCGGAACAGGTCGCCGCCGAGATCTTCGCCGCACCCCCGTGGAGCAAGGAGGACATCGGCCGGCTGTCCGCCCTGCTGGCCCACCTCGGCGGCGCCGGCCTCCCCGGCCGCGGCGTGGCCTCGTAACCCTCCACCCCGCGACCGTCCTCCCACCCCAGGCCCCGTCGCCCGGGGCCGGCCGCCGTCCCGCCCCCACGGCCGTCGGCGTCCCCGCCGCCGTCCCGTAAGTCCCGCACCTCCGTTACCACCTCCGTTACCCACCTGCCGGAGGCGCTCTTCTTCGACGAGCCCCCCGCGGGCATCGACCGCGGGGGCGCGACGACCTCTGGTGGATCACCGCGAGCGGGGAGCGGGCCGGCTCTCCGGCGCGGCCGGCCCCGGGGGCGACGGCCTGTGGCGAACGGCGGTGCCCGGGCCCGGCGCGCCCCGGCCGCACCCCTCCTTCAGTCCGCCGAGGCCGTCCACCCCAGCGCCTCGATCCGTGCCGCGTCGGCGCGCCGGTTGTCGTCGAAGACCGTCCGGCCGCCGTCCCCGACCCGGATCGCGTCCACGTACACCCCGCGTCCGAGGTACCGCTGGTCCGTGGTGTAACGCCAGCGCAGCCGCACCTTCTTGCCGCGCCATGCGGCGAGGTCGGCGTCGAGCCGGTGCCAGATCCGGCCGGACCAGCCGGAGACCGAGCCCGTCGGGTGCGGTTCGGGCTCCGGGCGGCCGTGCCCGTCCAGCGGCGAGGTGGTGAACGGTACCGGCTGCCAGGTCGTCCCCGCGTCCGCCGACGCCTCCAGGAGGACGAAGTCCGAACCGGGCTCGGTGTCCCACCACAGGGCCGACGTCAGCCGGGCCCGGGACGAGGTCAGGCGCAGCGCGGGCAGGGTGAGTGTGGCCGTCGAGGCGCTCGCCATCCCCGAGAACCACGCCGTGCGGCCCCGGAGGGGACGGACCGGGACGGCCCGCGCCATCCGGTTGGCGGTGGCGGCGCGCGGCGCGCTGCCGGAACGCCAACTGCGTACCGGGTGCACCGAGTTGCCGAGAACGATCAGGAACGAGTCGGTCGTCGGGTCCAGGACCAGGCTCGTGCCGGTGAAGCCGGTGTGCCCGGCCGTGCGCGGTGTCGCCATCGCGCCCATGTACCAGTGCTGGTAGAGCTCGAACCCGAGCCCGTGCGCATCACCGGGGAATGCGGTGTTGAAGTCCGTGAACAGCAGGTCCACCGAGGCGTCGGACAGGATCCTCGCCCGGCCGTAGACCCCGCCGTTGAGCAGGGTGCGGGCGAGGACCGCGAGGTCCCAGGCGCAGGAGAAGACTCCGGCGTGCCCCGCGACGCCGCCCAGGCCGTACGCGTTCTCGTCGTGCACCTCGCCCCAGACCAGCCCGCGGTCGAGGCCGGACCATGGGGGCCGGGCGTCCTCCGTCGCCGCGATCCTCGGTCTCCAGGAGGACGGGGGGTTGTACCGGGTGCGGCGCATCCCGAGCGGAGCGGTGATCTCCTCGCGGAGCAGGACGTCCAGCGCGCGGCCGGTGACCCTCTCCAGTACCAGTTGCAGCGAGATCAGGTTCAGGTCGGAGTAGAGGTACACCGTGCCGGGCGCGTTGGCCGGCGCCTCGTTCCACAGCAGCTCCAGCTGCCCCTCGCGGGTCGGCGCCTTGTACAGCGGGATCCAGGACCGGAATCCCGAGGTGTGCGTGAGTAGTTGACGGACCGTGATGTCATGTTTCCCGGCGCGGGCGAAGTCGGGCAGGTACGAGGCGACCTTCGCCTCCAGCTCCAGCGTTCCGCGCTCGATCTGCTGCACGGCCAGGATCGAGGTGAACAGCTTGGACACCGACGCCAGGTCGAAGACCGTGTCCTCGGCCATGGCGATCTGCCGGTCGGGCGGGAACTCGACCCCCGTGTCGGTCTTCTCGTCGTAACCGGAGTAGCGCACGGCCTTGCCGATCGGTTGGTGCAATGCCACCGTGCCGCCCCGCCCGGCCAGCAGCACCGCACCGGCGTACCAGGGGTGTGCGGGGGAGGGGGAGAGGAACTTCTCGGCGTCCGCGACCAGTTGGTCCAGCTGCTCCGGCGAGAGACCGGCGCGGGCGGCGGATCCGCGCCGCAGCGTCGGGCGGGCGCGCCCGGACGCCGTACCCGTCCCGGATCCCGCGCGCATACCCGACGACTCCGCTCCCGACTCCGTGGCCGACGCCCGTTCCGCGAACGGTATCGGCGCCAGGGCGAGTGCCCCGCCCAGGGCCAGCATCCCACCGCTCAGCCCGCGTCGGCTGATCCCTCTGTTGCCGGTCGTGTCCTCGGTCATCCGAGACCCCTTCCCGCCGCGCGAAAGTAATTTTCGAAATCGTTTCCGATGATGAAACTTCTTTCCGCCGCAGAGGTTACTGTCACCCCCGCCGTCGCGGAGGGCTCCGGCGTCACAAAGAATCTGACGTAGCATCAGAAAATCTCTTCCTTCGGCCGTCCGGCTGCGGCATCCTGCGCCCCATGGAGACGGAGCTGAGCAAGAAACTGGGAGTCGAGCACGCCATCTTCGGCTTCACGCCGTTCCCCGCGGTGGCCGCAGCCATCACCAGGGCCGGCGGCTTCGGCGTACTCGGCGCGGTCCGCTACACCGCCCCCGACGACCTCGCGCGCGACCTCGACTGGATGCAGGAGCACACCGACGGCAAGCCGTACGGCCTCGACGTCGTCATGCCCGCCAGGAAGGTGGAAGGCGTGACCGAGGCCGATGTCGAGGCGATGATCCCGGACGCGCACCGGCAGTTCGTCGGGGACACCCTGGCCAAGCACGGAGTGCCGGAACTCGCCGAGGGCGAGGCGTCCGGCTGGCGCATCACGGGGTGGATGGAGGACGTCGCCCGCACCCAGCTCGACGTCGCCTTCGACTATCCCATCAAGCTGCTCGCCAACGCGCTCGGCTCACCGCCCGCCGACGTCGTCCGGCGCGCTCACGACCAAGGCGTCCTCGTCGCCGCGCTCGCCGGCAGCGCCCGACATGCCCGCCACCACGCGGACGCGGGCATCGACATCGTCGTCGCCCAGGGGTACGAGGCGGGCGGCCACACCGGCGAGATCGCCTCCATGGTCCTGGTCCCGGACGTGGTCGATGCCGTGGGACCGCTCCCCGTCCTCGCCGCGGGCGGCATCGGCAGCGGCGAGCAGATCGCCGCCGGACTCGCCCTCGGCGCCCAGGGCGTCTGGCTCGGCTCCCTCTGGCTGACGACCGAGGAGGCCGACCTGCACTCCCCGGCCCTGACCCGTAAGCTCCTCGCCGCGGGCTCCGGCGACACCGTCCGCTCCCGCGCCCTCACCGGCAAACCCGCCCGCCAGCTCCGCACCGAGTGGACCGACGCCTGGGACGACCCGTCGGGCCCCGGCGCCCTGCCCATGCCGCTCCAGGGGCTGCTGGTCGCCGAGGCGCTGTCCCGCATCCAGAAGTACGAGACCGGCGCGCTGCTCGGGACCCCCGTCGGCCAGATCGTCGGCCGGATGAACAGCGAACGCAGCGTACACGCCGTCTTCGACGATCTGACCCGCGGCTTCGAACGCGCAGTCGACCGGATCAACCGCATCGCCGGACGGAGCGCCTCATGAACACCCCGCCGAACGGCTTCTGGGCCCAGGCCGCCGCCGACCCCGGCCGCACGGTGCTGACCGCTCCCGACGGCGATGACTGGACGGCGGGACGGCTGCACGCCGCGGCCAACCGGCTGGTCCACGGACTGCGCGCGGCGGGGCTGCGACACGGCGACGCCTTCGCGGTCGTGCTGCCCAACGGTGTCGAGTTCTTCACCGCCTACCTCGCCGCCGCCCAGGCGGGCCTCTACCTCGTCCCCGTCAACCACCACTTCGTGGGACCCGAGATCGCCTGGATCGTCTCCGACTCCGGCGCCAAGGTCCTCATCGCCCATGAACGCTTCGCCTCCGCCGCGACCGCCGCCGCCGACGAGGCGGGGTTCCCGGCCGACCGCCGCTACGCCGTGGGCGCGGTCGACGGCTTCCGCCCGTACGGCGAACTCCTCGACGGCCGGCCCGGCACGCCGCCCGAGGACCGCACGCTCGGCTGGGTCATGAACTACACCTCCGGCACCACCGGACGGCCGCGCGGCATCCGCCGCCCGCTCCCCGGCAGGCTCCCCGAGGAGAGCCATCTCGGCGGCTTCCTCGCAATCTTCGGCATCCGGCCCTTCGACGACAACGTCCATCTGGTGTGCTCGCCGCTCTACCACACGGCCGTCCTCCAGTTCGCCGCCGCGTCCCTCCACATCGGGCACCGGCTCGTCCTGATGGACAAATGGGCGCCCGAGGAGATGCTGCGGCTCATCGACACCCACCGCTGCACCCACACCCACATGGTCCCGACCCAGTTCCACCGCCTCCTCGCCCTCCCCGACGAGGTGAAGCGACGGTACGACGTCACCTCCATGCGCCACGCCGTCCACGGTGCCGCGCCCTGCCCCGACCACGTCAAACGGGCCATGATCGAGTGGTGGGGGAGAAGCGTCGAGGAGTACTACGCGGCCAGCGAGGGCGGCGGCGCCTTCGCGACAGCCGAGGACTGGCTGAAGAAGCCCGGCACCGTCGGCAGGGCCTGGCCGATCAGCGAACTCGCCGTCCTGGACGACGACGGGAACCGCCTGCCGCCCGGTGAACTCGGCACCGTCTACATGAGGATGAACACCGGCGGCTTCCGCTACCACAAGGACGAGGCGAAGACGGAGAGGAACCGCGTCGGCGACTTCTTCACCGTCGGCGACCTCGGCATCCTCGACGAGGAGGGCTACCTCTTCCTCCGCGACCGCAAGATCGACATGATCATCTCCGGCGGCGTCAACATCTACCCCGCCGAGATCGAGGGCGCACTCCTCGCCCACCCCGCCGTCGCCGACGCGGCCGTCTTCGGCATTCCCCACCCCGACTGGGGCGAGGCGGTCAAGGCCGTGGTCGAACCGGCCCCGGGACACGAACCGGGCGACGCCCTCGCGGCCGAGATCCTGCTCCACTGCGAGCAGCGCCTCGCCGGGTACAAGCTCCCCCGGAGCGTCGACTTCATCGGGGCGATGCCCCGCGACCCCAACGGCAAGCTGTACAAACGGCGACTGCGCGACCCGTACTGGGAGGGGCGTCCGCGGGCCGTGTGATCCGCCATCGGACGGTGGGCGGCGGCGGGTGCCGGGTGGCCGTCCGTGTCCCTTGCCGAGCGGACGACGCACACGAGATCATGGCTTCCCTACGGGAGTTCGACGTGCGGGCGGCACCGGCGCCCGACAGGACCGGTAGCTTTTTTGGGGGAGCCGTGGTCATCTCCGTCGTGTATTTCGTCGTCGCCCTGGGCGCGGCCGTCGCCTTCGGCAGGGCGCTGGACCGGCAGCTCCACGGGCCCGGGCTGCGGGCCGCGTGGGCGGACGGGCTCACGGCCGAGGCGCGGTGCACGCGGGTGCGCACCGAGGAGAGGCAGGACGCGGACGCAGTGCCGTTCGTCCACACCCTCCCGACCCTGGAGTTCCGCACCGCCGACGGACGGACCGTCGCCTTCGAGGAGCGCCGGGGGCGCGTGGAGTTGGCCGAGGGCGACGTCCTGACGGTGTACTACAACGCGCGCGACCCGCAGGCCGCGACGACGCGCGCCCCGTCATTCGGCATGCTTCATCTCAGGGCCCTGGTCACCGGTGCGGGCGCGGTGCTCGCCGCGGTCACGGCGACCGTGCTCGCCCTGGTTCTCTGACGCCGTTCCCCGCGCGGCAGCCGGACACGAATGACCACCGACGACCGCGAGGCCCGGCGCCGTTCCCGCGCGCTCGGTAGCCGGGAAAACGAGTGGCACGCGCTCGCGTGGCCCCCGTACGTTGTGCGGTCGTGACCGATGCCCCCGAGCACCCCCCCGACAGCCCTGGTGCTGCAACTCCGCTCGGTCTGGTCTTCACCGGCGCCGCCGTGACCTGGGCCGCGTCGTCCTGGGTGCAGGGCCGCCTGCTGGAGCAGCGGCCTCGGCACCGGCTGGTCGTGAGCGGCGCGCTGATCCTGGCGGTGGCCGTCGCCATCGCCGCCGTCGGGACGATTTCCTCGCTGCCGCCGTACACGGCCGCGTCGTCCATGATCATCGCGGCCTTCGGCATGGGCATGATGGCGCCGTCCCTCACGGTGCTGTCCCTGTCCCACGCCCCGTCCGGGCGACAGGGCTATGCCAGCGGCGCGATGCAGACCACCCAGAACCTGGGCCAGACCATCGTGCTGGCCGCCGCCTCCGCCCTCTTCACCGTCTGCCTGGGGGCCGGGGCCGCCGGTCACGTCGGATATCTCGCCGCCTTCCTGCTGCTGCTCGTGCCCTGCGCCCTGGCCGCGCTCCTCGCCACCCGCACCCGCGCCACCGGCACGTGAACGCGCCTGCGTCCATGCCCCGCGACCACTCCTCCCGCCGTCCCGCCCCTTGACCGCGGGGATCCGGCCGCACAGGATCACGCCATGACAGGTGTACGAAGCAGCACAGTCGACGGTGTCGTGGCCCGCAGCGCACGCCGCACCCCGGGGCGCACGGCCCTCGCATACGCACAGCGGACCTGGACCTACGCGGAACTCGACACCGCCGTGAGCACGGCGGCGGCCGTCCTCACCGGCGAGCACCGGCTGAGCCCGGGCGACCGGGTCGCCTGCTACGCGCACAACTCCGACGTGTACCTGATCGCGTTCCTCGCCTGTGCCCGCGCGGGGCTGGTCCACGTACCCGTCAACCAGAACCTCACGGGTGACGACCTCGCGTACATCCTGGACCAGTCCGGCAGCGTCCTCGTGCTCACCGACCCGGACCTCGCCGACCGGATCCCGGACGCGTTCGCCGTACGGGCGCTGCGCGACGCACCGGGCTCGCTCCTCGACGCCCTCGCCGCCCCGCGCCCCTTCACCCCGGAACGCGAACCGGCCGCCGGGGACCTGGTCCAGCTCCTCTACACCTCGGGCACCACCGCGCTGCCCAAGGGCGCGATGATGACCCACGGCGCCCTCGTCCACGAGTACGTCAGCGCGATCACGGCGCTCGACCTGCGCGCCACCGACCGGCCCGTGCACTCGCTGCCGCTCTACCACTCCGCGCAGATGCACGTCTTCCTGCTGCCCTGCCTCGCCGTCGGCGCGAGCAACGTCGTCCTCGACGCCCCCGACGCGGACACGATCTTCGACCTGGTCGAGGCGGGCCGGGCGGACAGCCTCTTCGCCCCGCCCACCGTCTGGATCGGCCTCTCCCGGCACCCCGGGTTCGCCACCCGGGAACTCGGCGGACTGCGCAAGGCGTACTACGGTGCGTCGATCATGCCCGTACCCGTGCTGGAACGGCTCCGCGAGCGGCTGCCCGGCCTCGCGTTCCACAACTGCTTCGGGCAGAGCGAGATCGGTCCCCTCGCCATGGTCCTGGGACCGGACGAGCACGAGGGCCGGATGGACTCCTGCGGCAGGCCCGTCCTGTTCGTCGAGGCCCGAGTCGTCGACGAGGACGGCACGGAGGTGCCCGACGGGACGCCCGGCGAAGTCGTGTACCGCTCGCCGCAGTTGTGCGAGGGCTACTGGGACAAGCCCGAGGAGAGCGCGGCGGCGTTCCGCGACGGCTGGTTCCACTCCGGCGATCTGGCCGTGCGCGACGCGGACGGCTTCTTCACGGTCGTCGACCGGGTCAAGGACGTCATCAACTCGGGCGGTGTCCTCGTCGCCTCCCGCCAGGTCGAGGACGCGCTCTACACCCATCCCGCCGTCGCCGAGGCCGCCGTCGTCGGACTGCCCGACGAGCGCTGGATCGAGGCGGTGACGGCCGTGATCGTCCTGCGCGGCGAGGCGACGGAAGCCGAGCTCATCGACCACGCCCGCGAACGGCTCGCCCGCTTCAAAGCCCCCAAGAGGGTCCTCTTCGTGGACGAACTGCCGCGCAACGCCAGTGGGAAGATCCTCAAGCGGGAGCTGCGCGACCGGTTCGCCTGACAGCCCGGTACGGCACCTCGGCGGGTCCGCGCCGGCCCCGCCGAGGGCCACCGACCCGCTACCGCCCGCCGCGTTCGTCCACGATCCGCCGAAACTTGCCGACCGACCGCTCCAGCGTCCCCGGATCGACGATCTCGACCCCCACCGACACCCCGATCCCGTCCTTGACCGCGGTCGCGATCGACTCCGCGGCGGCCGTCCGCTGCTCGGGGGCTGCCCCCGAGCGGGCCTCCGCCCGCACGGTCAGGACGTCCAGGCGACCCTCGCGGGTCAGCCGCAACTGGAAGTGCGGTGCGACTCCCGGCGTCCGCAGCACGATCTCCTCGATCTGGGTCGGGAAGAGGTTCACACCGCGCAGGATCACCAGATCGTCGCTGCGCCCGGTCACCTTCTCCATCCGCCGGAACACCCGTGCCGTGCCCGGCAGCAGCCGGGTCAGGTCCCTTGTCCGGTAACGGACCACCGGCATGGCCTCCTTGGTGAGCGAGGTGAAGACCAGTTCGCCCTCCTCACCGTCCGGCAGGACCTCCCCGGTGAACGGGTCGACGATCTCCGGATAGAAGTGGTCCTCCCAGATGTGCAGCCCGTCCTTGGTCTCCACGCACTCCTGCGCCACACCGGGGCCCATGACCTCCGACAGCCCGTAGATGTCGACCGCGTCGATCGCGAACCGCTTTTCGATCTCGCGCCGCATTCCCTCCGTCCACGGCTCGGCGCCGAAGATCCCGACCTTCAGGGAGGTCGTCCGCGGATCGACACCCTGACGCTCGAACTCGTCGAGGAGCGTCAGCATGTACGACGGCGTCACCATGATGATCTGGGGCCGGAAGTCCTGGATCAGCTGCACCTGACGTGCCGTCATGCCACCGGAGGCGGGGATGACCGTGCAGCCGAGCCGTTCCGCCCCGTAGTGCGCCCCCAGGCCGCCGGTGAACAGCCCGTATCCGTACGCCACGTGGACCTTGTGCCCGGGGCGCCCGCCGGCCGCCCGGATCGAGCGGGCGACCACGTCCGCCCAGGTGTCCAGGTCCCGCTCGGTGTACCCGACGACGGTCGGACGGCCCGTCGTCCCGCTCGACGCGTGGATCCTGCGCACTCGTTCCTCGGGGACGGCGAACATGCCGAAGGGGTAGTTGTCCCGCAGATCCGACTTGGTCGTGAAGGGGAAACGGGCGAGATCGGCGAGCGTGCGGCAGTCGTCCGGCCGCAGCCCGGCCGCGTCGAACGCGGCCCGGTAGTGGCCGACGTTCTCGTACGCGTGGCGCAGCGTGGCCCGTAGCCGCTCCAGCTGGAGTGCCTCCAGCTCGTCCCGGCCCAGTCGTTCCGCCGAGTCCAGCAGAGACGTCATCCGGATCTCCCTCTCCCGAGCAGGCGACCGATCATTCGGTCGATCTTTCGAGAGCAGTAATTCAGGATGCTCCGCTCCGTGGCAAGAGGGGCGACGCGCATCGTTCGCGTCGCCCCTCCGTTCCCGTCCCGCCCGGCCCGGCCCGCACGGCTTGCGGGCCGGGCCGGCCGGGGACACGGCGGGCCCGTCAGGACCGGTGCAGCAGTGAGGTCAGCACGTCGTGGAGGACGGCCTCGGCATCGGCGACGGAGCCCGTCGACCGCCAGGCGACGAAACCGTCGGGACGCACCAGCACGGCGCCCTCGGACGTCGTGCCGTGGGCCTGCGCCCAGTCGGCCCCGTCCTCCGGCTCCAGATCGGCGCCCGGACCGATGCCGTACACCCGCAGCCGCACCGACAGCCGGGCGGCGACCCGCTCGGCCGCGTGCCGCCACACCACGTCCGTACCGTCGGTGAGCAGCACGAAGGTGCTCTCGTACAGATCCAGGGTGGACTTGCGCCCGCCGGCCTGGCGGACCCACAGGTGCGGCGCGCGGCTGCCGGGCGCACCGTCCAGCCGCATCCGCTCCGGCACGACCGGCTGATCCGGGTCGGCGCCCAGCACGGCGCCCCGGGGATAGCGATAGCCCAGGGCCACGGTGAGCATCCCGGCCTGCCTGCCACCGCCCACGCCGGGGGCCGCGGTGTAGCCCGGGTGGCTGTGCTCGCTGGAACGAGCCGAGGCCCGCGCGCTCGTCGCCTGCGCCACCGGCAGCCGTTCCGCCTCGTAGGTGTCCAGCAGACCCGAACCCGCCTCGCCCCGCAGCACGGCGGCCAGCTTCCAGGCCAGGTTGTGCGCGTCCTGGATGCCGGTGTTGGAGCCGAACGCCCCGGTGGGCGACATCTCGTGGGCCGAGTCCCCGGCGAGGAACACCCTGCCGGAGCCGTACCGCTCCGCGACGCGTTCCGCCGCGTGCCAGGGCGCCCTGCCGGTGATCTCGATGTCGAGGTCCGGTGCCCCGACCGCGGTGCGGATGTGCGCGGCGCACCGCTCGTCGGTGAAGTCGTCCAGCGTCTCGCCGAGCTGGGGCTGCCACGGCGCGTGGAAGACCCAGTCCTTCTGGTTGTCCACGGGCAGCAGCGCACCGTCCGCCGCGGGGTTGGTCAGATAGCAGACGATGAAACGCCGGTCGCCCAGCACATCGGCGAGCTGCCGCGAACGGAAGGTGATGCTGACGTTGTGGAACAGGTCACCGGGGCCCGTCCGTCCGATCCGCAGCTGCTCACGGATGGGGCTGCGCGCCCCGTCGGCGGCGATGAGATAGTCCGCGCGCACACGGATGTGCTCACCGGTCTCCCGGCTCTTGAGAGCCGCGTCCACTCCCGACGCGTCCTGGTCGAAGCTCTGCAGCTCGGTGGAGAACCGCAGATCGCCGCCCTGCCGGAGGGCCTGCTCCAGGAGCACGGGCTCCAGGTCGTTCTGACTGCACAGGCACCAGCCGGTCGGGCTGAAACGAGCCACTCCGCCACCCGGGTCGATCTCCTTGAACAACCACGTCTGGTCGTCCCCGGTGAGCGAACCGGCCTGCAGGATGCCGTGGTTGCCGGCGAGCACCGATGCCGCCTCGCGGATCGCCGGCTCCGTGCCGGACGTGCGGAACACCTCCATCGTGCGCACGTTGTTGCCGCGGCCGCGGGGATGCGTCGAGGTGGCCCGGTGCTTCTCGACCAGCAGATGCTCGATGCCGAGCCGGCCGAGGAAGAGTGAGGCGGACAGGCCCACCAGAGAGCCGCCCACGATGAGGACCGGTACGCGAATGTCGACGTTCTCGTTCATCAGTTGCTCCAGCTCGGACGCCGTTCGGTTGCCTTGTTCCATGCCCTTGTCGGAGCGGTTCGGACGGTCGCTCACCTGAACGGTTCATAAATCTCGCGCCACCCGGACCAGCGTTTCACGATCGGTCACGGAGACGATCCGCGCTGTCACGAGGGCGGACCACCCACACGCGCCGGGAGAGTCCCCGCTCCGACCACCGGGACAGTCCCCTGCTCCCACACTCGCCAACCGACGGCCGAGCGCATGCCCGATGGCTGCCCATGACGCCGTCTCGAAGGAGACCCAAAGATGACCAGCACCCTCTCGGAACGGATCTCCCAGTCCGCGTTCGACGGTTCCAGACTGCGCGTCGTGCTGCTGCTCGACCTCTACGACGGGGCCCAGCAGCAGTTCCTGGAGGCGTACGAGCACCTGCGCAACCAGGTGGCGTCCGTCCCCGGCCACATCAGCGACGAGCTGTGCCAGTCCATCGAGAACCCCTCGCAGTGGCTGATCACCAGCGAATGGGAGAGCGCCCCGCCGTTCCTCGCCTGGGTGAACAGCGAAGAGCACGTGGAGACGGTCCAGCCGCTGCACAACTGCGTGCGCGACACCCGTTCGCTGCGCTTCAGCGTCCTGCGGGAGACCGGGAAGGCGTTCGCGCTGACGCCCGAGACGGCCAAGGGCAAGCTCCAGGCGTCGCCCCGTCTGGGCGACGGAGTGGTGCGTCACGCGCTCACGTTCACCGTCCAGCCCGGCACCGAGGGCATCGTCGCCAAGATCCTCGCCGATTACGAGTCCCCGAAAGCGCGTGTCGACGAAGACACCAGACTGCGCCGCACCTCGCTCTTCATGCACGGGAACCGCGTCGTACGGGCCATCGAGGTCGAGGGCGACCTCCTCGCGGCCCTGCGCCACGTCGCCCGCCAGCCCGAGGTCCGGGCCGTCGAGGAGGCCATCAACCCGTACCTGGAACAGGACCGGGACCTCAGCGACCCGGACTCCGCCCGCATGTTCTTCACCCGGGCGGCACTGCCCACCGTCCACCACGTGACCGCCGGCCGCCACGCCGCCGCCGACGTACACCGGCACGCGCTCTTCTACCAGGCCAGACCGGGGTGCGGCATGGCACTCGCCCGGCTGCTCGCCGGCCATGACGAGGAAGCGGCCGACGACCCGGCGAGCATCATCGACAGCAGCACCATCTTCCAGCGTGACGACGTGGTCGTCCGCCTCCTCGAAGCGGTCGAACCCCTCGACGCGCAGCCCGCCCAGGCCGTCGGCATCGACGGCCCCGGCAAGGTGGCCAGGCTCGGACGTCTCCTCGACGGCGCCACGAACACCGTGCCCACCGACGACCCGCAGATCGCGGACTTCCTCGCGGGGGCCGAGATGTCCCTGATCACCGACCGGTGCGCCACGGAGTCCTGAACCGCGCGACCGCACTCCGGGGGGTTCTCGCTCAACCCGTCAACACAACGCGCAATGTGCCAGGAGGAAAGCAGTCATGACCACGTACCGGCCACGCATCGTGGATCTCAGTGAGACGCAGCCCAATCGCAGGCGCGGAGGAGACCTTCGCGCCATGCTCACGCCGACCGCCGTGGGAGCCACCAGCGGCTTCATGGGGCTGGCCATCGTCCAGCCCGGCGACCGCATCGGTGAGCACTACCACCCGTACTCCGAGGAGTTCGTGTACGTCGTCGACGGCCTCCTGGAGGTGGATCTGGACGACGAGCCGTACGAGCTGCGGCCCGACCAGGGACTGCTGATCCCTCCCCATGTGCGCCACCGGTTCCGGAACGTGGGGGACATCGAGGCGCGCATGGTCTTCCATCTCGGCCCGCTCGCGCCGCGCCCCGAACTCGGCCACGTCGACACCGAGCACACGGGGGCCGCCGACCGCGTCGCACCGCCGGAGCGGACGGAGGCCCCCTCATGACCCGACGCGTGGCGGTCACCGGCGTGGGTGTCGTCGCGCCCGGCGGCGTCGGCGTACCGGCCTTCTGGGACCTCCTTGCGAACGGTCGGACCGCCACCAGGGGCATCACGCTCTTCGACCCCGCCGGCTTCCGTTCCCGCATCGCCGCCGAGTGCGACTTCGACCCGGCGGCACACGGCCTGGACGCCGACGAGATCGCCCGGTCGGACCGCTACGTCCAGTTCGCCATGGTGGGTGCCAGGGAGGCCCTCGACGACGCCGGTCTCGACCCGGAGAAGGTGGACCCCTGGCGGGTGGGGGTGTCGCTCGGCACAGCGGTCGGCGGCACGACCCGGCTGGAGCACGACTACGTCGCCGTCAGCGGCGGCGGTGCCCGATGGGACGTCGACCCCCGGCCGGCCGGCCCGCACCTCGAACGGGCCTTCTCGCCCAGCACCCTCGCCTCCGCGGTGGCCGAGCAGATCGGCGCCCACGGCCCGGTGCAGACCGTGTCCACGGGCTGCACCTCGGGTCTCGACGCGATCGGGTACGCCTTCCAGTCCATCGAGGAAGGACACGTGGACGTCTGCGTCGCCGGGGCCTCCGACTCGCCGATCACCCCCATCACGGTGGCGTGCTTCGACGCGATCAAGGCCACCTCGCCCAACAACGACGACCCGGAGCACGCCTCCCGGCCCTTCGACGCCCGCCGCGACGGCTTCGTCATGGGAGAGGGCGGGGCGGTGCTCGTCCTCGAGGAGTTGGAGCACGCCCGCGCCCGCGGCGCGACCGTGTACTGCGAGATCGCGGGATACGCCACCTTCGGCAACGCGTACCACATGACCGGGCTGACCGCCGAAGGACTGGAGATGGCCGAGGCGATCAACCGCGCACTCGGCCACGCCCGGCTGGACGGCTCGCAGATCGACTACGTCAACGCGCACGGCTCGGGCACCAAGCAGAACGACCGGCACGAGACGGCGGCGGTCAAGCGGGCCCTGGGCGCGCACGCCTACGACGTGCCGATGAGTTCGATCAAATCCATGATCGGCCACTCCCTGGGGGCGATCGGGGCCATAGAGGTCGCCGCCTGCGTACTCGCCCTGCTCCACCAGACGGTGCCGCCGACGGCGAACTACGAGAGCCCGGACCCGGAATGCGATCTCGACTACGTGCCGCGCACCGCACGTCCCCTGAAGCTGCGCAGCGTCCTGTCGGTCGGCAGCGGCTTCGGCGGATTCCAGTCGGCGGTGGCCCTGACCCGGACAGGTGGGAGGACACCATGAGAACCCGCAGAGCCCGGCGGACCGTCGTCACCGGCATCGGCGTCGTCGCGCCCGGCGGAATGGGCACCGAAGCCTTCTGGAAGCGGACGCAGGAGGGCATCAGCGTTCTCGACCGGGTTTCCCGCGAGGGGTGCGAGCACCTTCCGCTGCGGGTCGCGGGCGAGGTGCGGGGCTTCGAGGCGGCGGAACTGATCGAGGAACGCTTCGTCGTCCAGACCGACCGGTTCACGCACTTCGCGATGGCCGCCGCGGACGTCGCCCTGGACGACGCCCGGCTGGGCCGCGCCGACTACGAGAACTCACCGTTCGACATCGGCGTGGTGACCGCCGCCGGGTCCGGCGGCGGCGAATTCGGGCAGCGCGAGCTCCAACGGCTGTGGGGGCAGGGCTCCACCTATGTGGGCCCGTACCAGTCCATCGCCTGGTTCTACGCCGCCAGCACCGGCCAGATCTCCATCCGGGGCGGATTCAAGGGCCCGTGCGGGGTCGTGGCCAGCGACGAGGCGGGCGGACTGGACGCGCTGGCCCACGCCGCCCGTTCGATCCGCGGCGGCGCCGAGGCGGTGGTGGTGGGCGCGGCCGAGGCACCGCTGGCGCCCTACTCGGTGGTGTGCCAGCTCGGGTACGACGACCTGAGCACCCGCGACGAACCCACCCGCGCCTACCTGCCGTTCACCTCGGACGCCTGCGGCTTCGTGCCGGCCGAGGGCGGCGCCATGCTGGTGGTCGAGGAGGAACAGTCGGCGCGCCGGCGCGGCGCCCGGGTCCGGGCCGAAGTCGCCGGACACGCCGCCACGTTCACCGGGGCGGGCCGTTGGGAGGAGTCCCGGGAGGGCCTCGCCCAGGCGATCATCGGCGCGCTGCGGGAGGCCGACTGCGCACCGGACGAGATCGACGTCGTCTTCGCGGACGCCCTCGGCGTACCGGCCGCCGACCGCGCCGAGGCGCTCGCGATCGCCGACGCGCTGGGCGCGCACGGCCGGCAGGTACCGGTGACGGCGCCCAAGACCGGTATCGGGCGGGCCTACTGCGGGGCCCCGGTGCTGGACGCGGCCGCAGCCGTGCTCTCCATGGAGAACGCCCTGATACCGCCCACACCGAACGTCTACGAGGTGTGTCACGACCTCGACGTCGTCACCGGCAGCGCCCGCCCCGCCGCACTGCGGACGGCGCTGGTACTCAGCCGCGGGCTCATGGGCTCGAACGCGGCCATGGTGCTGCGGGGCTCCACCGACACCCCATCGTGAAAAGGAGAAGTCCTGATGACCGACCGACTGACCTACACGGAACTCGCGTCCCTGATGAAGAAGGGCGCCGGACTCACCGTGGACCCGCGCCAGATGGAGCAGAGCCCCCAGACCGCCTTCGACGAGTTCGGCCTCGACTCGCTCGGCCTCCTGGGCATCGTGGGCGTGCTGGAGAACCGGCACGGACGGGCGCTGCCGACCGACGCCGACCGCTGCAAGACCCCCCGTGAATTCCTCGACCTCGTCAACAACAGCCTCATGCAAGGAGCCTGACGTGCCCGGACACACCGAGAACGAGATCACCATCGCCGCCCCCCTGGATCTGGTGTGGGACATGACGAACGACCTGGAGAACTGGCCGAGCCTGTTCAGCGAGTACGCCTCCGTCGAGATCATCGAACGGGACGGCGACCGGACGAAGTTCCGGCTCACCATGCATCCCGACGAGAACGACAAGGTCTGGAGCTGGGTCTCCGAGCGGACCGTCGACCGCGCCGGTCGCACCGTCCGCGCGCGCCGTGTCGAGCCGGGCCCCTTCCAGCACATGGACATCCGCTGGGAGTACTCCGAGGTTTCCGGGGGCACTCGGATGCACTGGTCCCAGGACTTCGCCATGCGGCCCGACGCCCCGGTCGACGACGCGTGGATGACCGACAACATCAACCGCAACTCCAAGGTCCAGATGGGGCTCATCCGGGACAAGATCGAACAGCGTGCCCGGGAACGCCGCACCGCCCCGGTGTCGGCCGGCTGACCCCCCCGTACCCCTCCCACGGCCCGGCATCCGGTCACGACCGGATGCCGGGCCGGGATCGAGAAAGGCACGCAACGATGCACCACGCCCTGATCGTCGCCCGGATGGCACCGGGCTCGGCGCCCGACATCGCCCGGGTGTTCGCCGCTTCCGACAGCACCGAACTGCCGCACCTCGTCGGCGTCACCCGGCGCAAGCTCTTCCAGTTCGGCGACGTCTATCTGCACCTCATCGAGTCGGATCGCCCACCGGGCCCCGAGATCGCCAAGGTGACGCAGCACCCGGAGTTCAAGGCCGTCAGCGAGCGCCTCGGCGCGTACGTGAGCGCGTACGACCCCGAGACCTGGCGCAGCCCCAAGGACGCCATGGCCCGGGAGTTCTACCGGTGGGAGCGGGGAGCCGCCCCCGCGTAAAGGCTGTCCGGAGCGCGTACGGCGCAGTGCCCCGGGCCCGTCCCTCCGGACGGCCCCGGGGCACTGCGCCGTACGCGGGGTCCCGGACTCAGTCGGGGACCACGCATTCGAAGGCGTCCAGGTAGGGGTTGACCGGCACGATCCTGTCGATCACCAGGCCCGCGTCCGAGATCCGGCCGACCATGCTCTCCCTGGTGTGCTTCGCGCCGCCGACGTTGAGGAGCAGCAACAGGTCCATCGCGGTGGTGAACCGCATGGAGGGGCTGTCGTCGACCAGATTCTCGATGACGACGACGCGGGCGCCCGGACGGGCCGCGCGGATGACGTTGCGCAGGGTGCGGCGCGTGCTGTCGTCGTCCCACTCCAGGATGTTCTTGATGATGTAGAGGTCGGCGTCGACGGGGATGGCCTCGCGGCAGTCCCCGGCCACGATGCGGGTCCGGTCGGTGAGCGGCCCCTCGTCCCGCAGCCGGGCGTCGGCCCGTGCCACCACGCCCGGCAGGTCCATGAGCGTGCCGCGCAGCGACGGGTGCTTCTCCAGCAGGCTCGCCAGCACATGTCCCTGGCCACCGCCGATGTCGGCGACCGAGGACACGCCGGTGAGGTCGAGGAGTTCGGCCACGTCCAGCGCGGACTGCACGCTGGAGGTGGTCATGGCGCGGTTGAAGACCTGGGCCGACTCGTGGGCGTCCTGGTGGAGGTAGTCGAAGAACCCCTTGCCGTGCACGTCCTGGAAGACGCTGCGGCCGGTGCGCACCGCGTCGTCGAGGTGCGGCCAGACGTCCCAGGTCCAGGGCTCGGTGCACCACAGGGAGATGTGGCGCAGGCTGTTCGGATCGTCCTCGCGCAGCAGTCGGGACGTCTCCGTGTGGGTGAAGAGGCCGTCCGGGGTCTCGGCGAAGATCCCGTAGCAGGACAGGGCGCGCAGGAGCCGGCGCAGCGGCACGGGCTCGGCGCCCACCAGCGTCGCGAGCTCCCGCACGTCGGCGGGCGTCTCGCCCAGCGCGTCGGCGACGCCCAGCCGGACCGCGGCGCGCACGGCGGCGGCGCGCGCCGCCCCGAAGACGATCTCGCGCAACTGCATGGCGGGCTGAGGGGTTGCGCCCGGGTGGGGTACGGCGGCGTGGGCGGTGGTCGGGGCAGGAGTGGGGGCGGGAGTGGGACTCACAGTGGTCATGCCGTTTCGCTTCTCCTCGTGCGGGGGTGCGCCGGTCAGCACATCCCGGCCGGTGTGGACTTCGTGCAGACGTTGGATACGAAGGTGTTGCCCTTGCCGGTGTCTCCGTTGACGAGGTCGGCGGGCTTGTTGCCGAGCGCGACGTTGCCGCTGACGGTGTTGTCGTTGTTCTTCGTGTCCACGAAGCTCCTGAACAGCACGACGCCGCCGGACATCGGCGTGGCGCCCGTGTTGTCGCTGATCGTGTTCGAGCGGACCCGGGTGTCCGCCGCGCCGGTGAGTACGATGCCGGAGCCCTGGATGGCGGGCAGCCGTTCCGTCTTCGCGCAGTACTTGTTGTTGCCGATGATCCGGTTGGAGTGGACCGTCATCGCCCCGGCCTGCGGCTTGCCCTCGTCGCCGACCACGAACACACCGCTGCAGTTGGCGGTGAAGGTGTTGTCGTGGACCGACAGGTTCCTGACGCGTCGGGCGGTGAAGCCGATCCGGTTGTCCCTCAGCGTGTTGCCCTGGAGCTCGGTGCCCCGGGTGTCGGTGGCGCCGCCCTCCTCGGTGACGGTGTTGGCGACGAAGATGCCCGCGTCCCCGTTGGCGCGCGCGGTGTTGCCCGTGAACCTCCCGCGTGTGGACCGCTCCTGGGCGATGCCCCAGACACCGTTTTGTTCGGAGAGCACGCGTCGTACGGAGAGCCTGTCCGTCCAGGAGGCCCATACGCCGTTCTTCGGGAAGCCGGAGACGGACAGCGAGTCGATGGTCACGCCGTCGACGGTCGCGCCGGACCGTCCCAGGACGCAGATCCCGCTGCCGGCCTTCGTGCAGGCGTCCGTGGCCGGCGGCTTCCCGGCCGCCGGCCGGATGACGGTCCGCTCGCCGGAGCCGCGCAGGGTGAGCCCGGGCTTGGTGATCAGGACGGTCTCGCGGTACGTGCCGGGCTGGACGACGACGGTGTCGCCGGGCCGGGCGGCGTCCACCGCCTTCTGGATCGACTGGCCGGGCCGCACCACATGCGGGCTCGTGGCCGACGCGGACGGAACCGCCGTGCCGAGCCCGGCGGCGGAGACGACCACGACGGGGACGAAGCTCTTGAAATGTCGTTTCCTCATGTGCCGAAGCTATGGGTGATTTCCCCCCTATGCCACACAGAGTGAGCGGTCGGGTACGGGCGTAGCCGCAATGGCTCAGGACGCGGGACACCCCACGGCATCGGGCCGGCGGCCCGATGCCCGGGCTCCTGGGCGCGTGCGCGTGCGGGAGCGGTGTGCGAGCGCCGGGCGGTTCGCGGCGGGGCCGTTCGAGTGCTTTCCGGGCGTGGCGGGCCAGGTCCGTCCGGGTGGCGCGCAGGACCCTCGGGGACCCGGCGCGGACGCGGCGCGGGGCGCGCCCCGGTACGGCGTCTCAGTTCCCGGCGCCGCGCGGGGACGCGGCGACCGCGCGCGCCCACCGGTAGTCGGCCTTGCCGCTGGGGGAGCGCTGGATCTGCCGGGTGATCACCAGCCGCCGGGGGATCTTGTAGCCGGCCAGCCGTGTCCGGCAGTGTGCCTGGACGTCGTCGAGCGAGGGCTCCGGGGCTCCCTCGCGCAATTGCACCACCGCCGCGACATGGTTGCCCCACCGCTCGTCCGGCACACCGGCGACCAGTGCGTCGTACACGTCCGGGTGGGCCTTCAGCGCCTGCTCGACCTCCTCCGGATAGACCTTCTCGCCGCCGGTGTTGATGCACTGCGAACCCCGGCCCAGGACCGTGACGATGCCGTCCTCGCCCACGGTCGCCATGTCGCCGAGCAGCACCCAGCGCCGGCCGTCTCGCCGGAAGAACGTCTCCGCCGTCTTGCGCGGATCGTTGTAGTAACCGAGCGGCACATGGCCGCACTGGGCCAGCCGCCCCGGCTCACCGGGCGCCACCGGCTCGTACGTCACCGGATCCACCACCGCCGTACGGGAGTTGACCTGGAGACGGAAGCCCTTCTCCGGGCCCGAGTCGGACGTCGCCGTGCCATTGAAGCCGGACTCCGACGAGCCGAAATTGTTCAGCAGCATCGCCGTCGGCACCAGTTCCTGGAACTCGGCGCGCACCGAGTCCGACATGATCGCACCCGAGCTGGAGACGGAGAACAAGGATGAGCAGTCCGTACCCCTCAGCGGGCCCCTGAGCGCGTCGATCAGCGGCCGCAGCATCGCGTCACCCACCAGGGAGACGCTGGTGACCTTCTCCTTCTCGATCGTCCGGAGCACCTCATGCGGCACGAACTTGCGGTGGATCACCACCCGTTGGCCGAAGTCGAAGGCGATGAACGCGGTGAGCGTCGACGTGCCGTGCATCAGCGGGGGAGTGGGGAAGAACGTGATGCCGTCCCCGCCCGCGGCCACCCGCCGCGCCAGTTCGTCCGGGGACCTCACCGGCTCGCCGGTCGGCGCGCCACCGCCGAGGCCCGAGAAGAAGAGGTCCTCCTGACGCCACATCACGCCCTTGGGCATGCCGGTGGTGCCACCGGTGTAGATGATGAACTGGTCGTCGGCGGACCGCGGCGCGAACCCGCGCCCGGGGCTCCCGCCCGCCTCGGCGTCCTCGAACGCCACCGCGTCCGGGCCGTGGACTCCCTCGACCGGTGCGCCCACCCGGAGCAGGCGGCGCAGGGTCGGGGCCTTCGGGGCGGCGGCCCGGACCCGGTCGTCGAACTCGGCGTCGAAGACCAGTGCCGCCAGATCGGCGTCACGGTAGAGGTAGGCCAACTCCTCTTCCACGTAACGGTAGTTGACATTGACCGGTACGAGACGGGCCTTGAGGCACGCCAGCAGTGTCTGGAGGTACTCGACCCCGTTGTAGAGGTGCAGTCCCACGTGCTCCCCGACGGCCATCCCCGCGTCCAGCAGATGGTGGGCGATGCGGTTGGCGGCGGCGTCCAGCTGCGCGTATGTCAGCCGCCGCTCCGCACCCGTGCCGGGATGGTCGACGTAGACGAGCGCCTCGCGTTCCGGGACCACGTCGACGACCGACTCGAACAGGTCGGCAAGGTTGTACTCCACCGCTCCTCCTGACCCCGGCTGCTGACGGACACGCCGTCATTAGAGCGCCGGGACGCACAAGTGGGAAGGGCGTCGCCCAGGAAATCTGACTGACTGTCAGAAAACTATTGAACTGGCTCCTCGCCTCCTGCAACCTGTTCCGGGACGTGAGACGGGAGGCAGACGATGAGTACGGAACACCTCACCGTGCGGCGCGAGGGCGCCACGATGGTGCTCACCCTGAACAGGCCCGGGGCGAAGAACGCCCTGTCGCTGTCGATGCTGGTCGGGCTGTACGACGGCTGGCTCGCCGCGGACGAGGACGACACCGTCCGCTCGATCGTCCTCACCGGCGCCGGCGGCTGCTTCTGCGCGGGAATGGACCTCAAGGCACTGGCGGGCAAGGGGATGGAGGGCGAGCAGTACCGCGACCGGATGGCCGCCGACCCGGACCTGCACTGGAAGGCGATGCTGCGCCACCACCGGCCCCGCAAACCGGTGATCGCCGCCGTCGAGGGCCCGTGCGTGGCCGGCGGCACCGAGATCCTCCAGGGCACCGACATCCGGATCGCCGGGGCGGGCGCCACCTTCGGCCTCTTCGAGGTCCGGCGCGGCCTCTTCCCCATCGGCGGCTCGACGGTGCGGCTGCCGCGCCAGATCCCCCGCACCCACGCGCTCGAAATGCTCCTCACCGCACGTCCGTACAGCGCCGAGGAGGCCGCGGCCATCGGGCTCATCGGCAGGGTCGTGCCCGACGGCACCGCCCTGGAGGAGGCCCTCGCGGTCGGCGAGCGGATCAACGCCTGCGGACCGCTCGCCGTCGAGGCCGTCAAGGCGTCCGTGTACGAGTGCGCCGAACTGACCGAGACCGAGGGCCTGGCCGCCGAGCTGAAACGCGGCCGGCCGGTCTTCGCCACCGACGACGCCAAGGAGGGCGCACGCGCCTTCGCCGAGAAGCGCCCGCCCGTCTACCGGCGTTCCTGAGCCCGCTCCCGAGCCGAGGAGGCAACCGTGTCCGACGTTCTCAGCGCACCCCTGGTGGTCGAATTCCCCTTCACCCGCTCCCTCGGCCCGGTCCAGAGCGCCTTCCTCACCGGACTGCGCGAACGCACCGTCCTCGGCGTGCGGACCGAGGGCGGAAGGATCCTCGTCCCGCCCGTCGAGTACGACCCGGTCACGGCGCGCGAGCTCCGCGAACTCACCGAGGTCGCCGCCACCGGCACCGTCACCACCTGGGCGTGGAACCCGCACCCGCGCCCGCGCCAGCCCCTCGCCACCCCTTTCGCCTGGGTGCTCGTACGTCTCGACGGCGCCGACACCGCGCTCCTGCACGCCCTGGACGCCTCCGGCCCCGAGGCCGTCCGCACCGGCATGCGGGTACGGATCCGCTGGGCCGCCGAACGCACCGGCGCCATCACGGACATCGCCTGCTTCGAGCCGTACGAGGGGGAACCCGGCCGACCTGCCCCGCACAGCGGCGAGTTCGCCGACCCCGTCACCGGGATCGTCACCCCGGCCCGTCTCGACTACCGGTACACCCCGGGCCGCGCCCAGGGCGGCTACCTCGAAGCGCTCGCCGAACGCCGCATCATCGGCGAACGCTGCCCGTCCTGCGACAAGGTGTACGTACCGCCCCGCGGTGCCTGCCCCACCTGTGGTGTCGCCACCGCGGAACAGGTCGAGGTCGGCCCGCGCGGCACCGTGACCACGTACTGCGTCGTCAACATCAAGGCCGCTCATACGGCGAACCTCGGCATCGAGGTCCCCTACGTCTACGCGCACATCGCACTCGACGGCGCGGACCTGGCACTGCACGCGCGGATCGGCGGCATCCCCTACGACCAGGTGCGCATGGGCCTGCGGGTCGAGCCCGTCTGGACCGAGGGAGCGCGCCACCCCGACCACTACCGGCCGACCGGAGAGCCGGACGCCGACTACGAGACGTACAAGGAGCTGCTGTAGATGCGAGACGTCGCGATCGTCGCCTTCGCGCAGACCGACCATCTGCGCCGCACCGACGAACTCTCCGAGGCCGAGATGCTGATGCCCGTGCTCCACCGGGTCCTCGACGAGACCGGGCTGAGGACCGGCGACCTCGGTTTCATCTGTTCCGGCTCCAGCGACTACCTGGCGGGCCGCGCCTTCTCCTTCACCATGGCGCTCGACGGAGTCGGCGCCTACCCGCCGGTCCCCGAGTCCCACGTGGAGATGGACGGCGCCTGGGCGCTGTACGAGGCATGGGTGAAGATCCGGACCGGCCGGGCCGACACCGCGCTCGTCTACTCCTACGGCAAGTCCTCGCCCGGTTCCGTGCGCGACGTCCTCACCCGCCAGCTCGACCCGTACTACGCCGCCCCGCTCTGGCCCGACTCCGTCGCGCTCGCCGCCCTCCAGGCCCAGGCCCTGATCGACGCCGGCGACACCGACGAGGAGGCGCTCGCCGCGCTCGCCACCCGCAACCGCACCGCCGCCGCGGACAACCCGCACGCCCAGCTCACCGGCACCGTCCCGGCCGGCGACTACGTCGTACGCCCGCTGCGCACCGGCGACTGCCCGCCCGTCGGCGACGGCGCGGCCGCCGTGATCCTCGCCGCCGGCGACACCGCGCGCGCCCTGTGCCCCCGCCCCGCCTGGATCCGCGGCATCGACCACCGCATCGAGGCACACGGCCTCGGCGTCCGCGAACTGACCGAGTCCCCGTCCACCCGGCTCGCCGCCGAACACGCCGGGGTCTTCGAACGCCCCGTGGACACCGCCGAGTTGCACGCCCCGTTCACCTCCCAGGAAGTCGTCCTGCGCAAGGCGCTGCGGCTCGACGACACCGTCACCGTCAACCCGTCCGGCGGCGCGCTCGCCGCCAACCCCGTCATGGCCGCCGGGCTGATCCGGCTCGGCGAGGCCGCGGCGCGCATCCACCGGGGCGAGTCCGACCGGGCGCTCGCCCACGCCACCTCCGGCCCCTGCCTGCAGCAGAACCTGGTCGCCGTACTCGAAGGGGAGAGCGTTCATGTCCGATGAGCCCGTGGCCGTCGTCGGGATCGGCCAGACGAAGCACGTCTCCGCACGCCGGGACGTCTCCATCGCCGGACTCGTCCGCGAGGCCGCCGTCCGCGCCCTGGAGGACGCCGGGCTGTCCTGGCCCGACATCGACGCCGTCGTCATCGGCAAGGCCCCCGACTTCTTCGAGGGCCTGATGATGCCGGAGCTCTACCTCGCGGACGCCCTCGGCGCGGTCGGCAAGCCGATGCTGCGGGTGCACACGGCGGGATCCGTCGGCGGCTCCACCGCGCTCGTCGCAGCCGACCTGGTCGCCGCGCGGGTGCACCGCACCGTCCTCACCCTCGCCTTCGAGAAGCAGTCCGAGTCCAACGCCATGTGGGGACTCTCGCTGCCCGTCCCGTTCCAGCAGCCGCTGCTCGCAGGCGCGGGCGGCTTCTTCGCCCCGCACGTGCGGGCCTACATGCGCCGCACCGGCGCGCCCGACACGATCGGCTCACTCGTCGCGTACAAGGACCGCCGCAACGCGCTGAAGAACCCGTACGCACACATCCACGACCCGGACATCACCCTGGAGAAGGTCCGGTCCGCGCCGATGCTCTGGGACCCGATCCGCTACTCGGAGACCTGCCCGTCCTCCGACGGCGCCTGCGCGATGATCCTCACCGACCGAGCCGGAGCGGACCGTTCGCCGCACCCGCCCGCCTGGGTGCACGGCGGCGCGATGCGCAGTGAACCGACGCTCTTCGCCGGCAAGGACTTCGTCTCGCCGCGCGCGGGCCGGGACTGCGCCGCCGACGTGTACCGGCAGGCGGGGATCGACGACCCGCGACGGCAGATCGACGCCGTGGAGCTGTACGTGCCGTTCTCCTGGTACGAGCCCATGTGGCTGGAGAACCTCGGCTTCGCGGAGGAGGGCGAGGGATGGAAGCTCACCGAGTCCGGGGTCACCGAACTCGACGGCGACCTCCCGGTGAACCCCTCGGGCGGAGTGCTCTCCACCAATCCCATCGGCGCCTCCGGCATGATCCGCTTCGCCGAGGCCGCGCTGCAGGTACGCGGACGGGCGGGCGAGCACCAGGTCGAAGGGGCACGCACGGCACTCGGTCACGCCTACGGCGGCGGATCGCAGTTCTTCTCCATGTGGCTGGTCGGAGCCGAACCCCCCAGCAGCTGACCGCGCGCCGTCCGGACCTGGGCAGGGCCGGGCCCGGGCCCCCGCGCGTCACCTCCCCGGGACCGGGAACACGGCGAACAGGTGGCGCGCGGCATCCGCCGTGGGGGCCGGATCGGCGAAGCGGAGGCGTCGGCGACCACTCCGCAGACCGCAGACCGCAGACCGCAGACCGCAGACCGCAGACCGCAGACCGGAGACCGCAGGCCGCAGGCCGCAGAGCGAACGCGTCCGCGGGTTCGGCCGAACCGTGGTCGTCGATGCCCCGGCGACCTCCCGGTCACCGTCCCCGGCCCCGGACAGGCGCGGCACGTCGGTGAGCACATGCGGCACGCGGCGCCGACACCCACCCGCGCAGGACCGGCCCGGCCGTGCACCCACCCCGAGCAGGACCGGCCCGGCCGTCACCGCCGACACCACGGCCGCCCCGGAGACCGGACCGGGGGCACGCCCACCGCGGAAACGCCGCGGCCCGCGGGCCGCGGCGGACCCGGACGCACGCCCCGCCCCGCGCGGCCCCGGCGCCGCGACGTGAGCCCGGACACGTACCATGTCCGCATGTCCTTCCTCCGCCGCCGCAGCGCCGCCACACCCGCGGGCCCCGACTTCGACGTCCTGGCCATGGACCCGGGGGACTGGCCCGGAAACCTCGGCGCGGGTCTGCTGCCCGCCCCGGACGGGAGCTGTCAGGGTGTCTTCCTGCGCTACGACCTGTTCGGCGGCCGCGGCCCCGCGATGATCATCGGCAACCTCCCGGAGGGCTCACCCGCCCGCGAGACCGAGGAGGGCCAGGTCCCGTTCGAGGTCGCCCAGCTGCTGCTCGCGCTGGAGAACGACGAACCGGTCGAGGTCACCGGCACCGAGGACATGCCGGTGATGCAGGGCGACAACCTGCTCATCGTCCGCCGGATCAAGCTCTCCGAGAGCCGTATCTCCTGCGTCCAGTTCGACCGCAGCGACGGTGTGCTCGTCACCATCGCCAGCTGGGACCGGCCGATCACCGACGACCTGTACACGCTCTTGAAGCCGCTGCCCGCCGAGCTGTTCCAGCAGGGCTGAAACGTCCCTTCGCAACCGCGCGCCTCCCTGCCGCGCGGCCGCGCGGGGACGCCCGGTGAGCAGGGCCCCGAGGAACCCGCCGCCGGTGCTACACGCCGCTGCCCGCCAGCGGCGCGAACAGCGCCGTCACCCGGGCCGCCGACACACCGAGCCCCGTGGGACCGCTCAGCAGGCACGGGGTGCCGGTGCCCCGCCGCAGGTCCTGCTCACGGTAGCGCCGGCAGCCCCGGTGCCAGATCAGGATGCCCGCGATCCAGTGCTTGAGCTCCCGCACGTATCCGGCCAGGATCTCCCTCGCCTCCGCGTCCAGCCCGAAGTCGTCGTACAGCACCGGGAGTTCCTGCTCGGCGACGTGCAGGAACTGGCGCAGCCGCGACTTCATCAGGTCGTACACGATCCGCACCCCGGTGGGGTAGTCCACCCCGAAGAAGTTCTGCACGACCAGGACCCCGTTGTGCACCTCGCCCTCGTACTCGATCTCCTTCTGGTACGAGAACAGGTCGTTCAGCAGGCACGCGTAGTCCGCCGCCGCGTTCTCCAGCGAGCGCAGCGGACCGCTGCGGTAGATCTCCTGCGGCACCTTCCGCCCGTGGCCCAGCCGGCTCAGGCTCATCGTGAGATCGGAGCCGAACGTCATGCGCCGCATCTCGACGTAGTCCACCGGATCCGGGATGCGGCTTTGCACCTGGTTCGCCAGCTCCCACAGCCAGCTCGCGGTCATCTCCTCGACCGCCGTCCGGAACGCGCGCCGCGCGCTCGCGTCCATCGGTGCGGAGGTCTTCGCCCACAGCTCGGCGAGCGACCGCTCCAGCGCGTTGACCGGTTCGGGCGTCCCGGCCCCGTCCAGCGGCATGAACAGCGAGAGCCGCTCGTTGGCGAGCCGGGCCCCCGCCAGGTCACGGGCCCGCCCGTGCACCACCGGGAACCAGTCGTCGCCGTACGTCCCCCAGGTCAGCCACTGCGAGGCGAGATCCAGTTCCTCCGGCGTCGCGTCGGGATGCAGCCCCGCCGCGCACAACGGGAGGTCGAAGGCGACGAGCCGCTCCTCGTCCCAGATGTGCGAGCCCGGCACCCCCGGCTGCGCCTCCAGAATCCCCATCCGCTTCGACCAGTCGACGATCCGCGCCCGCGCACCCTCCAGATGCGGGCTCAGGCTCGTGCCGAACGGCAGCTCGAAGTCGGGCAGCAGTGACGGGCCGACGTACTGGTACGGCACATGCGTGTGACTGCGCAGCCGGGCCGACTCCGAGCGGCGGGTCAGCCGGATCGACGCCGCGGCCATGCCGAAGCCGGGTACGGCCCCGGCCCCGGCCGTACCACCGTCGTTCATGTAACGGCTGGAGCGCATGTGCCATTCGTGGCCGCCCGACTGCCAGTCCTGCAAACCCTTGACGTATGCGAGGACCGCCGCCGTCTGCTCCGGGCCCAGACCCTTCGCCGCGCACAGCGGGCCGAGTTCGGTGAGCGCGGTGTTCTCGAACTGCTGGAGACGGGACGTCAGCAGATCGTTCACCGCGTCGGCCGCCTCCTGCGTCGAGCAGCCCAGGAAGTGCTCCAGCACCAGCACGCCATTGCTGTTCTCGCCCTCGTCCTCGACCTCGCGCTGGTACGAGAACAGGTCGTTGCGCAGATGCACCCCGTCGGAGAAGGCGTCCCGCAGCACCCGCAGCGCACGCTCGTCCGCCACCGAATCGGGGACCTCCGCGCCCGCCGCGTACTCCACGAGACCCGCCGACCACGGAGCGCCGCCCACCTTGCGACGCATCTCGATGTACTCGACCGGGTTCGCGATGCGGCCCTCGTCGATGTTGGCCAGCTCCCACAGCGACTCGTTGAGGAGGTTCTCCGTCGCCTCGGCGAACCGGGCCCGCCAGGCGTCGGACATGGTCGGTACCGTCCGCGCCCACAGATCGGCGAGCCCCGCCTCGACCGGGTTCTCCGGTTCGGGCGTGCCCGCGCCGCGGTCCATCGGCATGAACGCCGGCAAGCGGTCCAGATACCGCTTGCCGCCCTCGCGGTCACGGGTGCGTTTGAACAGCTCCAGGAAGTGGTCGTCGAAGAAGAAGACCCACACGTACCAGTCGGTGACCAGCGAGAGCGCCTCCGAGGAGCAGTCGGGGTGGGTGTACGCGCACAGCAGCGCGTAGTCGTGGGAGTCGAGGTCCTTCTCCCCCCAGACGCCCGAACCCTCCAGCATCCCCATGCCGCGCGCCCACTCCTTGGTGTGCCGCCGGGCCTCCTCGACATGGGGATTGAGCCGGGCCGGATGAGGAACATAGAAGTCCGGCAGGGTGAAGGGCTGAGCCATGTGTGTCGGGCCTTTCCGAGATCTCGCCGCGCGCACGCCGCACGGACCGGGTGTCCGCGCGAGCACTACCCTTCGCCCCTTCGGGGCACGCGCATCCGCCATTAGTCACACGAATGGTGCGCTCGGATGAGCGGTACCCCTGACCGCCGAAGGCCGGGCCGGGCTGCCCGCAACGCGGCGAGCGAGCCGCCGCCGAGCTCTCGCGGATTCCTTCTTTCCGCAGGTCGGAGAGTACGCCAGTGGTCTGGTCCACTGGCTCGATAGGCGGGCCGGGCCGAACTCTTGACGTGCTGTCACCCGAGGCCGGAGAGTGTGCGCGCACAACGGAACACAGTGAGATCGGAACACGCACGACCCCACTCGCACGGCTCCAGGAGAGGCTGCCATGACGCCCAAGCAGAGGACCCGACTCGCGGCCGCGTTGGCGACCGCCGGCGCACTGAGCATGACACTGCTCGGCCCCACGACACACGCCGGTGCCGACCCCGTGCGGCCGGACTGCCCGCGCGGCCTCGCGTGCGACTGGATTCCTGCGGCCTACGAACAGACGGGCGACCCCGGCGACAAGGAGACGTACGGCAACTACGACACCTCCGACCGCCCCCACACCAACAAGATCAGATTCATCGTTCTGCACGACACCGAGGAGGACTTCGACACCACCCTGAAGATCTTCCAGAACCCGTTGAAGCAGACCTCGGCCCACTACGTGGTGCGCTCCGCCGACGGTCACGTCACCCAGATGGTCAGGAACAAGGACGTCGCCTGGCAGGCGGGCAACTGGTACGTCAACAGCCACTCCATCGGCATCGAGCAGGAGGGCGTCGCCGTCGACGGCGCCAAGTGGTACACCCCCGAGATGTACCGCTCCACCGCGAAGCTGGTGCGCCACCTCGCCGCCGAGTACGACATCCCCCTCGACCGGCAGCACATCATCGGCCACGACGGCGTGCCGCCCACCAGTGCCTCCGGTACCAGGAACATGCACTGGGACCCGGGCCCCTACTGGGACTGGAACCGTTTCATGGCACTGCTCGGCAGGCCCACCGTGCCCACCGCCTCGGCCCGGAGCGAACTCGTCACCGTAAGCCCGGACTTCAAGAAGAACAAGCAGGAGTTCCGTGACTGCGAGAAGGGCGTGGACCTGCCCGTCCAGGGCTCCAGCGCCGTCCCGCTCCGCACCGCGCCGTCCGCCGACGCGCCGCTCTTCTCGGACCCCGGTCTGCACCCCGACGGCTCTCCCGGCACGAACTGCGCCGCCGACTGGGGCAGCAAGATCAGCGCCACCCAGCAGGCCGTCGTCGCGGACCGCGTCCCCGGCTGGACGGCGATCTGGTGGTACGGCCAGAAGGCGTGGTTCCGCACCCCGGCCCACACCCGTACCACCACCCCCACCGCCGGATACGTGGTCCGTCCCAGGAAGGGACGCGACGAGGTCCCGGTCTACGGCGTCGCCTACCCGGAGAAGTCCGAGTACCCCGCGGACTTCGCGGACCAGCGGGTGGGAGCACCGCTCGGGTACACCATCAAGGCCGGGCAGTCCTACCCCGGCGGTGGCGAGGCCCCCACGGGCTACTTCCACGCCCCGACGATCGACTCCTCGCGCCCGTACGACCACACGTACTTCCGCGGCGAGGAGAAGTACGTGACCGTACAGATCGGCCACCGCATCGCCTTCGTCAAGGCGTCCGACGTGGACATCGTGCGCGTGCGCTGAGAAGGACCCGCACCACGACAGCAGGCCGCGGGCCCGGTGTGTCGGCACCGGACCCGCGGCACGTCCCCCCCGGAAGGGTCAGCGAGTGCCGACCGCGGCTCGAACGGCCCGGCGGGCCATGGCGCAGTCGTCGTGCAACCGTCGCAGCAGCAGTCGCTGTTCCTCGCTCGACGAGAGCGCACCCGGCCGGTCCGGAACGACGCCCCCGCTCCCCGGCTCCCGCATGGCCCGCTGGACGGCCGTCTCATAGGTACGGATCTCCCGCGTCAGCACCAGCATCAGGTTCACCAGGAACGCGTCGCGCGACGCCGGCCCCGCCGCCTGCGCCAACTGGCTGATCTGGCGCCGCGCCGCCGGCGCGTCCCCCAGGACCGCCCACAGCGTCGCCAGGTCGTGGCCCGGCAGGTACCAGCCCGCGTGCTCCCAGTCCACCAGCACCGGGCCGGTCGGCGACAGCAGGATGTTGGAGAGCAACGCGTCGCCGTGGCAGAACTGCCACATGCTCTGACGGCTGCCCGCCAGACCGTGCAGCAGCTTCTGCAGGTCGCCCAGATCGCGGTCGGTGAACAGACCGAGCTCGTGGTAGTGGGTGATCCGTGCGACGTAGTCCAGCGGCGCGTCGAACAGTCCCGGCGCCGGGCTCCAGGTGTTGACGCGGGCGATCGCGCCGAGCACGGCCCGTACGTCGGCGCGGGGCGGGGCCTCCGCGGGGTGCCGGGTCAGCGCCGCCACCCGGCCGGGCATCCGCTCGATCACCAGGGCACAGTTGTCCGGATCGGCGGCGATGAGCCGGGGCACCCGCACCGGCGGACGGTGTCGGACGAACGCGCGATAGGCCGCTATCTCGTGACGGAACCGCTCGGACCACGCGGGGGAGTGGTCCAGTAGACACTTGGCGACCGCCGTCGTGCGCCCCGTGGAGCCGACCAGGAGAACCGAACGGCCGCTGCGGCGCAGAACCTGCACCGGGCTGAACTCCGGGCAGATCCGGTGCACCGAGGCGATCACCCTCCTCAACTGAGCGCCCTGGGGACCGGACAGGTCCAGCCGTCCGCTGAGCGGCGCGCCGCCCACCCCCGCCGGCCGCCTCGGCCGGACGGCGCCGGACGCCGACGGGGCGGCCTGCGGCGCGAGGTACGGCCGGCCGCCCGCCCCCATGGGACGGAGCGGCCGGGGCGGGGCGGTCACGGAGGACGATGCTGTGTACATGGGGGAGACAGATCCCTTCGTGCGCCGACAAGTTGCGTGCACCGCCCCGGCCGGCGGCCCTTCGGCACCCTGGGGAGTACCGAAGACTGCCGGGCGGGATGGCGCTTTCCTACCCGACACCGGATCGCGGGTGGCAGACCATGTGGCGCACCCTGGCGAACCCTGGCGAATAGTCGCGACGCCTCTGACAGGGGTTACTGTCAACACAGCCGAGAACCTGGGGGCTTGACGTGACCGGAGAACCCAACACCCGCCTGTCCGACCTGTTCGGCCTCGCCGGCTGGTCCAAGGGCGAACTCGCGAGGCTGGTGAACCGGCAGGCGGCGGCCATGGGCCACCCGCAGCTGGCCACCGACACCTCGCGGGTGAGGCGTTGGATCGAGATGGGCGAGTCCCCTCGCGATCCGGTGCCCAAGGTGCTGGCAGCCCTGTTCACCGAGCGGCTCGGCCGTGTCGTGACCATCGAGGACCTCGGGTTCGGCCGGCGCGGGCGTATGGGGAAACAACGGCGAGAGGCGGGGGCGGAGAACAACCCCGACGGACTGCCGTGGGCGCCCGAGCGGACGGCAGCGGTCCTCACCGAATTCACGGGAATGGACCTCATGCTCAACCGACGCGGCTTGGTGAGCGCGGGCGCCGCGCTCGCCGCAGTATCGACCATCACCGGACCCATGCACGACTGGTTGCACAGCGACCCCGTGCTGGCGGCCGACGCCCCACGGACCGAAGACCCGCTGCACGCGGACCCCGCCGGATTCGACCGGTACGAGGCCGCGCCCATCGGGTCGGAGGAGATCGAGGCACTCGAACGGTCCGTCGAGGTGTTCCGCGCCTGGGACGCCTCCAGGGGCGGCGGGCTCCAGCGCAAGGCCGTGGTGGGCCAACTCAACGAGGTGGGCGGCATGCTCGCCTACCGCCACCCCGAGCACCTGCAGCGCCGCCTGTGGGGCGTCGCCGCCAATCTCGCGGTGCTCGCGGGATGGATGTCCCACGACATCGGCCTGGAACCCACCGCACAGAAGTACTTCGTCATCGCCGCACACGCGGCACGTGAGGGCGGCGATCGTCCCCGCGCGGGCGAGGCGCTGTCCAGGGCGGCGCGCCAGATGGTCCACCTGGGCCGTCCCGACGACGCCCTGGACCTGATGAAGCTCGCCAAGTCCGGCTCCGGCGACATGGTTCTGCCGCGCACCCGGGCGATGCTGTGCACCATCGAGGCATGGGCACAGGCGTCCATGGGGCACGGCCAGGCGATGCGGCGCACGCTCGGCAGGGCCGAGGAACTCTTCGTCTCGGACAAGAACGACGTGCCGCCCCCGAGTTGGATGCAGATGTTCGACGAGGCGGACCTGCACGGCATGCAGGCCCTGGCGTTCCGCACGCTCGCCGAACACGACCCGTCGGTGGCGACGGTGGCCCAGCGCCACGCCAGGCGGGCGCTGGAACTCCGGGTCAACGGACGCCAGCGGTCCAAGATCTTCGACTACATCTCGCTCGCCTCGGCGTGCTTCATCGCCGACGACCCCGAACAGGCCGACCGCTACGCGCGGTTGGCGCTGGTGACGATGGGGGAGACCTCCTCGCACCGCACCTGGGACCGGCTGCGGGAGATGTACCGGCTGACGGGCCAGTACGCGGGTTACGCGAAGATCGAGGACCTTCGGGAGGAGATCAGGGTCGCCATGCCGCAGCACTCCGTCATCAAGCAGCCCGTGCGCTCGTCCGAGATCTGACCCGGCACCGCGACGAGCGGACGTCTGTCGTCGGCCGGGAGACATCGGCCGCGGCCCGGTCGGGCACAGCCCGATCCGGCACCGCCCGGCATGGCACCGTTCCATCGGTCACCGTCCGCCAGGGACATGTCCGGTCATCGGCACACCGGTGTCGTGCGCGGCCCGTCCTCCCGCGCACCGCTTCATGGCGGGCGTTCGCGTTCGTGCAGCGGTACGTGTGCCGCTGTGCCTATGCCCCGATACGGGCGATCAGCACGCACGCGTCGTCCAGGCGCTCGGCACCGCCGAACTCCGTGACGATCGCCCGCACGCACTCCTGCGCCGTACGGGCCCGTGCGAAGCGCGGCGCCAGCGCGAGCAGGGCGTCCGGGCCCGCACCCCGGTCGCCGTGACGGTTCAGCCCGTCGGTGTGCAGGACCAGCACATCGCCGGGCAGCAGGCGTGCTTCGTCCTGCTCGTACGCGACCGCCGACGCCGCGCCGAGGAGGACCCCGTCGGGCGACGGCAGCGGGCGCCCCTCGCTGTTGCGGAAGAGCAGCGGTGCGGGGTGCCCGGCCTGCGCCCAGGCGAGGGTGCCGGTGGCCGGATCGAATCGGCAGCAGACGGCGCTGCCGAGGGCCGCCTGCGCGGAGGATTCCAGCAACCGGTTGAGGTGTCCCATCAGGGGCCCTGGCTCGACACCCGCGACAGCCATCCCGCGCAGCGCTCCGAGGAGCATCGCCATGGCGGAGGTGGCCTCGATGCCGTGCCCCGTCAGGTCGCCCACGGTGAGCATCGCCCTGCCGTCGGGCAGTTCCAGGGCGTCGTACCAGTCGCCCCCGATCAGGGAGCTCGACTCCGAGGGGAGGTAGTGGGCCGCGACGTCCAGCACGCCGGCCCCTCGCGAAGGAAGCCGGAGCGGACCGCGCCAGGGGGGCAGTACGGCTTCCTGGAGCTCGACCGCCACCCGGTGCTCGGTCCGGGCCATGTGCTGCCTGTGGCGCAGGGCGTCACGGGTCCCCCGCACCGCCTGCTCGCTGCGTCGCAGCTCGCTCACATCACGCAGCACCGCCCACATCGAGGCCGTGCAGCCGTCCGTGTCGAGGACGGGCTCGCCCATCATGTGGAGCGTGCGCGTCCGTCCGTCGGCCCGCAGGATGCGAAATTCCCCGTCCATCGGCCTCCCGTCCACCAGGCAGTCCGTGACCAGGGCGGTCAGCAGGGGCTGGTCCTCGGGGAGCAGCATGGACGGAAGCTCGTCCAGGGAGAGAGGGCCTGCCTCGGGGGACCTGTCGAAGATGTGGAACAGCTCATCGGACCAGGTGACCTCGTCCGTCAGCAGGTTCCACTCGGCACTGCCCACCCTGCCGATGAGAGACCCGTTACCGGGCGGGGCCGCTGCGTCGCGCGAAGGGGCCTGGGCGGGAGTCCTCGTGGACGACCGCTTGGGCGTTGCGTGCGGGGCCTCGGGCCCGAGGCCCTCCCTGAGCTGTCCCAGATGGGTGCCGAGGTCGTCGAGATGGTGGACCGCCAGCTCGCAGAGCGCCCGCTGCCAGCGCGTCCGCGGGTCCTCCTCGTCGATCAGGACCGCGTCCCGTCGTACGGCGTCCACCTCACCACGCAGTTGCCGTGTGCGGTGGATCAGCGCGTCGACGGCGTCAGGCTCGTGAGGCTGGGGGGCGGGGCGGTCCGCGGACAGATGGGACGGCATCTCGTACTCCGATACAGGCGCGGCGCGGCCAGGTCTGAAGGGGTGGACCGAAGATGACTGTGGCACAGGCCGCGGGGGCGCGTAAGGGATTTGGCAACACTCGATACGCTGTTGCCTCTGGCATATGCCATAGGCTGTGCGTGACCTCGATTCGTCGAACGGCCTTTCTTGTGGCGGAAGTTGACGCTCATGGACGGGCGTGTGTCGCGCCGTGCGCGCGCCGGTTGTGCGCCCGGCTCATGCGGCGTGCGACGGGGGCGCGCGGGCGGACCGGGTGCGGTCGGCGGCCCGGTTCGCCCCCGCTGCGGGCGGCATGTCCCCTTCCGTGGGGAGCGCTGACGATCGGCGCCCCCGGCCTCCGTTCGCCAAAGGCCCGGCTCCGCGTCGCGCGTCACGCCCGGGGGATTCCCGGGAGCGACCCGCAATCGTTTACCGTTCACCTATATGGGGGTCGCGCAACGCGCCCTCCCCTCGACCGCCCCGGCCGGAAACCCCCGATCCCGCCGGGGCCGGCGATGTTCGTGAGCGTCTCGGGCAGGCCCGAGACGCCCTCCCGTGCCGCGAAACGGCCCGCGCCGGACCCGCCCGGCCCGAGGGCCCGGACGACCCGCCGCCCCCACCGAGCCCAGCGGTGTAGCGTCGCCGACGGCCCGCCGGGCCCGGCTGCCCGGGGCGAACGGCGCTGCCGGCCGACGGCGGCCACGACCAGCTCCCGGCCCGCCGAACCGAAAGCGCCGCGTGAGCACGACCGACACCGTGGTCGACCTGATCGACGAACGCGGAAGTCACCGACAGGGCGAGGCGCGCGTGGCGCGCGGGCCGGGACGGCCGGGGCATCAGCGCCCGGAGCACCGCCGCGGAAGCGCCTCGATCAGCAGCGCGCAGGCCACGGGCACCACCGCCACCACGGCCGCCGCCTCCGGCCGGAACCGGACCGCCAGCGCGGTCACGACGGCGCCCGTCACGACCGCCGCCAGCCGGCCGGCCGCCCATCGGTCCTCCCGTCGCCACGTCCGCAAGGCCGCGCGCCCGACGAGGGACGTGAGCGTGCCGGTGAAGTAGTTCGTGGGTGTCGTGAGGACACGCCCCTGGACACCCATGGCCGCGGAGACGAGCACCAGCAGCCCCAGCCGGTCGGCCTCGGACGTGATCGGACCCGGCCCCCACAGCGCGGCACCCGTCGTCAGCAACACCACCTCGACGAGCAGCGTCATCGGCAGATGCCACCGCAGCCAGGAGCTCAGCCACGCCCCGCTCGCGACCCCGAAGCCGTACGAGGCCAGCGCGGTGATCACCTTGAGGGCCACCCCGTGCTCCCCGACGCCGACCGCGGAGGCGCCCAGCAGTACGAGGTTCCCGGTCATCACGCCGGCGAAGACCTGCCCCACGCAGACGAAGGCGAACGCGTCCGCCGCACCCGAGGCGGCCGACAGGAGCAGCAGGGTCCATTCGGTCCGCGGATCGCGCCCGGTGGGGAAGGAGACGGTGGACACGCCTGCATTCTCTGCGTGGCCCTGCCGGAAGGCGCCGGAACCTGACGGGCGCGGCGCGGCGTGTCCATACGTCTCCTCGCCGCCGAGCCGTCAGGCCCAGTGCGCCGCCAGGGCCGTGAGCTGCGGAGAGATCACGTACGAGCCGTAGAGCGTGGAAGGCCCCAAGGGGGTTGACCAGTTGCAGCGGCGGCAACGGCCGGTTCGCCGAACTCGACAACGACTCCGAGCGATGGAGGGTGACCCCGGTCGGCCGGACCACGTCGTTCCAGTGGGTCCTGACCGCCCGGCACGCCACGAGCCCGTGGCTGTACTTCGCGGGCGGCCTGGAGATCGCCGAGTTCAACGACAACGGGGCCCAGCCGGGGGCGACGGTCACCCACCAGGTGGGCTTCGGCGGACTGAGCGGGAAGCAGAAGGTGCTCGCGGTGTGGAACATCGCCGACTCCGCCAACGCCTGCATCGACGCCGACGTCGGCCGACCGGGGCCGGAGAGCTGCGGTCCCGGCCGCTTCCCCGGATTGCCGGGGCACACGGAACCCCGGCCCGATTCCGGCGGGCCGGGGTTGTGTGTGGGGTGGAGCGGTCGGGTCAGTCGCGGTCGTCGCCGTAGCCGCCCTCGTCGCCGCCGCCGTAGCCGCCCTCGTCGCCGTAGCCGCCTTCGTCGCCGTAGCCGTGACCGCCGCCGTGGTGACCGTGGTGGTGGTGGATGACGCGGAAGCTGGCGACGATTCCGTTCTTGACGTGGACGCCGCCCTTGACGTGGCCCGGGCGGACGCCGTCGCTGGAGCTCCACGGGCCGACGGTGGCGATGGGGGAGCCGTTGTCGCAGGTGACGCCGCGGAAGACCTCGACGGTCTTGTGGCTCTCGTTGCGGATGTTGAGGGTCTTGGATCCGAGCCCGCTGATCACGGTCACGCAGCCGCCGCGCTCGTCGGTGTAGGTGCGCTCGTTGATGTGGATGCGGCCGTGGTGGTGGCGGTGGTGGCGGTGGTGCTTCTTCTTCTGGTGGCCCTTCTCGTGGCCGCCCTCGTTGCCCCTGCCCTCGTTGCCCCCGCCTTCGTTGCCCTTGCCGGCGTCGCCGCCGTCGAGGGCCATGGGGGCGGCGGCCTGCTGGACGATGGGGGCCGCCTGGGCCGGCTCCGATGTGGCTGCCGAGGCGTAGGTGATACCGGTGGCGGCCAGGGCCGCCGCGGCCGCGACAGCGCCGGTAACGACGGTGGAACGGGTAACCATGTCACTTCTCCTGTCTCAGGGAGGCCGGCTGAGCAGTCGGCCCGTGATTGAACGTACTGACGGTCCCCATACCTGTCATATCGGACACGTTGCCGCGTGGAGCCGGAACGCCTATCGAGGTACGCAACGTACGCCAAATGCTATTTCCGAATAATCTGACGATCTCTCAATTGACATGATGTGGGAGCCTCTTGATGTCTCGTTGGTCTGTCCGGGCGACTTCCTGAGGCCCGCTCACCCCCGCGACAGCGTGTCCATCGTTGACACGCCCGGGAAAGGGTGCTCGCCATTTCGTCGGCGTCGGTTGCTTCCGTCTCTGACCTGCCGATTCGAGGGCGTTGCGTTGTGCCGCCCGGTGGTCCTCTGTCCTGTGGTGTCGGCCTGCCGGGGCGTCCGCGCACCGGGCGGTGCCGCATCCCGCAACGGTGTCGTGCCCCGGGTCGCGTGCGCCCCGGGGACGGTGTGGTGCTCCGGGCGTCGTTCAGCCCGGGAACTCCGTGCGTTCCCACCACTCGTAGACGGGCAGTTGGCCCTCCGGGGTCTCCTGGCGGCGTGTGGTGATCCTGAAGTGCTCATATCCGCCGCGGAACGGGACCTTGAGGTCGTTCCCCGGGGTGGTGACGGGGACGATGCGCTCGGGGAGATCGTCGGGACCGCCTTCGAGGAATGCTTTGAGTGTGTTGGTCATGAAGGGAAGTTTCTCCGGTGGGTGGTCGGCCCCCTCCATGACGCGCCGACACCGTTCGCCCGGGCGATATAAACTTCTCAACAAGTTAAGGAGTATGGCTGAGGAGTGTGCGGGTGCTGCAGATCCGGATCGGCGCGGAGCGTGCCGCGGAGGCGGGCGACGGTCTGGCGCGAACCGCCCTCGGGTGGCGTCCCGGCATGAGTGAGGACGAGGCGTGGGAGGCCGGTCGGGGCGTCTGGAAGTTCAACGCCGACCGGGCCCTGTCCCAGAGCGAGGCGCAGATCATCAACCCCGCGGGCACCGTACTCGTGGTGGCGAGGATCACCGGTATCTCCAAGCACGACGGCCGCTACGCGCTGGAGGGCGAGATCCTGCGCGGTGATCCGCGCGTCGGCCGCCCCACTCCCAGCCCGCATCTGTCCCGCAATCCCGTCACCTACATCTGAAGGGCCTGTCCGGTGAGTGATTTCGACGCGATCGACTCGCTGCTCGCAGCCGTCGGCCCGGAAGCGGAGCTCCCGGCCGCAGAGGTGCGCCGCGCCCTGCGCGAGCAGGCCCGGCTGTCCAGGGCGCAGGTGGCGCGGGCGCTCGGAGTGGGCCCGTCGACCGTCGCCGGGTGGGAGAGCGGCCGGGACCCGTCCGGCGAGACGCGCACCAAGTACGCGTATCTGCTGGACGGACTGAGTGCCAAGCTCGGCACGGAGCCCGGCACCCCCGCGCCGGATCCCGAGCCCGCTGCCGAGCCCGGGGACGCGGGTGGGGCGGCCACGGCCGAGGAACGGCCCGCGGTGGAGTCCGGGGCAGCGGCCGCTCCCGCAGGGGATCTTGGACCGGGACCCGACGAGGTGGAGCATCTGGAGGCCGCCGAGCCGTGTGTGCTGTGCGGGCATCCGGCCACGCAGCGCGTCGCGGGCTTCGCCCAGCACCTCGACGCGGCCGACTGCCGCCCGGCCACCACGACGGCCGGAGCCCCGGCCGCCCCCGCCCGCGCCGCCGGACCGCCCGTCCGCCGGAAGGCGGAACGGTCCGCCGGCCCCGGCACGGGCGTGCCGCCCACGACGGGCCCGTCGAGGCGTTCCGGGTCACCGGCCCGACGCGCCTTCCAGCAACCGGCCGGTCCCGCCGATCTGATCCACGAGGCGGTCCGGGGCGCCCTCGCCGAGCACCGGGGCGACATCGACGCGGCCGTCGCGGCCCTGTCGAAACGCGCCATCCCGGACGCGATGCGTCTGCTGGACGAGACCCGCAAGGGCGCCCGCTACGACGTGATCGCCCACCCCTGGATCCCCGACATCCTCAAGAAGCAGACGTCCAGGGGCGCCGACCAGATCTGGGAGGCCCGCCCGAAGTGGACCCGCCACGAACTCCCGCCCGGTCGCCACGAGGTGACCGCGCTCGACGTCAACGGCGCCTATCTCTCCGCCCTCAAGACACATCTGCCGTTGGGGCAGCTGGAGCATTCCACCGGCTTCGCCCACGACCGTCGCCGTGCCGGAGTCCACCTGATCACCCCGCCCGCGTGGGAACACACGGCGGTGCTGCCCAACCCGATCGGCAACCGGGACGAACCCGGCCCGCTGTGGGTGACCGAACCGACGCTGCGCCTCCTGCTGCGGCTGGCCGGGCCGAAGTACGGACTGTGCGAACCTCCGGAGATCCACGAGTCGTTCACCTCCGGAGCCACCGAGAATCTGCTGGAGAAGTTCCGGGTCGCGCTCAAGGAGGCCAGGGACACGGCGATCACCGCCGATGACGAAGTGACGCTGGAGTACGTGAAGGCGATGTACTCGAAGTTCGTCTCCACCATGGGGGAGTCGAACTACAACCGGGAGCTGTACCGGCCGGACTGGATGCACATCATCCGCTCGCAGGCGTTCGCCAACCTCTGGATGAAGGCACTCAAGGCGCACCAGGACGGACTCGCCGTCGTACGGGCCATGGGCACCGACGAGCTGCACGTCATCGGCGACTGGCGGCGCGTCTTCCCCGAGGGCCGGGGCGTCAGCGAGGTCAAGGTCAAGGACACCTATACCGCCGGTGACGACATGGTGGAGCCCGAGAACGCCGACGACTTCGCGGACACCATCGAACAGGGGCAGGGGAGGGCGGGTGCAGGGCGGTGCGTTCCCGGCCGACGGCTCAGCCCTTGACGACGCCGAGCGGTACCAGGCGTGCCACAGGCCGGGCGAGTCCGGCCCCCTCGGTCGCCGCGACGACCGCGTCGACGTCCTTGTACGCCTCCGGGGTCTCCTCGGCGAGACCGCGCCACGACGAGGGGCGCACGGCGATGCCGTGGGCCTCCAGTTCATCACGGAGCCGCTCGCCGCGGACCATGCGCAGTGCCTGGTGACGGCTCCAGACCCGGCCGGCGCCGTGGCAGGCGGAGCGGAACGCGTCGTTGCCGGGCAGACCGACCATCACGTACGAACCGGTGCCCATGGTCCCGGGCACCAGCACCGGCTGGCCCGCCCGGGCGAGGTCATCGGGCAGGTCCGGGTCGCCGGGCGGCAGCGCCCGTGTAGCGCCCTTGCGGTGGACGCACAGGGAGCGCCGCACACCGTCCACCTCATGGTCCTCGATCTTGGCGGTGTTGTGCGAGATGTCGTAGACCAGGTCCAGGCCCGCCCCGGTGGCCGTGACGAAGGCGCGACGGGCGGCCTCCGACAGCAACTGCCGGTTGGCCCGGCCGTAGTTGGCTGCCGCCGCCATCGCCCCCAGGTAGGCGCGGCCGCGCGGCGAGTCGACCGGGGTGCAGGCCAGCTGGCGGTCCGGGACCCGGATGCCGTGCCGGTGCAGCTCCTGGTCCATCACGCGGACGTGGTCGGTGCACACCTGGTGTCCCAGGCCCCGCGAGCCGCAGTGGATCATGACGCACACCTGGTCCACCCGCAGCCCGAACGCCGCCGCCGTGGCGGGATCGTAGATCCGGTCGACCGCCTGGACCTCCAGGAAGTGGTTGCCCGATCCGAGACTTCCCACCTGGTGCAGCCCGCGCTCGACGGCGCGCGAGCTCACCTCTCCCGGCGCGGCGCCGTCCAGGACGCCGCGGTCCTCGCAGCGTGCGAGGTCGCGCGGCACACCGTGACCGTGTTCGACCGCGTACCGCGCCCCGCCGACCAGCAGCTCGTCCATCTCCGCCGTGCCGGACAGCTCCCACAGGCCGCCGCGCCCCATGCCGCGCGGGACGGTGCGGTCGAGGGCGTCCATCAGCCGCCGCATCCGGTCGTGGCCGAGCGCCTCACGGTCGATCCCGGCGGCCAGCAGCCGGACGCCGCAGGAGATGTCGAAGCCGACGCCGCCCGGTGAGACGACCCCGCCGCGGGAGATGTCCGTGGCGGCCACCCCGCCGATCGGGAAGCCGTAGCCCCAGTGCACGTCGGGCATGGCGAAGGAGGCGCGCACGATGCCGGGCAGCGTCGCCACGTTCGCCACCTGCTCCAGCGCCTTGTCCCCGGCCGCCTGCGGCAGCAGCGCGCGGGAGGCGAACACCATCCCGGGCACGCGCATCGGCTCCCTCTGCTCGATCCGGAACCGGTACGGGCTCCGTTCAGCCAGTACGATCTCCACCACCCTCGCCTCCTGCGGTCGGTGGCCGGACCCGGGCTCATACGTCGAGGGTGACCCGGCAGATCCAGCCGTCAGGGCCGTCCCGCAGCCGCAGGCCGTGCAGTGAAACGGCTTTCGGTACGGCTCCGATCTCCCGGGCGGACCCGGCGTCGGCCATACGGAATCGGACGAGCGTTCCGGGGCCTTCGCCTTCCGTCCGGGACGCTCCCGTGTCCGCGTCCACCCTCACGTCCGCGTCCACCTCCACGTCGAGCGGGATCTCGCCGTGGGCGTCCAGCCGGTAGACGACCTCCTCCAGGACCGAGACCAGCAGGTCCTCCCCGGAGCCGGCCGCGACGGTGCAGACGCGCTCGCCGGCCGGCGCCGCGCCGGACGTGTCGGCGAAGCTCTCCACCATCGCGCGCACGGCCTCGGCGACACAGTCCCCGGCCGTCGGAGCCCACGCCTCCACCCGCAGGTCCGCGGTGTGCGGCACGGTGCGGTGGCCGCGCGCGCCGGGGCGCCGCCGCGCCACGGGTTTCCGACCGTCCACGGTCGGTGCCTCCCCGTCGTCTCCGGGTACGCGGCCCCGGGCCCGGCTCCCCGAGCCGGGGGCCGCCGTTTCCTCCAGCGTCGTCCCCCATCCCGTTCCGCGGCAACCCGCACACGAGCGAGGCTCCGTCGCCGCACCCCTCGGGAAGGGGGTTCGAGACCGATTCCTGGAACGCCTTCGACGCGCGAAGGCATGTCCGAAAATGGGTGAACACCCGCCGGAACAAAGCGGGTCGAGGGACTGGTAGGAAAGTTTACTGTTCGCTAGCATTCCGGCCGGTGGCCTGGCGCGGTGCCCGCCCCACGGGCATGACGCGCTCAGCGAGAGCTCTGCCCCGGCCACCTTGAAGCCGCGCCCCGTCCGCACCCGGGCCGGGCGCGCGGCCACGCACCGACGCCCAGCTCTCGCCCCCCAGGCCAGGAGTGCAGGTATGCACCTGAACGGCTCAGCTCCGCTCCTCACACCCACCCGGCACCGGCGGGCGGGCACGGTCCTCGCCGCCGTACTCCTCCTCGTCGGCGGCCTGCTGCTCGCCTACCCCGACCGGGCCGACGCCACCGCCGACCCGCTCATCTCCCGCGGCAGACCCGCCACCGCCTCCTCCACCGAGGACTCCGCTCTCGGTCCGCAGAACGCCTTCGACGGCGACCCGGCCACCCGCTGGGCGAGCGCCGAGGGCAAGGACCCGCAGTGGATCCGCGTCGACCTCGGCGCCACCGCCGACATCACACGCGTGAAGCTCGACTGGGAGGCCGCGTACGCCAAGGCGTACCGGATCGAGGTCTCCGCCGACGCCACCAGCTGGACCCGGCTCGCCGAGGAGACGGCGGGCGACGGAGGCACCGACGACCGGCCCGGCCTGTCCGGCAAGGGCCGCTACCTGCGCGTGTACGGCACCGCCCGCGGCACCTCGTACGGCTACTCGCTCCACGAGGTCGAGGTGTACGGCACGCTTGCCGGAACGCCCCCGGAGACCGGCGCCTTCACCGTGGTCGCCGCGGGCGACATCGCCGCCCAGTGCACCGCCTCCGACAGCGACTGCGCCCACCCGAGGACCGCCGCCCTGGCCCAGCGGATCAATCCGAAGTTCTACCTGACGATGGGCGACAACCAGTACGACGACGCCCGGATCTCCGACTACCGCGCCTACTACGACAAGACCTGGGGCGCCTTCAAGAACAAGACCCGTCCGGTGCCGGGCAACCACGAGACCTACGACCCGGCCGGATCGCTCGCCGGCTACAAGGCGTACTTCGGCGCGATCGCCTACCCCCAGGGCAAGCCCTACTACAGCTTCGACGAGGGCAACTGGCACTTCATCGCCCTCGACTCCAACTCCCTCGACAAGAGCGCCCAGATCGACTGGCTCAAGGCCGATCTGGCCGCCAACACCAAGGCATGCATCGCCGCCTACTGGCACCACCCGCTGTACTCCTCGGGCGGGCACGGCAACGACCCGGTCAGCCGGCCGGTCTGGAAGCTCCTCTACGGAGCCAGGGCCGACCTCGTGCTGGGCGGGCACGACCATCACTACGAGCGGTTCGCCCCGCAGAACCCCGACGGGAAGGCCACCGCCGACGGAATCACCGAGGTCGTCGGCGGCATGGGCGGAGCCGAGCCCTACCCCATCGAGGAGGTCCAGCCCAACAGCCAGAAGCGGATCAGCGGTCAATACGGCGTCCTGAAACTGGACTTCAACGACACCGGCTACAGCTTCAGCTACGTCGGCACCGACGGCAAGGCCAAGGACACCAGCCCGAAGTACACCTGCCACTGATGTACCTGGCGACCACAGGACGCCGGGACGCACCGGCACCGCCCCGCACCGGCGGGGCGGGCCGGCGCGTCCCCGGCACCGTCATCGCCCTCGGCGCGGTCAGCCTCGTCACCGACATCTCCTCCGAGATGGTCACCGCGGTGCTGCCGCTCTACCTGGTCCTCGGACTCGGTCTCTCACCCCTCCAATTCGGCTTCCTCGACGGCCTGTTCAACGGTGCGACCTCCGTCGTCCGGCTGATCGCCGGACACTCGGCCGATCGCGGACACCGGCACAAGAGGGTCGCCGGCACCGGCTACGCCCTCTCCGCCTGCTCCCGGCTCGGACTGCTGCTCGCGGGCGGCGCCACCGCCGGGATCGCGGCCGCCCTCGCCGCCGACCGTGTCGGCAAGGGCATCCGCACCGCGCCCCGGGACGCGCTGATCACGCTGAGCAGCCGGCCCGAGACGCTCGGCAGATCCTTCGGCGTGCACCGGGCCATGGACACCACCGGCGCCCTGCTCGGGCCGCTCGCCGCGTTCGCCTTGCTCTGGGCGACCGCCGGGGCCTACGACGCGGTGTTCGTCGTCAGCTTCTGTGTCGGGCTGCTCGGCGTACTGATCCTCGTGCTGTACGTGCCCGGACGGCGGACCACCACCCCGTCGGCCACCCCGGCCCCCCGTACGCGCACGGTGTTCGCGGCGCTCCGCGACCGGCGCTTCCGGCGGATCCTCGGAGCCGCCGGACTGCTCGGCGCCGCCACCATCGGGGACGCCTTCGTCTACCTCCTGCTCCAGCGCCGGCTCGATCTCCCCGTCGGCTGGTTCCCGCTCCTGCCGCTCGGCGCGGCGGCGTGCTACCTGCTGCTCGCGGTTCCGGCCGGGCGGATCGCGGACCGGGCGGGCCGACGTCTGCCGTTCCTGTACGGGCACCTCGCGCTGCTCGGCGTGTACGTCATGCTCCTCGTCCCGGCCGTCGGTCCCGTCCCGTTCCTCGTCGTGCCCGTGCTCGTGCTGCTCGGCGTCTTCTACGCCACCACCGACGGCGTGCTGATGGCCCTCGCCTCACCCGCGCTGCCCGCCGACGGCAGGGCGGGCGGCCTCGCCCTGCTCCAGACCGGCCAGGCGCTCGCCCGGATGCTCGCCGCCGCGGGCTTCGGCGCCGCCTGGACGGTGTGGGGACCGCGCCCCGCGCTGTGGGCGGCGGCCACCGCGCTGCTCGCCGCGCTCCTCGGCGGCTGGGCGCTGCTGTCCCGTGACCCGTCCGACGCCGCGGCCGCCGAGGAGCCCGGAGCCCCGACCATCGAGAGGCCGACCGCATGAGCGCCAGGTTCCCGAAACCCTCGACCTCCCCGGGCCCCCGGGCCCGGATCGCCGTTCTGGTGGCCGCGGTGCTGCTTCTCACGGGGGGCTCCGTCGGCTACGCCCTGCACGCGCAACACCGCACGCGGGGTCAACAGGCCGCCGCCGACTCCTCGTTCACCGTCAGCGGGCCCGCGCTGTACTTCCGGGACACGGCCACCGGACGCGTCGCCCGCCGCCCGCTCGCCGCTCCGCCCGGCGCACGCACTCCCGGCGGTCCCGCCTGCGACCGGTTCCACGCCTCCGGCGACCACGCGGTCTGCCTGCGCGCCCGGCCGGGCGTACTGCCGAGGACGCACGCCGTCGTGCTCGACCGCCGACTGCGCGAACAGCGCCGGATCACCGTGCCGGGCACCCCCACCCGCGCCCGCGTCTCCGCCTCCGGACGGATGGTGTCCTGGACGGTGTTCGCCACCGGGGACTCGTACGCCACCACCGCCTTCTCCACCCGGACCGCGATCCTCGACCTGCGCACCGGCTACCTCGTCAAATCCATCGAGGGGATCCCCCTGACCATCGACGGGGCCCGCTACCACGCCCCCGACGTCAACTACTGGGGGGTGACCTTCGCCCGCGACGACAACCGCTTCTACGCGACCGTCTCCACCAAGGGCCGCACGTACCTCGTCGAGGGGGACATGGAGAAGTGGTCGGCGAAGGCGCTGCGGCAGAACGTCGAGTGCCCTTCCCTGTCCCCCGACAACACCCGGCTCGCGTTCAAGAAGAAGGTCTCCGACGAACCGGCCGCGCCCTGGCGGCTGCACGTCCTCGACCTGCGGACGATGCGCGAGACACCGCTCGCGGAGACGCGCAACGTCGACGACCAGGCGGCCTGGCTGGACGACCGCACGGTCGCCTACGCCCTGCCCGGCACCGGGGGCCGGGACAGCGACATCTGGACCGTTCCCGCGGACGGCACCGGCGCACCCGGCATGGCCGTGTCCGGCGCGTCGTCACCGACGGCGGTGGGCTGAGCCGGATCCCCGGCGCCGGATCCGCGGCCACGGGCCGCCCGGTCGCGGGTCCCGCCGCGCCGTGGTCCCCTGGATGCGATCACCGTTCCCGCCGCTCCAGGGAGGCCATGGATGCGCACGAGTGACCTGACCCCCGCCGTGCTCAAGGACCTGCGTCGCCCGCGCCCCTTCCCGGCGATCTCGCTGCTCATGCCGACCCACCGGGCCAGGCCCGGCAATGAACAGGACCCCATCCGTCTGCGCAACCTCCTCAACGAGGCGGCGCGGCGCGTCAAGGACGACCCGGCGGTCGACCGCGAGACCCGGCTCCGGCTGGAGCGGCAGCTCGACATGGAGAGCGTTCTGCGGCTGTTCGACGCCCAGCGAGCCGAGGACGGCCTGCTGGTGCTGCTGGCGCCGGACGAGGAGCCGCAGGCGTGGCAGTTCGTCTCCCCGCACGACATCCCCGAACGCGTCGAGATCACGACCACGTTCCTCACCCGCAACCTCGTGGCGGCCCACCTCTACGCGCGCCCGTACTGGGTGCTGGCCCTCGACCAGGAGGAGAGCAGGCTGTACCTGGCCCACGCCGGGAGCCTGACCGGGGTCACCGCCCACGGCTTCCCGGCGAAGCCGCACGTCCCGAACCTTGCGGACGCGATGCCCGGCCCGGCGTACGGCACGGACCGCACGGGCTACCGCGCGGCTCGGGTCGCCCAGTACGTCTCCGACATCGAGGAGCGCCTCGCCCGGGCCATGACGGAGCGCCACCTTCCCCTGATCCTGGTGGGCAGCCCCGAGCTGACCACCGCCTTCGGGAAGATCTCGCGCCACGCCGGGGCGATGGTGGGGGAGCTGGAGCTGACGGGCGCCGACAAGCACGCCGTACCCCAGCTGGAGAAGCGTCTGGAGCCGGTCTTCCGGAAGATCCGCGAGGACCGTGCGCAGGAGGCCCGCCGGGACCTGGACGCGGCGCGCGGCCGCAAGGCGTACGTCGCGGGCCTCGCGGAGGTGTGGCACGCGGTCATGGACCACCGGGCCGCCCTCATCCTCGTGGAGGAGGGCCTGCGCGCGGCGGGACGGGCCGAGGAGAACCACCAGCTGCACGTCGTCGACGTCCCGGAGGGCGAACCGGCGCCCGAGGGCGTCGAGACGGACATCGTCGACAGCCTCGTCGAAGCGGCGCTGGACGCCGACACGGAAGTGCGTTTCGTCCCCGACGGCACGCTTTCCGACGGCGTCGGCATAGCGGGCACGCTCCGCTACTGAACCGGCCGCCGGTCAGGTCCCCCACGACCCACCGGGTGCCCCGGCCCCGCTCCCACGCGCACGTCCGGGCCGGGCCAGGTCCTCCAGGGGGAGCACCCCCTCTCCCCGGAACAGGCCGCGGGCCGCGGCCAGGCGCCGCTCGCGGGCCGGGCCCGGCGCGGTCACCTCGTCCAGGGCCCTCAGCAGGGCCCACGGGTCCTGGGCATGGTCGGCGAGGCCGAGCGCCGCCATGCTCCGCACGCCCTGTGCGCCGTGCCCCGGAATCGGTCGGTGGCCGACCACCGGCAGCCCGGCGGCCAGCGCCTCCAACGCCGTCTGGCCCGCAGCGTTGTCGACCAGGGCACGGGAGGCCGCCATGAGGCCCCGTACGTCGTCCACCCAGCCCAAGGCGTCCGCGTGTCCGACACGAGCCACGCTCCGGCGCAGCCGCGTGTTGTTCCCGCACAGCACGAGGGGCCGGTACCCCGCCGAGGCCAGCAGCCGCGCGGTGTCCACCACCCGCGCGCCCGCCCCCCACGCCCCCGTCGACACCAGCACCGGCGGACGGTCCGGCGAGCCGATCCGCCGCCGCCAGTCCGCGGCCGTCGGCGCCGGGGCGTGGAAGCGGGGCGCCACCAGGGGGCCGGAGACGACGGCCGGGCGCCGCAGCACGCTCCGTACCCGGCGCGCGAGACCGGGCGTCAGGCACAGGTGGAGGTCGTTGCCCGGATGGAGCCACTGGCGGTGCACGGCGAAATCGGTGATGACGACGGCGCTCGGCACGCGGAGCGCGCCGCGTGCGCGCAGACCGCCGGTGAGCTGGGCGGCGAGATGGAAGACGGGGACCACCACGTCCGTGCGCCGCCGCGCGACGAGCTCCAGCAGCCGCCGCTCCGCGAGTGCCGCCAACGGGGCGCTGCCCGGGCGGGGGAGGCCGTCGTCCGGGGCGCGGAAGAACGCCGCGTACAGCCCGGCGTAGACGAACGGCGCGCGGCGGACGACCGTCCGGTAGAAGGCGCGCAGCCCGGCACCGATCCCGGCGGGCAGCAGATCGAGGACGTCGACCGTCGTCGTCCGCCCTCCGCCGGCCTCCAGCCGGCGGGTCAGCTCGGCGGCCACGGTGTCGTGCCCGGAGCCCATGCCGGCGCTCAGGACGAGGAAGCGTCCGGATGCCGCGCTCATCGGCCGACTGCCCCTGCCCGCCGACCGGGGCGGGCCGGTACGGTCGAGCGTCCGCAGCCGGCCGCCGCCGCGGACCGGCGCACCCGCCGCGGCACGGGCTCGCCCGGCTCACCCGGTCGGCCGGTGTCCCGGCGCGGCCCCGAACGGCCGTCCGTGTGGGCAGCAGGCACCTGATCACCCCTGACGTTCGGCGGCGCGCGGCGGGTCCGGCGCCATGGGCACTGGCGTGGTGGTCCCATTGTGTGGGCCCGGGCGGTGCCGTGCGGTTCAGTGAGGCGCGGGTCGCGACGGTTTTGGCCGAGCACGCCCCGGCTACTCCTAACCAGACCCGGTGGCGCGTGGTCCCCCCGACCCGGGATCTCCGAGCGAGCCCGATCCCCGGGCGGCGCAGGCGACGCGCCGCACCGTGCCGACACAGGGGAGAGGCCATGTCATCTGGTCCGGGCAGCGCCCACCGCGGCGTGCCGGACGGCGACGCGTCGGACGGCCGCGCCGGCGGGAAGGGCGTGGCCCTGGTGACGGGGGCCTCGTCGGGCATCGGGGCCGCTGTCGCGCACCGGATCGCGGCCGAGGGGGGCTGGCGGCTGCTGGTGACCGGTCGCGACCGCGAGCGGCTGGAGCGCGTCGCGGCGAGCACGCGCTCGACGGCGCTCTGCGCCGACCTGATGGCGCCCGGCGGTACGGAGCGGCTCGCCCGGCAGGCCCTCGACCTCGCGGGCCGGGTGGACCTGCTCGTCGCCGCCGCGGGGGTCGGCTGGTCCGGCCCCTTCGCCGCCATGCCGGCCGCAGCCGCCGACCGGGTCCTCACCGTCGACCTGGTGTCCGTCGTCCGGCTGGTGCGGCTCCTGCTGCCGCACATGCTCGCGGCGGGGCGTGGCCACATCATGCTGATCGGGTCGGTGGCCGGATCCACCGGCGTCCGCAGCGAGGTCGTCTACTCGGCGGCGAAGGCGGCGATCGGCACCTTCGCCGACGCCCTGCGTCACGAACTCAGGGGAACCGGAGTACGGATCACCCATCTGGTCCCCGGCGTCGTGGACACCCCGTTCTTCGAACGCCGGGGCATGCCGTACGCCCGTTCGTGGCCCCGCCCGATGTCGCCGGAAAGAGTCGCCGACGCCGTCTGGGACGCCTATCTCGAGGGCCGTGACGAGGTGTACGTCCCCGGCTGGCTGCGCCTGCCGGGATGCGTGCGCGCCGTGGCCCCCGGGCTCTACCACCGGCTCGCCGCCCGCTTCGGGTGAAGCCGCCGGTACGCATGGACGTCCTCGCCGTGACACTGGCGCTGCTGGCGGCTCTCGCCAACGGCGCCGCCTCGGTGCTGCAACGACGGGCCGCCGTGGACCAGGCGGTGTGCGAACCGGCGGACGACGCACCGGACACGCACCGGACGGTGCGTCACGCGGTGCGCCGGTCGGCGCGGCTGGTGCGCAAGCCCTTGTGGCTGGCGGGCGCGTCGGCGCTCGGACTGTCCGCCGTGCTCCAGGCAGCGGCGCTCGCGGTGGGCAGCATGTCGGTGGTGCAGCCGCTGATGGCGAGTGAGCTCCTCTTCACGCTCCTGCTCGGAACCGCCGTGTTCCGCCGGCGACCGGGCGGCAGGACCTGGCTGTCCTTCCTGATGCTCGGCGCCGGTCTGACGCTCTTCCTGACCGCCGCCGGGCCGTCGCCGGGCGAGGCGACCGCGGAGGCCGGCATGTGGCTGTTCGCCGGAGCCTGGATCGCGACGGCGGTGGCCGTGCTGGTCCTGGTCGCCCGCGCCGTCCGCGGCACCGCCCGCGTCGCGTCCCTCGGCTGTGCCACGGCCATCTGCTTCGCCTGCACCGCCGGTCTGATCAAAGAGGTCGCCGGGCGCATCCCGGACGGGGCGGCGGCGGTCTTCACGACCGGTTACCCGTACGCGATGTGCGGTGTCGGCCTGTTGAGCCTGGCGCTGCTGCAGAGCACCCTGCGCGCCGGGACGCTGGCCGTCTCCCAGCCGGCGCTCACTCTGGGGGACGCGCTGGTGAGCGTGGTCCTGGGCGCGGTGCTGTTCGGCGAACAGATCGCGTGGGGGACCCATGCGCCGGCGGCCGTGACCGGCGCGTGCCTGGTGGCCGCCGGGACCGTCGGTCTGTCGCGCTCCCCGGCGGTGGCGGGGCACTGGGACACGACGGGAACGACACCGCGCGGGAAGCCGGCCGACCACGACCGGTAGCCCGCGCCGAACGGAGGGACGAGGACCCTATGAACCACCGACACCCGCGCGTTCCCGCCGGGGCGCGTGTTCCCCTGGCGCTGTCGGCGCTGGTGCTGACCGCACACATCGCCCCCGCAGGCACCTGGCTCGCGGGCCCGCGCCGGACCTGCTTCCCCGCCCTGGCCGGCCTCGGCCGCCCCCGCCACATCGCCCTGACCTTCGACGACGGTCCGGATCCCGGCTCCACTCCGTACTTCCTCGACGCACTGGACCGGCTCTGCGCGCGTGCCACGTTCTTCGTACTGGGGGAGAGTCTGCTGCGCCACCCGGAACTCGGCCGCGACATCGCCCGCCGCGGCCATGAACTGGCCGTCCACGGCTGGACGCACAGTCGCCCCTGGCTCCCCGCGGCGGGCCGGGACACACGCGAGGTCTCCCGCGCCGCGGCGGCGGTGCACCGGGTCTCGGGCGCCCGGCCGCTGTGGTACCGGCCGCCGTACGGCATCCTGACCGGCGGGCGCTGGGCCGCGGCCGTGCGCTGCGGACTGCGCCCGGTGCTGTGGTCCGCCTGGGGCCGGGACTGGGCCGAGAACGCGACGGCCGAGCGCGTCCTGACCACCGTGCGCCGCGATCTCCGGGGCGGCGGCACGCTCCTCCTGCACGACGCGGACCCGTCGGCGTCCGGCCGCTGGCGGCCCGCGCTCGCGGCGCTGCCCCGGCTGGTCGAGGAGATCCGCGCAGCGGGACTGGCCGTCGGCCCGCTCGCCGAGCACGGCCTCGCGCCGGCCCGTTCCCGCGACGGCGCCTGACGGGCCGTACGGTCCCGGCCACCGCACCGGGCGCGTGGCGCCGGTCGTCGGATCCGGGGCAGCGTACGACGCGACGGGCGGCAGCAGCCAGCAGGTCGCCGACATCTGGCCGAGTCTGCTCACCAACGACGACGCTGTGCCGCGGCCAAGGCGATTCGCGCCGGCGCGAGCTGGAAGCTCGAAGTGATCAACGAGACCGGGAGGATCAAGCAGGGGGACGAGCGGGACCTGATGCGTTTCGCCGTCAGCAGGTGGCCCGGACGCCCCGCCCCGGTCGGGACGTACCGTGCGGCGGAGGGCCGGGCCGGGGCGCCGACCGCGGGCGCGGGACCGGACTCCCGTCCGCGGCGGCCCGCAACGTGCCCCGACGGCGCGCCGCGGGCCGCCGCCTCACTCGTGCCCGCCGCCCTCGGCCAGCCGTATCCCGGTGACCAGATGCGGCCGGATGTGGACCGCGCATTCCATCATCCGGTCCGACCAGGGCCGGATCAGCCGCTGGTAGCGGACCAGGGCGTCGGGATCGGTCACCGGACGGCAGTAGCCTGTTGCGACGACGCTCCACCCCAGATGGGTCAGCGGATCGATGGCGTCGGCCTGATAGGCGACCACGACCCCGCGGTCGCCGTGGTCCCGGGCCTGGGCGAACAGGTCCGAGTCCTGATGGGTCCGGATGACGATCCGGCCGCGGTCCAGCACGTGGTTCACCGGCCGGATCGCGGGCAGCGCGTGCCGGGTGAAGACGATCCGCCCGAACGACACCTCGCGCAGCAGCCCGAGCGCCTGGGTGCTCGTCAACTCGACGGTCCGGCGCGGCCAGACGGCCTCGGGTGCGTGGGCCACGTCCCCCTGCGGCCAGCCGTGCGCGGCTGGGCTCGTGGCCATGGGCAGGGCTGACCGGGGCGGCGGCCGGTGACCTGTGTGGCTCATGACTGGCGACCTGCGTGGCTCATGGGGCGGCCTCGTCTCCTGATGTGCTCGTCTGCCGTACGAGTACATCCTGCGCCGCACCGCCCCGCCAGGGCCGAACGGCCCAGGGCCGAACGGCCCTAGCGGGGTCGCTCCCCCGATGGTTTCACTTCGGTGGTTCGCATGCCCGGCCCCGCTCGACGGCGGCAACCGGGGCCGGGCCGCGGCATGCGGAGTGTTCGGTCGGGTCGGTGGTGCACAGGTGCACAGAAGGGGTACGCGGTGATCGCGGTCGTCGGACACAGGGATCTCGACAGCAGAACGCTGGAACTGGTGGAGGCGGAACTGAGAGCACGGCTGGACTGCCTGGCGGAGGGCGTGGCCGCGCTCGTCCGCGTCGGGGCGGGCCTGCCCCTGGTGTTCGGGCGCGCGGTCCGGGAGGCCGGACGGAAACTGACGGTGCTGCTGCCGGCCCAGGGGTCGGTCCCCGCGGTGCTGCCGGAGCGCGACCGGCGGGCCGCCGGTGAACTGCTTGTCCTGGCCGAGCACGTGAGCCTGCTGGCCTTCGACCCGGCCGACCGCGACGCGTGCGTCGGCGCCGACGAGCGGGTGGTGGCGACATGCCGTTCCGTGCTCGCCGTGTGGGACGGTTCACCCACCGACGGCCGGGACGCCACCGCCCATCTGGTCGCCTTCGCGCGGGCACGGGGCATCCCCGTGGACATCGTGTGGCCGGACGGCTGCGTACGACGGAGGGCGGCATGAACACATCGGCACAGCGGGCGGCGGAGCCGGACCCTCGGACCGTGGGCGACCACGAGCCACGCCCGGCGCACGGTGGACCGGTCGACCGCGCCGCACGGACGGACGACGACCCGCCCGGGGCGGACGGCGGCGCGGAACGGATCGGCGCCCGGCCGGGGTTCGGGTGGCTGCTCGTCGTGACCGCGGCACTCGGGCTGCTGGGCTCCTTCGTGATCACCATCGACAAGTTCGAACTGCTCGCCGACCCCGCCTTCGTCCCGTCCTGTTCACTGAACCTCGTGCTCTCCTGCACGGACGTGATGCGCAGTGAACAGGCATCGGTGTTCGGCTTCGCCAATCCGCTTCTCGGGCTGATCGGCTTCGGGGCGGTCATGGGCATCGGCACCGGGCTCCTCGCGGGCGCCCGCTACCGGCGCTGGTACTGGCTGGGCCTGAATCTGGGCGCCTTCCTCGGTGTCGTGTTCTGCATGTGGCTGATGATTCAGGCGCTGTACGACATCGGCGCACTCTGCCTGTGGTGCATGCTCGTGTGGGTGGCGACCATCTTCATGTTCTGGTACACAACCGTGCACAATCTGCGCCACGGCGTGCTGCCCGCCCCGCGGGCCGTCGTCGCCGCGGTACTGGAATTCCCGCTGGTGGTGCCCGTGACCTGGTGCCTGGTCATCGTCATGCTGATAGCAACCCGGTTCTGGTCGTCCTGGGCGTCACTTCTGTGACCGCCGGTTCGAGCGCGCCCGCGACGGCCTCGCGTCCCGGTCCGGTGACCGGGACGCTCGACGTGCTGTCGTGATGGACGCACCCGGCCGGGACTCCGGCGGAGGCGAGCCGGTCCGCGAAGACCCCCGTCGCGTCCGGTGCGGAGACCTCGGGGGCCAGCGCCAGGAACACCTGCTGCCGGACGAGGTTCCCGGAACCGCGTCCCGGCACGCCGCACATCGCCCGCAGCTCCTGATCCGTGAGGGGGCCGGTGGAGGGAAGCACGGTCAGCCAGGTACGCCCGCGCCGCAACGAGTCCAGATACGCCACGTCGTACATGCCCTCGTCCGCCCCGCCGTCCAGCAGCAGCCGCACCCGGAACGCCCGGGACCGTTCGGCGTCGATCTGCTGGAGCAGCGCCTTCATCGCGGCCCAGCCCGTGCCCGAGGCGATCAGCAGCACGTCGGCGGACGGCGTGTGGGCCGGCAGCGCCAGCCTGCCGCGCGGCGCGCCGAGGCGTACGGTGTCGCCCTCCCGTGTGTGGTGCACCAGCGCGTCGCTCACGCCGCCGGCGCCACGGGCACGCACGTGGAACTCCAGCTCGCCGTCCGGATGCGGCGCGCGGGCCAGGTAGTAGGGACGCCACGCCTGCTCCAGCAGCGGCGATTCCAGGGACGCGTACTGTCCCGCCGTGAAGGCGTACGGCTGGTGCGGGCGCACCCTGAGGACCGCGAGGCCCGGCGCACGGAACTCGTGCGCGGTCACCGTCGCGTGCCAGCTCGGCGGTTCGGCGATCGCCTCGTCGGCGCCCTTGACCATCGCGGACACGGCCAGACGCAGCATGCGCAGCCAGGCGTCCCCCAGCGGCGCCGTCCACCGGGCACCCGCCCGCATGCGCAGCGCCTCCAGCAACGCCGCCTCGAACGCCTCGAAGTGCGCGGGTCGCACACCGAGCTTGCGGTGGTCGCGCCCCAGCTGCGTGAACCTGCCGATCATGTCGTCGGTGCGGTGCAGATTGCCGATCAGGTGGCGGAAGATCTCGACGAGATGGGCCTGCTGGAACGCCATCGACTCGGGGAACAGCGACCGCAGATACGGGTGCCGTTCGAACAGGGCCCGGTACAGGTCGTCGATCAACCCCTCCAACGGGCCGACCAGCGGCAGGCAGTCGAGGATCAACTGCTGGTCGGCCGTGCCGTCGTACGCCTGCGGACCCTCGGCGCGCCGCGCTCCGTCGTCCGTACCGGTCGGGGAGAGGATGCGCCGCCTCAGCCGCATCGCGTCGTGCCGCGCGAGCAGTGCGTGGTAGTCCTCGCTCGGGGTGTTCATGGACCGGTGACTCCTAGGGGCGGTGCGATGGGGATGGTTGCCAAAACCGGGCCGGATGAAGTCGGCGGCGCCCGGATGATCTCGGCGGCGTCAGTATGGCACCGCCAACGACTCGCCGACCGGCCCTGGTCACAGGGCCTTTCGGCCCTGTTCAGATGCTGTTCACCATGCTCCGGAACCCCGGCGTACGGGCGGTCGGAGGAGCGCACATACTGGTGGTCGTCCGCCTTTTCCCCGAGCCGATCGAGCATGGTGTGAACGACTTCGCGAAGTCCCCGCTGAGCACGGACCCGTCGCGGTCCGCCGACCCCGTGCGCGTCTTCATCCTCGACGACCACGAGGTGGTACGACGCGGTGTGCGCGATCTCCTGGAGGCCGAGGACGGCATCGAGGTGGTCGGGGAGGCGTCCGACGCCCGTGAGGCGCTGGCCCGGGTGCCCGCGACCAGGCCCCAGGTGGCCGTGCTCGACGTACGCCTCGGCGACGACCCGCGAGGCGACCACGCCGGGATCGAGGTCTGCCGGGAACTGCGCGCCCTGATGCCCGACCTGGCCTGTCTGATGCTGACGTCCTTCGACGACGACGAGGCGCTGTTCGACGCCATCATGGCGGGCGCGGCGGGCTATGTGCTGAAGCAGATCAACGGCGCCGACCTGATCGCCGCCGTTCGCACGGTCGCGTCCGGAACGTCGATGCTCGACCCGCGGACGACCGCGCGCGTCATGGCCCGGCTCAGGGGCCCCGAGACCGGACCCGCCGAGGAGCCGGAGCTCTCGGAACTGGACCAGCTCACGGCCAGGGAACGCCAGATCCTCGATCTCATCGGCGAGGGCCTCACCAACCGCGAGATCGCCGAACGCCTCTTCCTGGCCGAGAAGACCGTCAAGAACCGCATCTCCTCGATCCTCGCCAAGCTGGGCGTCGGCCGCCGGATCCAGGCCGCGATGCTCGTCGGCCGGCTCAAGGACCGCCAGGGGACCGAACAGATCCGGCGCGGCTGAGGCCGCTTCCCACCCCTGCACCGGGGGCCGACGGACGCCGGGCCCGACGCAGAGCCCGGGACCGACGGCGGACCGGCCGGCCGGCGCCCACCCCGCGGGGCGTCAGGCGTGGAGCGGGGCACGCCACACGATGCGGGTGCCGCCGCCCGCGGGACGCTCCACGCTCAGCGTGCCGCCGCACAGCTCCGCCCGCGTCCGCATGTTGGTCAGCCCGCCGCGCCTGACCGGCTGCTCGCCGGCACCGGTCTTTGCGCCGGGAACGGTCATGTGGGCGTCCGGGACACCGATGCCGTCGTCGGTGACGGTCAGGGTCACCGCGTCGTCCGCCGACAGCACGATGTCGATACGGCTCGCGCCCGCGTGACGCGACGCGTTGGACACCGCCTCGGCCGCGACCGCCACCACGTGCTCGGCCAGTTCGTCCGGGACGGTGGTGTCGACCGGCCCGTCGATCCGCACGGACGGCCGGAAGCCGAGCGCGCGCGCCGCCGTACGGGCCGTCTCCGCCATCCGGTGCCGCAGCCCGCTGGGCCCCGAAGCGTCCGCCGTGCGCAGATCGAAGATGGTGGACCGGATGATCCGGATCGTGGTGTCCAGGTCGTCCACCGCCCGGCTGACCCGCTCCGCCGCGCCCGGCCGGTCCGCGATGGCCCGAGTGGTGCTCTGCAGCGTCATCCCCGTCGCGAACAGCCGCTGGATCGCCAGGTCGTGCAGGTCGCGGGCGATCCGGTCCCGGTCGTGCATCACGGCGAGCTCCTCGGACTCGGCCCGCCCACGGGCCAGTTCCAGCGCGATCGCAGCCTGGTCGGCGAAGCCGGAGACGAGCGCCACCTCGGTGTCGTCGAACGGCGGCCGGCCCACCGGCCGTCCCAGACGCAGCGCGCCCATCGCCCCGCTGCCGAACCGCAACGGCACCGCCACCACCGGTCCCAGCCCGTCCTCGGCGCCGTCGCCGAACGGATGGGCGCGCGGATCCGTCCGTACATCGGCACAGTGCGCGGGCGTCCCGGTCCGCGCCGCGAGCCCGGCCAGCGACCCCGACGCCGGCACGGACAGGCCCGTCACACGGTCGCTGTCCCGCCCATGGGCGACAGCGACCGTGAGCCGCTCCTCGGCCCCCGACGCCGGGACCGGCGTGGCGACCGCCGCCCCCGGACGCGCCCCGGGCAGCAGGACCGCCGCCCGGTCCGCCCCCGCCACCTCCATCGCCCGTTCGGCGATCAGATGCAGCACCTCGTCGGCGTCCGCACCCGACAGAAGGGCACGGGTGATTTCGCCCAGCGCCTCCAGGCGCCGTTCCCGGCGACGGCTCTCCTCGTACATCCTGGCGTTGTCGATGGCGACCCCGGCGGCGATCGACAGCGTGGTCAGCACCGCCTCGTCGTCGTTGTCGAAACCCGCCCCGCCCCGCTTCTCGGTGAGGTACAGGTTTCCGAACACCTCGTCGCGCACCCGTATGGGCACCCCGAGGAACGTGCGCATCGGCGGATGGTGGGGCGGAAAGCCGTAGCTGCGCGGATGGCTGCCCAGATCAGTCAGCCGCAGCGGCTCCGGGTGATGGATCAGTTCGCCGAGGATGCCACGCCCGCACGGTGACTGCCCGATCCGGGCGGTGACCTCCTGCGACAGCCCCACCGGCAGGAACTCCAGCAGCTTCTGCCCGTCCCCGATGATGCCCAGCGCCCCGTACTGCGCGTCGGTCAGTGTCACCGCGGCCTCGACGATGCCGCGCAGCACCTCGGGCAGCTCCAGACCGCGCCCCAGCCCCATCACGGCGTCCAGCAGACCCCGCATCCGGTCCGGCCGGCTCGGCTGCGGCCACGCCGCATGGCGCGGGCACGAGGCCCCGGACGAACCCTCCCCCGGCACGTTGGTGCCGGGGGAGGGGACTCCGGACGCGGAGCCGGGCGCGGGAGGTGCTGTCTCTTCCATCGGGTCGCCGTTCTCTGGTGCCGTACGTCGTGCGCCGTACGCCGGGATCTGCTCACCGGATCACCGCAGGGCTGGGGCCGGTCCACGACCCGTCAGCCTACGGCAGGCCGCGGAGCGGCCGTGGGGCGGTGCACACCCCGCGCGAGAACGGCGTGGGACCGACCGGCCCCGAACGAGGCCCACGGCAGGGCCGACCGGCCCCCGCGGAAGGTGTCCGTCGGCCCCTGGGGAGCGCCGCCGCCCGCGACCAGCATGGTCCGGCGCCGGGAAGGTCCGGTCCGTCCGTCCCCCGTGAGCAGCCGGACCTTCCCGACCGATCCCGGACCGGAACCGCACGGCCGGGAACGCTCGGACAACCGCAACAACTGGAGGAATCAGTCCGGTGGACGCAATGGAAACGCAGGGCAGCGAGGCCGCTCCCGCACACGGCCCCCAGCCGCCCGGGCCCCGGCCCGCTCCCGCACCGGGCCCCGACCGTCCCGTCACCGGGACCGCTTCCGGGACCGTCCCCGAACGCCGCCCCTCGCGCGGCCGGCTCATCGTCTCGTGGCTCACCACGACCGACCACAAGCAGATCGGCACGCTCTACCTCGTCACCGCCTTCGCCTTCTTCCTGATCGGCGGCGTGATGGCACTGGTGATGCGGGCCGAACTCGCCCGCCCCGGCACGCAGATCATGTCCAACGAGCAGTTCAACCAGGCGTTCACCATGCACGGCTCGGTGATGCTGCTGCTGTTCGCCATGCCGCTGTTCACGGGCTTCGCGAACTGGCTGATGCCCCTTCAGATCGGCGCCCCCGACGTGGCCTTCCCCCGGCTGAACATGCTCGCGTTCTGGCTGTTCCTCTTCGGTTCGCTGATTGCCGCCGCAGGCTTCCTCACGCCCCAGGGCGCAGCCGACTTCGGCTGGTTCGCCTACGCCCCGCTGTCCGACGCGACGCACTCCCCGGGCATCGGCGCCGACATGTGGATCATGGGCGTGGCTCTCTCCGGCTTCGGCTCCATCCTCGGCGCGGTGAACTTCATCACCACCATCATCTGCATGCGTGCCCCGGGCATGACCATGTTCCGGATGTCGATCTTCACCTGGAACGTGCTGCTGACCGCGGTCCTCATCCTGATGGTCTTCCCGGTCTTCGCCGCGGCCCTCCTCGCACTGGAGATGGACCGCAAGTTCGGCTCGCACATCTTCGACCCGGCCAACGGCGGCGCCATGCTGTGGCAGCACCTGTTCTGGTTCTTCGGGCACCCGGAGGTCTACGTCCTGGCCCTGCCGTTCTTCGGCATCGTCTCCGAGATCGTTCCGGTCTTCTCCCGGAAGCCCATGTTCGGCTACATCGGCCTGATCAGTGCCACCATCGCCATCGCGGGCCTGTCCGTCACCGTCTGGGCCCACCACATGTACGCCACGGGCGGCGTCCTGCTGCCGTTCTTCTCGTTCATGACCTTCCTGATCGCCGTGCCCACCGGGGTGAAGTTCTTCAACTGGATCGGCACGATGTGGAAGGGGTCGCTCTCCTTCGAGACACCGATGCTGTGGGCCACCGGATTCCTCGTCACCTTCGTCTTCGGCGGACTGACCGGGGTCATCCTGGCCGCACCCCCGCTCGACTTCCACACCACCGACTCGTACTTCGTCGTCGCCCACTTCCACTACACGCTCTTCGGAACCGTCGTCTACGCGATGTTCGCCGGATTCCACTTCTGGTGGCCGAAGTTCACCGGCAAGATGCTCGACGAACGCCTCGGGAAGATGACCTTCTGGGTGCTCACGGTCGGCTTCAACCTCACGTTCCTCGTGCAGCACTGGCTCGGCACGCAGGGCATGCCCCGCCGCTACGCCGACTACCTGGCCGCCGACGGCTTCACCGCCCTCAACACCCTGTCCACCATCGGGTCGTTCCTCCTCGGACTGTCCTTCCTGCCCTTCTTCTACAACATCTGGAAGACCTCCCAGTACGGCAAGAAGGTCACCGGCGACGACCCCTGGGGCTACGGCCGCTCCCTGGAATGGGCCACCTCCTGCCCGCCGCCCCGGCACAACTTCACCTCCCTGCCCCGCATCCGCAGCGAGTCCCCGGCCTTCGACCTGCACCACCCGGAGATCGCCGCACTCGAACACGCCGGATCGCACTGATCCGCCGACGACCGGATTCGTGCCCCGTTCCCCAAGGAGAGATGACCGATGTCCCATGGAGTCCTGGCGCTCGGCGTCGCCGTGATCTGCATATCGGGGCACGTCTGGTACCTGCCCGCGTGCATCGACCTGCGCGCCGCACAGGACCGCCCGGTCTCACGGCGGCCCGCCGCGGCCGCCGTGCTGACCGGGTGGGCGTCCGCCGGCCTGACGATGCTCCTGCTGCTCGCACCGTTCACCCCCTGGGTCGCCGTGACGGTCGGGTCCGCCGGACTCTCAGCCACCCTGACCCTGGCCGTCCGGTCGTGGCTGCTGCGGCGCCAGGAACAGTGCGAGGAGGCGGCCCGCTGGGCCGCCCTCCTGCGGGTGCGCACCGCCACCCCCGCCCGCCGCCCCGATTCCGCCCGGCGCACCGGTCCGGCCCGGCACACCGAGGACGACCGCTGAGACCGTCGCGGACGACGTCGTGATGGAGCGGACCGGCGCCGGACCCCACGCGGCCGATCGGGGTAGTGTCGGGTGAGGACCATCGGATCGGAGCCTGCATGAGGGTCGAACTGCCGCCGGAGCCGGTGCACTTCGTCAACCGCGTAGAGGAGAGGGAGCGCGCCCTGCGCGCCGTCGAGGAATGGCGGGGCCGCTCACGGCCCCTGGTCCTGTCGCTGAGCGGCCCGGGAGGACTGGGCAAGACCGAACTGGCCTTCCACATCGCCCGCACCCTGCGCGACCGCTTCCCGGACGGGGTCCTCACCGTCGACCTGGACGACTACCGGGCGGGCGCGGAGCTGGACCCCGGTGAGGTCCTGGCGCAACTGCTCGACTCCCTCGACGTACCGCCGGATCTGTTGGAACGCCAGTTCAGGGCGCGGTGCCGCCAGTACTGGAAGAAGACCGCCGAGAGCCGGCTGATCGTCGTCGTGGACAACGCCCGCTACGCCTCGGAGGTCGTCCCCCTCCTGCCGGCGTCGGGCGACAGCCTGGTCGTGGTCGCGAGCCACGGTCCGCTGTACGACCTGGAGGACGGCGCCGCCGTCGACATGGCGCTGCCGACGCTGGCGGATCCCGCGGCGACGGAACTCCTGGAACTGATCGTCAGGGACCGGCGCCTGGCCGCCGATCCGGAGGCGGCACGCACCATGGTGCGGCTGTGTCACGGTCTGCCCGCGGCCCTGCACGTCGCGGGGCGCTGGGTCCGCGCCCACCGGGTGCGACCGCTCGACCGCCTGGTCGCCGACTTCCGCTCGGAGCTGGACGAGAAGGGAGTGACGCCCGGAGTGGAACGCATCTGGGACATGGCCTACCGCGGTCTGTCCGACCCGGCGGCCACGCTCTACCGGCTGCTGCCCGACCACCCGGGCCCCACCTTCACCCCGGAGTCCGCCACCGCGCTGCTGGGACGGGGGACCGGGACCGGACAGGACGCGCTGGAGGAGCTGCACCGGGCCGGCTTACTGGAACTGGCCGCGGCGCGGCGAGGAGAAGCCGGCCGGATGCGCCTGCCCGGCCCGCTGCACGGCCATGCCCGGCGGCGCTCCCGCGAGCACGACGCGCGCGGCGAGTCGGCCGAGGGACAGGCACGGGTGGTGCGCTGGTACGTCCGGCAGGCCCAGCTCGCCGACCGGTACGCGGCCGGTCGGCGCCTGGTCGTCGCGGACCTCTTCGATCCCGTGCCCGGCGCTCCGGACGTGTCTTTGGAGGACCCGGAAGCGACGGGTGACCGCGCCGTCCGGTCGGAGCGCTCCGAGCGCGCCGCCCGCTGGTTGCACGCCGAACGCCACGCGCTGTACGCGTGCGTGCGCCTGGCCCACGGGCGGGGCCTGGACGCCGAGGCCGTGGCCCTGTGCGAGCCCGTGTGGACGTACGCACTGGACCACCCCCACCAGTCCGATGTGACCGAGGTCTTCCGGCTCGGCGCCGCTTCGGCCGTCCGCTCCGGCAACGCCGCGTGGGTCGTGCGGATGCGCTGTCAGCTTGCCCGCCCGCTGTGGGAATCGGAACGACTGACCGAGGCGGAACGGGAGATCACAGGCGCACTGGCCGCCGTCGATCTGCTGGGTCCGTCGCCCCGGGACCGCAAGCTCCACGCCTCGACGATCGAGTTCCGCGGCATGCTCAACTCCGCACGCGGCGACTGGAACGCGGCGATCAGTGATTTCGCCCGCTCCCGCGAGGTGCACAGGGCGATCCCCAACCCCTACGGGGCCCTGCTGCAGACCTACCGGATGGGGCAGGCGAGCGCGGAACTCGGCGACCTGGAGGAGGCGTACCGCCTGCTGACCGAGGCGCACGAAGCGGCCGTGGCGGACCACCGCGAGCGGATGACCGCGCGCACGGGCTTCGTGCTCGGCGGTGTCCTGCGGCGGCTCGGCCGCACCCACGAGGCCCGACGGCTGTACGGGCAGGCGCTGGAGAGGGCCCGCCAACGGGGCTCCGATGTCGAGCAGGTGCGGGTTCTCGACGCGTTCGCGGAGCTGGCCCACGACGAGGGACGGGACACGGAGGCCGAGGAACACCGCGCCGCCGCGGACGCCATCCGCAACCGCAACGGCCTCGCCCGCGAGGGAGGCTGACCTCCTCTCGGCTGTGACCGCCCCTGTCGGCCGGGGTGCCGGTCACGGTACCCGGGGGCTGTCTCCCATGGTGTCCGGCGGGCCCGACGAGAGCCCGTGGCGCCTTGCCGCGTCGCCGGAGGGCTCGCGTACATCCGGCATGCGGGTGCCCTCCGCGCATCCGACCTCGCGCGCCGGCCCACCACGGATCACGGGACAGCCCTCAGACCAGCCGCCCGGTCTCTTCGTCGGTGGCCGGCCGGACCAGGACGGGGAACGCCCGGTCGCCGATGCGGCAGGTCAGCCGCACCTCGCCGTCGGGCCCGCCGTGGCGGCCCGACAACCAGGCGTGGACGGCGGACAGGGCGGCGGCCGGGTCGGCGCGCACGACGCGGCCGTCCTCGGACCGGGGGCCGACCAGCACGGCGCGGGCGCGTTCTTCGCCGCGGAGCGCGAGCACGCACAGCTCGGCGGACAGTACGGCCGCGGCCGTGCGGCAGCCCGGGTACTCGAAGAGGGCGTGCCGCGTCCACCCGGACGCCGTCCACGCCGCGTCCGGCAGACCGGCGGTGGGCGGGAGCGGGCGGCGGTACAGCAGACCGGCCGAACGGGCGAGCTGCTCCCGGGCCGCACCGTGTTCCACCGCCAGGTGGTGCCCGGGCACACCGAGCCCGGCGGGGCGCCGGTCGATCCGGATCGCGGTGCCGCAGACCTCGGCGTGGACGTCGAACGCGGCGGGCACACGGGTGGCGCCCACGGGGGAGGGCAGCAGCCGGGGCGGGGCGCCGAACCGGGGCGCGGCGAGGCCGAGAAGGCCGTACACCTCGGTCCGCAACAGGTCCAGAGCTTCGCCGCAGCGGTCGAACGCGGCCCGGGCCGCGGCGAGTCCGGGCCCCGGCCGGTACGCGGCGAGTGCCTCGCGCACGTCCGAGGCGGGTCCCAATTCCGGTACCGCGCCCAAGAGGGTGTCCATCGGGCTGCCGGGGATCAGTTCCGCACCGCCGCGGTGGACGCTCACGACCGGCCGGTCACCGGCCGCCGCGTAGTACAGCGCCGTCGAACCGTGGTCGGTGATCAGCGCGTCCGCGGCGATGAGGACGGATGCCCAGTCCTCGTACGGACCCGTCAGTACCATGCCGGCGTCCAGGCCGGGCGCCAGACGCTCGGTCAGTTCGTACTCGCCCAGTCGGCTCCGTTCGTTGGGGTGCACGATCAGCGCCAACTGATATTCGTCGTAAGGGAGATGGGCCGCGAGCTCGACGGGGAGCCCGGGACGCCGGTGGAGCAGGGACTCCGGACCCCAGGTCGAGGCGAGCACGAGCAGGGTGCGCGGCCCGGTGTCGAGGGCTGCCCGGTAGCGGTCGCGGAGGGGAAGCGAGGCGAGGACGCGTTCCAGGGTGGGATCGCCGATGACCTTGGCCCGCTCGGCGGCTCCGGGACCGGCGGCGGCCAGCCGGGCGATCTGGTCGGGGTGGGCCAGGGCGTGCAGGGTGATCGGTGTGCCGTCCCCCTCCGGCGACAGGTACCGGGGATCCAGTCCGGAGGCGGAGTCGGCGGAACCCTCGCCCGGAATCGACTTGTTGAACCCGGCCCCGTGCGGCAGCAGCACGTGCGTACCGCGGAGCCGGCCCAGTTCGCCCTTCGGGCTCGCCGCGAGCACCAGGTCGTACGTGCGTCGGCACGCCTCGTCCCACGGAAGCACGCGGCCCTTGACGGCGTCGATCACGGACAGTGTGTCGACGTCGAAGTCGGAGCCGGGAACCAGTGTGAAGAAGCGGGTGAAACGCTCATCCCCGGAGAAGGCCAGAAGGGAGTCCAGCAGGCGGTACAGGGCCACCGCCGACCGCGCGGCCAGCAGCACGGACCTCTCGCCCGTCGCCCGTCGCCCGTCGCCCGTCGCCCGTCGCCCGTCGCCCGTCGCCCGTCGCCCGTCGCCCGTCGCCCGTCGCCCGTCGCCCGTCGCACCAAGCCTCCATTCTAGCCGAGAGCGGCCGCGTGGATCCGGTTTCCGCAGGTGGGGAAGGTCGTTCGCGTCGTCCAGCGACATGATCCGATCGTACCGCGCAGCGGTTTCCGGTCGGACGGGCAGTGATCCGTACCGCATGTTCGCCAAGTGCGGTGCGCGGATCCGAGGCGGTCGGGAGGATGGCGGGATGAGTGAGTTGGGAATCGCGCTGATCGCCGCGGGGGCGGCCGTCGCGGGCAGCGTCGCCACGGGATGGTTCACCCGGAACGCGGGCATCCGGCAGGCCGACGCGGCACGCCGGGCCGGTGAACGGCAGGCCGACGCGCTGCTGGAGACGGTCCGGACGACCCTTCAGGAGCAGGCGGCCGTGCGCGTGCTCGATCTGCGGCGCCAGACCTATGTGCGCTTCCTCGAAGCGGCGGAGGCCCGGACCCTGACCGAGCGGACCGGCCGGGGACGCGGGGACGACGACGGCCTTCTGGAACGTGCCCTGGTCACGGTCCTCCTGGAAGGACCGGCCGAGGTCGCCGCCGCGGCCCAGGACCTCGTCGATCGTCTGCGCCGCCATGAGAGGCCCGACGACCTCATGGAGGCGAAGCTCGCCTTCCTCGCTGCCGCGAGAACCGCGATGAGCCCGCCGCCGGCCGGATGACCGGTGCCCGTGAAGCTCGCGGGGCCGGGAGTCGGAGGCCGACGGCCGGGGCGGCCTGGCAGCCGCCGGGTGGCGGGAGCCGGGACCGCTACTCGAAGCGGGTCGCGTCACCGGCCCCCCGGCGCACGACCTCGACCCCGCCGCCGGAGAAGTCGACGACGGTCGTCGGCTCGGTGCCGCAGTCGCCCGAGTCGACCACGATGTCCACCACGTGGTCGAGACGTTCCTTGATCTCCCAGCCCTGTGTCAGCGGTTCGTCCTCGTCGGGCAGGAGCAGTGTGCTGGAGAGCAGCGGCTCACCGAGTTCGGCGAGCAGCGCCTGTGTGACGACGTGGTCGGGGATCCGGACGCCGACCGTCTTCTTCCTGGGGTGCAGCAGCTGACGCGGCACCTCCTTCGTCGCCGGGAGGATGAACGTGTAGCTGCCGGGCGTCGCCGCCTTGATCGCGCGGAACACGTCGTTGTCGATGTGCACGAACTGGCCCAGCTGCGCGAAGTTCCTGCACATGAGGGTGAAGTGGTGGCGGTCGTCGAGATGCCGGATCGACCGGATCCGTTCGAGTCCGTCACGACTGCCCGGCCGGCACCCGAGCGCGTAACAGGAGTCCGTCGGATACGCGACGAGCGCTCCCGACCGGATGCTCTCGGCCACGGACCGGACGGTGCGCTGCTGGGGATTTTCGGGGTGTACGTCGAAGTACTTCGCCATCCGCCGAGTCTAAGACCGACCGGCACATGGGGGCGTTGCCCCCAGCACGCGGCCTCGCGCGTCCGGGAATCCGGCGGTACCCCGGGGCTCGTGCCACGACCGCGCCCGCGTCGCCACCGTTCACGAAGTGGCGCCGGGCGGAAGCGAAGAAACAGGCGCCGACGCGGGCGGCTCAGCGCGTCGTGCGTGTGGACCCGCCCGCCCCCCGCAGCGCCTGCCGGGCCGCCCAGAGGACGGACACGAGCGGCACCGCCACCACCGCGCCCAGCACCCCCGCCGTGATGGCGCCGCCGATCACCGCGACCGCGACCACGACGGGGTGCAGACGGACGGCCCAGCTCATCACGAGGGGATGCAGCAGATGGCCCTCGATCTGCCCGATGACCACGATCAGTGCGATGACGACGACCGCCACGACGGGGCCCTTCGCCGCCAGGGCCACCACGCTGGCGACCGCCAGCGCGATCGGCGAGCCGATCAGCGGGACGAACGCGGCGAAGAACTCCAGCAGTGCCAGCGGAACCGCCAGGGGCACCCCGAGCGCCGAGAGGGCCAGCCCCACGAGCACGGCGTTGGTCGCGGCCACCAGGACGATGCCGTGGGTGTAGCCGGTGAACGTCCGCCAGGCCGCCCGGCCCGCGATCTCCGCCCGGGCCCGGGCGGTCCGCGGGAGCTGTGCGCAGAACCAGTCCCAGTGCCGGTCCCCCGAGTGGATGAAGAAGACGGAGCAGAACAGGGCGAGCGCGAAGACCGTCACCACTTCGATCAGCCGCCCCACACCGATGAGGGCCGTACTGATGACGGCGGCGCGATGACGGGAGAAGTACTCGCCGATCCGGGACTGGAGACCGTCGAGCACATGCGGGTCGAGTCGGAACGGAGCCGCCTCCAGCCAGCGTTTGATCCGCTCGAGTCCCTCACCGAACGCCCGTTCCAGCCCGGCGCTTTCCCCCGCCACCGCCTTGCCGGCCAGACTCAGCACGCCGAGGACCAGGACGATGCTGCCGAGCACGGCCAGGGCGACGGCGAGCGGTCGGGGCACCAGACGGGCGAGTACATCCGCGGCGGGGCGCAGCATCGCGGTGCCGACCAGACCGAGGAAGACGGCCACCGCCACTTCGTGGAACCGCCCCAGGACGGAGAAGGCGGCGTACACGACGGCCCCCACGACGAGAATGCGCCACGCGTACGCGGCGCACGCCCGCAGCGTGGGGTTCACCCGGGGCTCGCGCCCGCCGGAACGGGGCGGCGAGGGACGTGCGCGCGCGGTCCGGGGCGATCCGTGCCGCACTCGGCGGGACGCGGCACGACGACGCGTCCGGCGTGCTCCGGGCGACCAGCCGGAGGCCGTGCTGTCGGGCTGCGGATGCGATGACCTGGGCATTCCCCTGCTGGTATCAGCAGGGACGGTGCCGTTCGAGGCTCCTGCGGCGACATGCGCGGGAAGTCACCCTACGGGCGGAGCCGCCGGCGCGCCCCGGGGGCTCCTGTCCCATGCGGGCCCCCGAGGGCGACATCCGGGCCGGGGGCGGCGGCGGGAGGACATCGGCCGTCGTTCCACGTGTCCCCGCGGCGGCGTCCGGCGCATACTGGAGTGAGATGCGTGATTGGAGGACTCCATGATTGTCCTTGGCGTCATTCTGCTGATCCTCGGCCTGGTGACGGGCATCTCGATCCTGTGGACCATCGGCATCGTGCTCGCCGTGATCGGACTCGTCCTCTGGGTCCTGGGCGCCGTGGGGCATGCCGTGGGCGGGCGGCGGCACTACTGGTAGGACCTGGTCCGCCCCGTACCACCGCCCCGCGCTCCCGCTGTCGCCGCCCGCCGTCGGCGGCACCAGGCAGACCCCGATGCCGAGGGCCTTTGACGACCCGTACACCTGCTGGTGGACGCATGTCTCCGCACCGGCGTGCCGCTGCGTCCCCCACCGGCGGGGATCGGCGCCCGATGGTGGATCAACGGCGCCGTCGAGGAGTGACGAGGAGCGACTTGGGGCGGTGGTCACGGGCGGGCCCTTCCGGGGGCCGCCCCGACCGGCCGCCCCCGGCACGGCACGTGACCGGCGGGGGCGGCGAAGAGCGCGGCGGCGTCCGCACCGGACTCACAAGGCGCGTTCGACGAGGAACGGGAGCAGTGCGAGGATCTCGTCGAGCGCGCCCGGTGCCAGCGGAACGCTCTCCAGGCTGCGGCGCGCTCCGTCCAGATGCCGGTGGGCCTCGACCAGCGTCGCCTCCCGCCCGCCGGCCTCTTCGACGAGATCGGCGGCCCGCCGTGCGGCCGGGGCGTCGAGCGGGTCGCCGGTGCCGAGAAGAACCGCCAGGCGCCCGGCGGCCGGACGGTCCGAGGCCAGGGCCGCGAGCACGGGGTACGTCTTTTTCAGTCGTCGCAGGTCGCCGTGGACGGGCTTGCCCGTGACCTGGGGATCACCCCAGATACCGAGAAGGTCGTCCACGGCCTGGAACGCCACCCCGAGGTGCCGGCCGGCGTCGGCGAGGGCGTCGACGGTCGCGGACGGCGCACCGGCCAGCACACCGCCGAGCCCCGCCGCGCAACCGAGCAGCGCGCCTGTCTTGTGCTCGGCCATCCACCGGTACTCCCGTGGCCGCACCGCCTTCGGGCCGGTCCAGGGCCGGGACTCGAAGAGCAGGTCCTCGGCCTGACCGCGCACCAGATCGGCCAGCGCCGCGGCGAGATGCCGCACCGCTGCCGCGCCGTGCGCGCCGGGAGCCTCGGCCAGCGTCCGCACGGCCAGTGCGAACAGGGCGTCCCCCGCGAGGAGCGCCGGCCCCGTTCCGTACGCCTTCCAGGCGGTGGCACGCCGTCTGCGGGTCTCGTCGCCGTCCATGATGTCGTCGTGGAGGAGCGAGAAGACATGGATCAGCTCGACGGCGACCGCACCGACCACGGCATCCTCCGCGGGCGCGCCCGCGGCCTCGGCGGCGAGCAGAGCGAGCGCCTGACGGATCCCCTTGCCTTGCGAACCCGGCGGGGGACCGCCGTCCGCCGTCTCCCAGCCGAAGGAGTAGGCGGCCATCTCCGCGTGCCACGGGTGCAGTTGGCGCACGGCACGCACGAGCGCCGGGCGGACCAGGTCGCGGCAGCGGCCGAGGATCTGCGGCGCGGTGGGGCTGCGCGTCACGGACGGTGAGGTCATCGTCGCCCGCTCTCCTCGTCCGCCCCGTCACCGGCTGGTGCCACACCCAGTTCGGCGAACGCCTTGTCCACCATCTCGCGGGCGTTGAGCAGGCCGATGCGGTCCAGGGTGCGGCGCAGTTCGGTCAGGTCGGCCGCGGTCTCCTCCGGGGCGCGGCCGAGCCGGGCGAGCGACTTGACCAGTCCCAGCCGGGCCAGGGCCTCGCCCCGGGGTTCGGCCATGGCACGGAACTCGTCGAGCGCCTGCTCGTAGACCTGTCGCGCCTCCTCGTAACGGCGGGCGCGGAAGAGGACGTTGGCTCGCATCTTGTGGTTGTACGCCAGCGCGCTGGACAACTTCATCTCGTGGCAGGCGAGTTCGGCCTCCGAGAGCAGGGCCAGGGCGCGCTCCGGGTCGTCCCGCAGGGAGATGATGTCGGCCATGCCGCGCAGCGCCCAGGCCCGGCCCCGCCGGTCGTCCGCCGCCCCGGCCAGTTCGGCCGCCTCCTCGAACATGGCCAGCGCGCTGTCCAGCGAACCGGTGTTGCGGTGGATCTGAGCGATGCCCTCCAGGGCCCAGACGGTGTGGCGAGCCTCGCCGCGGGCACGCGCCTCGGCCAGAAGCTGTTCGTGCAGGGCTGCGACGGTCCGGTAGTCGCCCTGTATGCGGCCGGTCTCCGCGAGACCGGCGAGGGAGTATCCACGCGCGACGATGTCACCGCCGCGTTCGCCCATCTCGGCCGCGAGTTCCAGCAAGCGGAAGGCGAGCCTGAGTTCACCACGCTGCCGGGCGAGCGTGCCGCCGCTCCACAGTGCCCACGCCATCGACCCCTGGTCGCCCGCCGAACGGGCCGCGCGGTAGCTGGCCTTCCAGGCCCGGTCCGCCTCCTCGACGTTGCCGAGCCGACGATGCGCCTCGGCCACCGCGAGCCCGCACCGTGCCACGTCCTGCCGCGACCCGGTGAGCTCGGCCTCCCTCAAGTGCCGTAGTCCTTCCGCGAGTACGTCCGTGAGTGAGGAGTTCACCGACATCTTGGTCAGGGCACCCTGGTACTCGGGTGCCAGTGCCTTGCTGTGCATGGAAGCCTTTCGCGCGCGTCCGGGCCGCCGACCGTGACTATGCACTCCATGTATGCACTCGGTGCATAGCTGATTGGTGGTCGCATCCGGGCACTCGTGGGGTTTCGGACTGGGTGTCTCTTGCGGCGAACCGCCTTGCTGTGGATCAAGACGGTGGGAATGTGCCGGAGGTTGCTCCGCGCTCGACGGAAGTCGAGCACCGGCTGATTCGTGCCAGGCGGCCGGGAGTTGACGGCTGTCCCCGGGCGGCCGGTTCGGTCGGCTCGGGCCGTCCGGGAGGCGGGTGAGCGGTCGTGGCCGGACGGCCGGGTCCGTCGTGCGTGCGCGTGCGGTGGGCGCTCCGGTGCTACCGGGGCCGGGGTGCGCGGGCGGCTGCGGCGACGCGGCCCCGCCCTCGGCTTCCGTGGCGTGGGCGCCGACGGCGGCGCGAGGGGCTCAGGGCCCGATCCGGCCGCACGTCAGCGGTCGAGCGGCCTGCCCCAGGCGGTGGGGGCGGCCGAGGCGAGGTCGGCCCCGCACACCGGGCGCCGCTCGTCGTGCCAGACGGCCGTCAGCGGCATGTGCGCGTAATTCGCACGACCGGGTGGTCCTCGGCGAACCGGGAGTGCGGAGGGCGGCGCTCTCGCGCGCGCCCGGGCCCGCGACGGGGCGAAAGGGGCCGGCCGGCCACCGTCGACGGGCCGTCATCCGGATGCGGAGCCGTCGTCCTCCGGGGCCGCCTGCCGGGGGACGAGCCGGAATCGGCCCCGCGGGCCCGCGCGGTGTGGGCCGGATCCGCTTGTGGAGCGCCATCGGAGCCTTCTGGCTAAGCTCGACGGGGGGTCGGATTCCAGACCGACGGAGGCTCCCATGACGACGGCAATCGAACTGCGCGATGTGGCCCCCCGGCTCGCCACCGGAGCGTTCATCCTGAACTCCGGCCTGGGCAAACTGAAGGCGGACGAGAACACCGCCCGGATCATGCACGACATGGCCTGCGTCGCCTACCCGTTCCTGAAGAAGGTCGAGCCCGGGCGATTCACCCGGATGCTCGCCTGGTCGGAGGTGGCGATCGGCGGCGCCCTCGTCGCCCCGATCGTGCCGACGCGACTGGCCGGACTGGCGCTGACCGGGTTCTCCGGAGGGCTGCTCGGCCTCTACCTGCGGTTGCCCGGAATGCGCGAACCCCGCAGCCTGCGGCCCACGCAGAACGGCGTCCCGCTGGCCAAGGACACCTGGATGCTGGGCATCGGGCTCGGACTCCTCGGCGCGGGCGCCCGCCGGACGGCCCCCCGCCGTTCCTGGTGCCCCCGATGCCGTTGCCGTCGCCGGGGCTGACGGTCAGCCGGGCCCGGGACCGGCGCCCGCGGAACGCGCCCGGGGCGGGCGAGTCCGGGCGCCGGGCGGGCCACCGGACCGAGCCGCCGCACCCTCGTCGGCGGGACATGGGCCCACACCGTGCGTGCCATGGCCGCCCCGCGCCGCCGCTATCGGCCGGCTCGGTCTCGACCGTCCGGTGCCGGGCGGCTTCAGCGGCGCTCGCGACGAGTCTGCGGGCCGGGGCGGTCCCGAGATGGGCCAAGTACGTCAACGCCCCCTGCGCGCGCAGCATTTCCAGGTAGCGGTCCATCACGGAGGCGGCCATGTCCGGGTCGGAGTTGGTGATCGGCAGGCCGGAGACGATCACGTCGTAGGACCTGTCGGTGTCCAGATGCTCGACGTGTGTCTCCGCGCACGGCGGCCCGGGCCTCGCACCGGCACCGCTTTGGCCTCTCGTCGCAGCCGTGGTGGCCGGAGCGACCGACCGGCATCCGACCGCGTCCCCCGGCGCGCGTCGCTTCCTGCACACCGCCCGCACCGGACCGGCATGGGCCGGGCACGGGTGGACCGGCTGACGCCGCGTGAGCGCGAGGTGCTGGTGCTGCCGGCCGAGGGGGCCACGAACGCGGAGATCACCGGACGGCTGCGCATGAGCGAGAGCGCCGTGAAGGCCCATGTCAGCCGCATCCTGACTACGCTGGGGGTGGGAAACCGCGTCCGGGCGGCGCCGGCCGCCGGGGACGCCGGGCTGACGCAGGAAGCGCTCCGTCCCGTACATGGTGACGGTGGGTGATGCTCTGGTGTGCGGTGTCCCGTGAAACCTGGTTCCGTGGCGGAGGCGGCTCCACCCACAGACCCAAGGAGTGATCATGAGCGAGTCGGATGAATACCGTGGCCGGGTGAAGGAGTTGCGCGCCAAGGCGAAGGACCTCAAGGAGGCAGCCGAGCGCACCACCGACCCCAAGGAACGCCAGCGCCTGAAGGACAGGGCCCGCAGGATCGAGGCGGAGAGCGAGCAGGTCAGCGGCATGGCGAGCGGGGACATCTACCCCATGGACTGAAGCCCCCTCGCACCCGTGGAACCAACCGGTCGCCCCTCCCCGCGGGGTGTCCGTTCACCGGAGCGGCCCCATGGGGCGGCCGCTCGGCACAGCAGCGCCCGCCTCCCTCCGGTGGCACGCGGGCGCACGACCGCGCGGGTCCCCGAGCACCCATGATCGCCGCTCGGGGGCCGCGTGGCTCCGTGCGACGGGCCGGAGAACCCGTGCGGGCGCCGGACGTCGAACAAGGACGTGAACCCAGTGATCGCGGCCACCCGCTTCTCGGCTCTCCCTGCTCGACCGCTCCCGCATCCGTGAGGGCCACGACGGCCCGCAGGCGCTCCGCGACACCATGTGGCGAGGAGCCCGGCGAGCTGCCCGGGACCGCGGGCCCGGTAGCGCGAGACGGCGCACCATGGTCCGACCGTCGGCGGAACGCCCCGCGCCGCGCAGGTCGTGCCCTCCTCCCGCCCCACGCGGACACCGAAACACTCCCGCACGCCGCGGCCGGGCGGCGTGCCGGGCGCGGCTCGCGTGTCGATGGCGGAGCACCGGCACGGCAGCGGCCATCGTGAGGGGCATGAACAGCGCTGACCTTTTGACGGACGCGTTCGGCCGCGTCCAGGAGACGGTGCACGCGGCGGTCGAGGGCGCGTCGCGCGCCGACCTCCACGCACGGCTCGACGACGGGGCGAACACGATCGCCTGGCTCGTCTGGCACCTCACCCGCGTCCAGGACGACCACGTCTCGGACGTCGCCGGAGTCGAGCAGGTCTGGTCCGCCCAGGACTGGGCCGGCCGTTTCGACCTGCCGTTCGAGGAGTCCGCCACCGGATACGGCCACAGCTCCGCGGACGTGGCGGCCGTGCGCGTGAAATCGGGCGACCTGCTGCTCGGCTACTACGACGCCGTCCATGAGCAGACCCTCGCATTCGTGCGCGGGCTCGACGGCAGGTCACTGAACCGGGTCGTCGACGAAGCATGGTCGCCGCCGGTCACCCTCGGGGTCCGACTGATCAGCGTCATCTCGGACGATCTGCAGCACGCCGGGCAGGCGGAGTTCGTCCGAGGGGTTCTCGCGCGCGGGTAGCCCGTCGCGCACGGGAGTGGGGCGCGTCGTGGGCCGGTGCGGGGTGCTCCGGCCCGTCGCACCGCCGTCTCCTCCCGTCTCCCGGTACCGAGGCCGCTGGACGGCGCGGCCCCGGCATCGGGGAACCGGGCGTCTCACACCTTGAGCCCGACGCCGCTCACCGCGTGGCCCTGCAGCTCGTCCACCCCGCCACGGGCGGGGTCCGGGCGCCAGGCCGATGTCCTCACCACACCCGGTTCGACCAACTGCAGGCCGTGGAAGAAGTCGGCGATCCGCTCGGGGCTGCGCAGGCGGTACGAACCGGCCGAGTTCGCGTTGTACGAAGCGACGGCCTGGTTCAGCGAGTCGCTCGTGTTCGTGCCGTCGCTGAGTGCCAGATAGCTTCCCGGGGGGAGGCCCGCCAGCAGCCGGTCCACCACCGTCCACGGATCGTCCTCGTCGGGCAGTTGCCCCATGATTCCCAGCATGGTCAGCCCGACCGGCCTGCTGAAGTCCAGCGTCCTGGCCGCCTCGGAGAGGATGGTGTCGACATCCCTGACATCGGCGTCGATGTATGCGCACGCGCCCTCCGGGGTGCTCGTGAGCAGGGCGCGCGCGTGGGCCAGGACGAGCGGATCGTTGTCGACGTACACGATCCTGGACTCGGGAGCCACTCGCTGGGCCACCTCGTGCGTGTTGTTCGCCGTGGGCAGGCCCGTGCCGATGTCGAGGAACTGGCGTACGCCGGCCTCCGCGGTCAGGAACTGCACCGCGCGGGCGAGGAAAGCCCGTTGGAGGCGGGCGATGGCGGCGAAGTCCGGGAACGCCTTCAGGATCATGTCGCCCATCTGCTGATCGACGGCGTAGTTGTCCTTGCCGCCCAGAACGTAGTTCCACACACGGGCCGAATGGGGGCGGTCCGCCTGAACACGGTCGGCCGGGGACTGCGATGATGTACTCATGGCCAGATCTTCACACATGCCATACGCGCTTGCCCTCGGTGAGCTCCCGGACGACGGAGGCATCCGGGAAAGCGCTTTCTTGCCAGGACGCGTCCGGCGGAGAAATCGCTGACGGTTCCTCAACCGACCCGCAGGCGCCGCGGATTCGGCGGGCCGGTGTCCGTATCCCTTCCGGGAGCGGAACATCGGGTGCTCGGTTCGCGCACCCGTGGACGCCGGAGCAGGGGCAGGGCCGAGGCGGGGACGCGGGCCGATCGAACCTCAGCCGTCGATGCGCAGTTTCTTCGCGAGGGCAGGCGGTACGGGGTAGGCGCGCTCCGGCGGAAGCATCCGCTGGGCCTGCGCCGCCCGCCCGTTCTGCCGCGCCGCCGCGATCGCGCGCACCTGCGGGGTGATGTCGGTGAGGTCGACGACCCACTCCTCGGCGAAGGTGCGGATCAGCCCTCGTCCGATCCCGACCTGGATGCTGTAGTGGTTGAGGGCGGCTCCCCGCAGCGAGCGCTCCGGGTCCCACTGGACATGGACGGGCGCCTGTGCCACCGCCGCCGGATCGGAGGTCGTCAGCACCGCGGCGGACAGTGCCTCCTCCCATCCGGCCCGGGTGATCCGTACCGCCAGGACGCGTTCCTGCCCGGATTTTCGCGCCCAGTTGCTGCGGTGCATGAGCCACAGGAACGACGGCTTGATCCATGTCATCCGGTGGAACGAGAACGGTGCCACGAAGCGCTTCGCGCGCAGGCAGGGATCGGCGACGGCGGGTGAGTACGCCTGGTGGACCACGATCGTGCGGGCGTCGTACTGGGCGCGTATCTGGTATTGGGGGGACACTCGGTCCACCCTGCCGAGCAGCCGATCACGCCGCAATCGCATTTCCCGCTCGTGCGGACCGTTCGCGCCCCGGGCGTCGTGCCCCGCGCTCCGGCGCCAAGACACGCGGATCCGTCGGGCCGTGCGGGGCGCGGGAGATGACAGAGTTCTCGCAGCAGCCGGACACGCCGGAGCAACGAGCCCGACATCGGCGCGTTCCCGTGCCACGCGTCCGGACGCCTCGGTATCCGCATGTCGACGATGGGACAGATGCCATGCCTCTCCAGGGCGAGTACGAGCCGAGCCCCGAGAAGTGGGTCCGCGATCAGGTCGAGTTGTTCGAGAGCTCCGGCGGGACGGAGGGAACCACGATGCGGGGTCTGCCGGTGGTCATCCTGACCACCCGCGGGGCCAGGAGTGGAAAGATCCGCAAGACCCCGCTCATGCGGGTGGAGCACGAGGGGACGTATGCGGTGGTCGCCTCGCAGGGAGGCGCCCCCAAGCATCCCGTCTGGTACCACAACGTCGTGGCCGACCCCCGGGTGGAACTCCAGGACGGCCCGGTGCGGCAGGACATGAACGCCCGTGAGGTCACCGGCGAGGAGAAGGCGCTGTGGTGGCGGCGTGCGGTGGAGGCGTTCCCCGACTACGCCGACTACCAGCGCAGGACCGAGCGGCAGATCCCGGTCATCGTCCTGGAACCGATGGCCGAGCAGCACTGACGACCGCTGCGGGCAGGCGCCGCGAACGCGCCCGCGCCTCCCCGCGCGACGGACCCGCCGGGACGGCCGCTCGCCCCCGGGGCGCTCGCGTCCGCCGCGCCGTGCGTGCCGTACGCGTACGGCACGCCGCGCGCCCGGTTGCGCGGCAGGCGCGCGTCGGCGGATTCCGTGTCCGGTCAGGCGGTCAGCTTTCCGGGCAGCCAGGCCAGTTGTGCGGCCTGCTGGAACGGCCCGCCGCCCTCGTGGTCGTTGAAGTCGTACACCTCGATGGCCTTGTCCGGGTGGGCGTAGGCGTTGTAGGCGGCGAAGACGGTCGACGGCGGGCAGGTCATGTCCTCCAGGGCCGTCGAGAACAGCGCGGGCGCCCGGCCGCGCGCGGCGAAGTGCACCCCGTCGAAGTAGGAGAGGGTGGTCTTCGCACGCTCGGCCCGGCCCCGGTGCGTCTTGAGGTAGTTGCCCACTTCGCGGTACGGGGCGCGGTCGGTGATGGTCAGCGCGCGGGGGAAGTCGCACAGGAACGGGACGTCCGGCGCGATCGCCGCCAGGTCGGGTATCAGCCCGCCGACGGCGAGCGCGATGCCTCCGCCCTGGCTCTCGCCGACGGCCGCTGTGCGCGCCGCGTCGGTCAGCGGATGCGAGCGTGCCGCCTCCACCGCCCGTACCGCGTCGGTGAACACGCGCCGGTAGTAGTAGGAACGCGGGTCCTCGATGCCCCGGGTCATGAACCCGGGGAACGAGGGCGCGCTGCCCACCGGGTCGGGGGTGTCGCCGGCCTGCCAGCCGCTGCCCTGGCCCCGGGTGTCCATCACGAAGTGGGCGAACCCGGCCGACGCCCAGAGCAGATAGGTGTGGGGCAGGCCCCGTCCGCCGTTGTAGCCGAGGAACTGCACGACCACGGGGAGCGGTTCGGTGGTGTCGGCGGGGAGGACGAACCAGCCCTTCACCGGATGACCGCCGTAGCCCGCGAACGTCACGTCGTACACGTCCACGGTCTTCAGCCCCGTGTCCGCGCGGGGCTCGAACCGGGCGCCGAGCTCGTAGGACCGCGCTTCGTCGAGGGTCTTCGACCAGAACGCGTCGAAGTCCGCCGGTTCCACCGACCGGCTGCGGTAGTCGCGCAGTTCCTCGACGGGCAGATCGAACAGGGACATGAGGAACCGCCTTCGTCACGGGGGTGAGCGATCACCCGTGGGTTGTCGCTCACACGGTACGGGCACGGCGGAGCGACGGCGGCGGGTGCCCTCCCGCACGGAAGAAGCCGCCACGGTCTTTGACGGTTGCCGGTCCGGCCGCAACGGTGGTCGCCGACGCGCATGCTGCTGGTCCGGCCCAGGGACGGCAGCGGCTACCGGCAGGCAGGCAGGCAGGCAGGCAGGCCGTGCCCCGTCCGCCCTCCGGGCCCGGGCCCGCGCTCCGGGGCCGCGACCGGCCGTACCGCGGCCGTGTGCTGAACTGTTCGCGGCACATCGGAATCAGGAGCGGCTTGTGAGCAGTTATCGGCACCCCGGCGCGGTCTTCACCGACCGTTGCTTCACGGTCCCGCTGGACCACGCGGATCCGGGCGGCGAACAGATCGAGATCTTCGGCCGCGAGGTCGTGGCGAGCGGCCGCGCCGACGAGGAACTGCCCTGGCTGGTCTATCTGGAGGGTGGTCCCGGCTTCGGCGCCCGGCGCTTCGTGGGTCCGGAGGCATGGCTGGGCCGGGCCCTGCGGGAGTTCCGCGTACTGCTCCTCGACCAGCGCGGCACCGGCCTGTCCACCCCGGCCAACCGGCAGACGCTGCCGCTGCGCGGCGGACCGCGCGAGCAGGCCGACCACCTCGCGCACTTCCGGGCCGACAACATCGTGCGCGACTGCGAGCTGATCCGGCCCCGGCTGACCGGTGGCGGGCCGTGGACGGTCCTCGGCCAGTCCTTCGGCGGCTTCTGCGCCGTCCGCTATCTGTCGGCCGCCCCCGAGGGACTGAAGGCCGTCCTCATCACCGGCGGACTGCCCTCCCTCGACGCCCACGCCGACGACGTCTACCGGGCCGCGTACCCGCGGATCGAGCGCAAGGTCGCTGCCCACTACGCCCGCTACCCGCAGGACGTCGAGCGCGCCCGGCGGATCACCGCCCACCTCGCGGAACACCGCCCCGAGAGCGCGGGACACCGGCTGACGCCCGAAGGATTCCAGTCGCTCGGCATCATGCTGGGAAGCGGTAACGGCAGCCACCAACTGCACTACCTGCTGGAGAACGCCTTCGTCCGCACCCCGCACGGCACCGAACTCTCCGACACCTTCCAGGAGGCCATGCGTTCGGCCACGTCGTTCGCCGGGCATCCGCTGTACGCGCTGATGCACGAGGCCATCTACGGCCAGGACGAACGCCCCACCGCCTGGTCCGCCGAGCGGATGCGTGCCGAGTTCCCGCAGTTCGACGCCGCCGCGGCACTGGAGGGAGGCGGCCCGGTCCTGTTCACCGGGGAGACCATCCACCCCTGGCACTTCGAGGTCGACCCGGCGCTGCGCCCGCTGCGCGAGACCGCCCACCTGCTGGCCGACCGCACCGACTGGGCACCGCTTTACGACCCGGAGCGCCTGGCCGTCAACGAGGTGCCGGTCGCCGCCGCCGTCTACCACGACGACATGTACGTCGACACCGGGCACGCGCTGCGGACGGCGGAGGCGATCCGGGGACTGCGCGTGTGGGTCACGAACGAGTACGAGCACGACGGTCTCCGTGCTGGGGGCCCGCGGGTCCTCGACCGGCTGCTGGCCCTCGTCCGCGACCAGATCTGACCCGCCGGCACGAGGGGAGGAGCCGGTCACGCGCTCGCGCGACCGGCTCCTGCCGTGTGAGCGCCGCGGGTCAGCCCTGGAGGGCCCGCAGCGTCGCGTCCAGGTCCGTGGCCGAGCGCGGGGCGCGGTTGCAGGGCAGCTTGGACAGGGCCGCCGCCATGCCGCAGGTGTTGGTCACGGCCGAGAAGACCAGTCCGGAGCCGACACCGGCGGAGATCCAGCGCGCGGCCGGGAAGCGCAGGCCCGTCAGCAGCCCCGCCACCACGAGCGAACCCGCGGCGAGCCGGACCTGGCGTTCCATCGGCCACGTCGCCCGGGCTCCGGCGGGCCGGTCGAGAGTCCGGCCCTCGTTCTCCCAGGCCGAGGTCCCGCCCGACAGGGTCATGGCGTCGACATCGGCCGCCGCGAGCATGTCGCAGGCACGGGTCGAGCGGACGCCGGAGGCGCACACCATCAGCAGCGGCCTGCGGGCAGCGGCGGACTTGAGCGCGGGCACGGCCTCGGGGAGACGGTCCAGCGGGATGTTCAGCGCGCCGGGAACGTGCCCGGAGGCGTACTCGCCGGGGGATCGCACGTCGACGACGGTGAACTCCGCGAGCCGGGCCGCGGCCTGGGCGGGGGAGAGGGAGGCGGTGCTGGTCACGAACAGTCGTCCTTTCGTTCACCGGGACACGGAGGGACTCGGTCCGTCCGTCCCCATTCAGGTTAGAATACCCCTTGGGGTATCAGAGGAGGGTGTGTGCAACTCGACATCGCGGCCGACGAACTGAAGTCGGTCCTCAATCGCCTTCGTCGCGCTCAGGGGCAGCTGGCGGCGATCATCCGGATGATCGAGGAGGGCCGGGACTGCGAGGACGTCATCACGCAGATGGCGGCCGTGTCCCGGGCGCTCGACCGCGCCGGTTTCGCGATCATCGCCACGGGCCTCCAGCAGTGCCTGGCCGACGGCGGGAGCGAGCCGGCGGACCGGGACCAGATGCGGGCGCGGCTGGAGAAGCTCTTCCTCTCGCTGGCCTGAACCGGCCGACGGGAAGGGCGCCTACGGGCAGGGCCCCCGGGGCGGGCTTCGAAAGGCCCGTCCGGCCCGCGACCGAGTCCGCCGCCCCGGCCGGGGAGCCCGGTGGCGGCGCCGGGCTCCGTGCCCGCCCGGTGCGCGCGGTGCGCGTCGCCGCTTCCTCGTCCGCCGGGGCGGGGATGACCGGGGGCGGGCGCGGGGTCCGTGCCGTCACGCAGGCCCGAACCGCTACCGGTCCCCGGGGGCGAAGCGCGGTCCGGGCGGCGGCGTCGACGGGCCCGCCCCCGGAGTTCGTGAGCCGGGCCGTTCACGGGAGCCGTGCGACCGCTCGGTGAGCGCTGCCGCAGTGGTTTCGCCGACAGCGTCGTGAAGGCCACTCATGCAGGCATGGCAAGTGCACCGGAACCGCGAGCGGGCGAGGCGATGCGGCTCGAAGAGACCGGACGCCCCACGCCCGGAGGGACCGGACGCCCCACGCCCGGAGGGCGGGCAGTGCTGCTCAGGATGCGCGCGGCGAACGCCGACTTCCCCGACTCGCCGCTCGGCCGGGGGCGGCACCAGATGCGGTCCCGCTGCCGTTCACGCCCGGGAGTTGGGGTGCGGCGGCGGATCCACGCGCCTGTGCCCGTCGTTCCGGTGCCGGGCGGGGGTACCGGGAACCCGTTTACCTGCTGTTTAATTGCGATGGATTCGCAATAACAGTCGATCTTCAACAAGGGGTGTGCGGAGTATGACGGGCCGATCGATACGGAGTGCGGTCGCCGTGACACTGGCGACCGCGCTGTCGCTGTCCGCGGCGGCCTGCTCGAAGCCGAGCGGCCCGGACGGCGGCGGCTTCGGCCCGGGGGCGGACGACTCGGCGGTGGTCGGCATCGCGTACGAGCCCGACAGCCTCAGCCCGCTCCTGGGCTACGGCAAGGACGGCAACTCCAAGATATTCGACGGCCTGCTCGCCCTCGACGCGGACATGCGGCTGCGCCCCGCGCTGGCCACCGCCCTGCCCGAGGTGAGCGCCGACGGGCTCACGTACACGTACCGGCTCCGCAAGGGCGTGAAGTTCAGCGACGGCAAGCCGTTCGGTGCCAAGGACGTGGTCTTCACCTACCGCACCGTCCTGGACCCGAAGACGAACAACGCCTCCCGCACCGAGCTCGACGCGCTGAAGAGCGTCGAGGCGAGCGGCGACGACACCGTCGTCTTCACTCTCAAGTACCCCTACGCGCCCTTCGCCCATCGGACCGTCCTGCCCATCGCCCCCGAACACGTCGCGGCCGGACAGGACGTCAACACCGGCGCCTTCACCACCCACCCCGTCGGCACCGGACCGTACGTCCTCACCAAGTGGTCCAAGGGCGAGAAGCTGAGCTTCCGGGCCAACCCCGACTACTGGGGCGGCGCGCCCAGGGTGAAGAGGTTCACCATGGTGATCATCAAGGACGACGACGTGCGCGCCACCCGGCTGCGCTCCGGCGAACTCGACGGCGCCATCCTGCCGCCCAACCTGGCCAAGGGCTTCGCCGGCGACGGCGGCATGAAGACGTACGCCGCCACCACGTACGACAACCGCAACGTGACCCTGCCCACCCACAACGAGGTCACGGGCGACCTCGCGATCCGGCGCGCCCTGGACATCGCCGTCGACCGGCAGGCCATGGTCGATTCCATCCTCAACGGAGAGGGCAGGCCCGCCTACGGGCCCGTCCCCACCGACAGCGAGTGGTTCACCAAGGGCACCGAACGCGCCCACGACCTGACCGCCGCCAAGAAGATCCTCGACGACGCCGGATGGAAGCCCGGCAAGGACGGCATCCGCGTCAAGGACGGCGTGCGCGCCGCGTTCCCGCTCTGGTATCTCACCGGCGACAAGCTCCGCCAGGACCACGCGCTCGCCTACGCCTCCGACGCGAAGAAGGCCGGCATCGACATCACCACCGAGTCCGGCACCTGGGAGGTCATCGAGCCCCGGATGAAGCAGGACGCTGTCCTCGCCGGCGGCGGATCGCCCGCCGACCCCGACTTCGACCAGTACTCCATGCTGAAGTCCTCCCTCGCGGGCGAGGGCTTCAACAACATGGGCTGGTACGAGAACAAGACCGTCGACCAGGCCCTCGAACAGGGCCGCAGAAGCGGCGACAAGGCCACACGCAAGGCCGCCTACGACACCGTCCAGCGCGAACTCGTGAAGAACCCCGGCTACACCTTCCTCACCCACATCGACCACCTCTACGTCGTGAAGGACCGGTTCGGCACGCTCACCACCCAGGTCGAGCCGCACGACCACGGCCTGGCCACCGGCCCGTGGTGGAACGTCGAGGACTGGACGCCGAAGAAGTGAGCCACCGCCTCCCCTGGGGGCCGATGGGCAGGATGGTGGGACGTCGGGCACTGCTCGCCGTCCCCGTCCTCGTCGCCGTGACGTTCGGCGTCTTCGCCGTCGCCGCCGCCTCCCCCTTCGACCCGGTCAAGGCGTACGCGGGCACCGCCGGGCTCACCGCGTCGCAGGAGAACCTCGACCAACTGCGCGCCAACCTCGGCGTCGACCAGCCGCTGGTGACCCGCTGGTGGAACTGGCTGACCGCCGCGCTCCACGGCGATCTCGGCGTCTCCAGCGTGATGCGCCAGCCCGTCGCCGACGTCATCGGCGAGCGCCTCGGCTGGTCCGTGCTGCTCGCCGGGACCGCCTTCGCCGTCGCCGTCGTCCTGGGCACCGGCCTCGGCGTACTGGCCGCCCGCAGGCCCGCCGGCCTGCTCGACCGGTGCGTCTCCGCGGCCGCGTACACCCTCGAAGCCGCCCCGGCGTTCTGGCTGGGACTGCTCGCCATCTGGTTCTTCGCCCTGGAACTCGACGTGCTCCCGGCCGGCGGCCTCACCGACGCGGGCAGCGACACGGTCACCTTCGGTCAGGTCGCCGGTCATCTGGTGCTTCCCGCATCCGTGCTCGGGATCTCGCAGCTGCCGTGGTTCTTCCTCTACGTGCGCCAGGGCGTCGCCGACGCGCTCGACGAGGACCCGGTGCGCGGCGCCCGCGCCCGCGGACTGCGCGAACGCACCGTACTGCTCGGCCACGCGCTGCGCTCCGGGATGCTGCCGATGCTCACCCTCATCGGTTCCCGCGTCCCCGAACTCATCACCGGCGCCCTGCTCGTCGAGACGGTGTTCAGCTGGCCGGGCATCGCCGCTGCCACCGTGCAGGCCGCCACCTCCGTCGACTTCCCGCTGCTGGCCGCGCTCACGGTGCTCGCCACCGTGGCGGTCGTGCTGGGCAACCTCCTGTCCGACGTGCTGTACGCGCTCGCCGACCCGAGAGTGGGCTTCGATGGCTGAGACCGTTCTCGGATCCACCCGCCGCACCAGCCGCCGCGTCCGGCTTTTCTGCTCCGCCGGGACCATGGCCGCGGTGCTGCTGGCGGTCCTCCTCGTCCCCCCGCTGGTCCAGCTCGACCAGCAGGCCGTCGACCTCTCGGCCCGGCTTCAGCCACCGTCCTGGGAGCACCCCTTCGGCACCGACGACGTCGGCCGCGACTTGCTGCTGCGCTGCGTCTACGGGCTGCGCGTCTCGCTGATCGTCGGCGTCGTCGCCGGGCTCACCGCCACCGTCGTCGGCACGGCGGTCGGTGCGCTCGCCGCCGCGTCCGGGGGCTGGGTCGACCGGGTCGTCATGCGGCTCGTGGACACCTTCTCGTCCGTACCGCACCTGCTCCTGGGCATCTTCGTCGTGGCGATGTTCCGGCCCGGCGTCGGCCCGGTGATCGTGTCCATCGCCCTCACCCACTGGTTGTCCACCGCGAGGATCGTCCGTTCCGAAGTGCTGTCCCTGCGCTCCCGGCCGTTCATCGACGCGGCGATCTCCGGGGGTGCCTCGCGCGGCCGGGTCGTCGTCCGGCACCTGCTGCCCGCGGTGCTGCCGCAGGCGGGTCTCGCCGCGGTGCTGATGGTGCCGCACGCCATGTGGCACGAATCCGCCCTCTCCTTCCTCGGGCTGGGGCTGCCCGCCCATCAGGCGAGCCTGGGCAACCTCGTGCAGACGGCGCGCGGTTCGCTGCTCGCCGGGCACTGGTGGCCGACGCTCTTCCCCGGCCTGTTCCTGATCCTCCCGACGCTCGCCCTGGCGGGCCTCGCCGGTGCCTGGCGGGAACGGATCAACCCGCGCCGCCGATCGGAGCTGATGCTGTGACGACCACCCCGCGACCGCCCGCCCCGGACACCGGGGACCCGGAGCCCGCGGCCCCGGTCCTCTCCGTCCGCGGGCTCCGCGTCCGCTTCCGGATGCGCGGCGGGCGGCACATCGCGGCCGTCACCGACGCGCACTTCGACCTCGCGGCGGGGGAGTGCCTGGCCCTGGTCGGCGAGAGCGGCTGCGGCAAGTCCGTCCTCGCCTCCGCGCTGCTGGGGCTGCTCCCCCGCAACGCGGAGACCGGGGGCTCGGCGGTCCTGAAGGACGGCACCGACCTCCTCACCGCCGATGAGAAGACCCTCGCCCGCACGGTACGGGGCCGCCGCATCGGACTCGTCCCGCAGAGCCCCGCGGCCCACCTCACCCCCGTGCGCACCGTCCGGGCCCACCTGGAGGAGACCCTCCGCGAACTGACCGGCACCCGCAGGCCGGAGCTGCGCGCCGCCGCGGAACGAGCCGCCGAACGCGCCGCGTTCCCGCCCGGCCACCTGGACCGCTACCCGCACGAGCTCTCCGGCGGCCTCGCCCAGCGCGCCGCCACCGCCCTCGCCCTGATCGGCGACGCACCCCTGCTCCTGGCCGACGAACCGACCACCGGGCTCGACCGCGACCTGGTCGAGCGCACCGTGGACGAACTGCGCCGCCACACCGACGGCGGCCGGGCGCTGCTGATCATCACCCACGACCTGGCGGCGGCCGAGCGGATCGCCGACCGAGTCGCCGTCATGTACGCCGGCCGTATCGTCGAACTCGCCGACGCCGGAGGTTTCTTCGGGAAGCCGGGACCCCGCCACCCGTACGCCCGCGGGCTCCTCGACGCCCTGCCGGAGCGTGCCTTCGTGCCCATCCCCGGCATGCCCCCGGAACTCGGGGCGCTCCCCGACGGCTGCGCGTTCGCGGCCCGCTGCCCGCGCGCCGACGACCGATGCTCCGTACCACCCCCGTTCGACGGTCGTCTCGCCTGCCACCACGGTGCGCCGGCGTACGCGCAGGAGTCCGCCCGTGCTTGAACTCACCCGTATCACCGCCGGGTACGACCGCCGTGCGCCCGTGGTCCGTGACGCCTCGCTGGCCATCGAGCCGGGAGAGTCCGTGGGGCTCCTCGGGCCCAGCGGCTGCGGCAAGTCCACCCTGGCCAGGGTCGCCGCGCTGCTGCACCGGCCGGACGCGGGAACGCTCACCCTCGACGGCCGGCCGGTACGCGGCTGGCGGCACCGTGCCCCGAGGGAACAGCGCACCGCCGTCGGCGTCGTCTTCCAGCAGCCCCGGCTCTCCGCCGATCCCCGGCTCAGCCTGCGCGAACTCATCGCCCAGCCGCTGCGGGCGACCGGCCGGCGAGCCGAGGTGGCGGACCGGCTGGCCGAACTGGCACCGTCCGTCGGGCTCACCGCCGATCTGCTGGGCCGCCGCCCGCACGAGGTGAGCGACGGTCAGTTGCAACGCGCCTGCCTGGCCAGGGCGTTGGTCCTGCGTCCGCGCTGGCTGATCTGCGACGAGATGACGGCGATGCTCGACGCGTCGACGACTGCCGCACTGGTCGCGGTCGTCGAGGCGTACCGGCACGAGTCGGGCGCCGGACTGCTGGCCGTGGGCCACGACCGGGTCCTGCTGGAACGCTGGTGCGACCGCACGATCGGCTGGCCCGAGATCTGCGGGCCCGGCCCGGCGGCCCCGGCACCACGGGAGGGCGCGCGCCGGGCGGGGTGAGCGAGGACCGCGCCCGCGAATCCGCCGTGACGAGGACGTCGGCCCCCGCCGGGCTCGTGCGCAGGGCACCCGGGCCGGGGAGGAGCCGGAGGCGGGTGCCCCGGTTGCTCTCGCGGACCAGGTCCCGCAGCGCGTCACTCGCGCCGGTGTCCGACGCGGGCGCCCGGAACGACGGGACCGGCCCCGGCGGCCGATCCGGCGCACCGACCGGAACCCGGCAACCGGACAGCACCCGGATGGCGGACACGCCAGTCCGCCGGACGGCCTCCTCACTACGCCACACTGGCGGCCGAATGCCGCATTCCGGCGCGGCGGAGGAGGTTGGCCATGGCCATTTCGATCTCACTGGTGCTGCTTCTGCTGATCCTGGCGGTGATCTTCCTCCGCAACGGGGGGCTGAAGGTCTCGCACGCGTTGGTCTGCGCCCTGTTCGGGTTCTTCCTCGCGGGCACGAGCATGGCGCCGACCATTCAGGACGGCCTGACGGCCACCGCCGACGTCGTCAGCAGCCTGGAGCCCTGACCGCGGCGGACCTCCGTCGGCCGAGTCGCGCCGACCGCGGTCGGCTGCCCCGCGGAGCCGCTCGCGCTCACCCGGCGACCCGGACCCGGGGGGACCGACCGGCGCCGAACACGGCGTGTCGCGCCGCGTCGGCAGAACCGAACCGGCCATTTCGAGTCGCCCGCCGCGCCCAGCGCGCGACGGACCGCCCGGGGAACGGCCGTCGGCTCGGGAGACCGGACCGGCCGGAGACGGGACGCGGACGGCGGTCAAGCGTGGTTCGCGCCAACAGCGCAGGGGCAGCCCGCTGAGCGGCATGGTGACAGCGGGGCGGGCCCGCTTAATGTCTGAGACCGCACAGCGAAGGCATCCCGGCCGGACCACCGGAAGGGCCGACGACCCATCGCACGGGGGGAAGCAGTGCCGCCTGTCCAGCCCGTCCTCGCGCGGGCCATCCACCGCACTCCCTTACTCTTCCTGGACGTCGCCCACCGGGGCCGGGTGCGGCGTCTGGGACTGAAGCTGGAGCAACACGGCCCCACCGGATCGGTGAAGGACCGCAGCGCCGTCGCACTCCTACGGGCGCTGCACGACGAACGGCCGCTCACCCCCGGCACGGTGGTGGTGGAATCCACCTCCGGCAACCTCGGCCTCGCCCTGGCGCGGCTGCTGCCCGCCATCGACTGCGTGTTCCTGGCGGTGGTCGACCTGAAGACCCCGCACACCACCCTTCGCACGCTCACCGAGCGAGGCACCCGCACGATCGTCGTCGACGAACCGGACGGCCAGGGCGGATACCTGCTGAGCCGACTGCGCACGGTCCGCGAACTGTGCGCGCGCAACCCCGCCTACCGCTGGCCGGACCAGTACGAGAACCCGGCCGCGCCCGACATCCACCGCCGCACCACCGGCCCCGAGATCACCGAACAGGCCGGCCCCGGCCTCGGCGCGGTCTACATACCGGTCTCCACCGGCGGCACCCTCGCCGGCATCGGCGCCCACCTGCGGGGGCACCGTCCGGACGTCGCCGTCGTCGCCGTGGACGTGACCGGCTCCACGGCCGTCTCCGGCAGCACCGGGCGACGCCTCATCCCCGGCATAGGAGCCAGTCGGCCCTCCGCGCTGCTGAAGGGGCCGCGCCGCTACGACCGCGCCGTACGCGTCGACGACATCGAGGCGATCGCCGTCTGCCGGATCCTCGCCGAGGACACGGGCATCGTGCTCGGCGGTTCCAGCGGCTGCGCCGTACGCGCACTGCTCACCGACCAGGACGACGGCCACGCGGACGGCCGACTCGCGGTCTGCCTCGCCGCCGACGGCGGCGAGAAGTACCAGGACACCCTCTACTGCGACGACTGGGCGGACGAGCAGGGCATCGTGAAGGAGATCGACACGGCCATGGAACGACTGCGCCGCGAGGGCCTCTTCTTCGACAGGAAGCACCAGGAGCACTGACCATGGGCACGAGCACCACCACGACCACCACTCCCGCCCGGCAGCCGGACGCCGGCTACCGGCAGTTCCTGCCGCTGGTCCAGGGCGCCACGCTGATCGAGTGGACCGGCACGGGACTGTTCCTCGCGGTCTCGACCATCTACTTCGTCAAGGTCGCCCATCTCAGCACCTCCTCGGTCGGCACCGGCCTGACGATCGGCGGCGCCGTCGCGATCGCCGCCGCCGTCCCCATCGCGCGGCTGGCCGGGCGATGGGGACCGAAGCCGGTGCTCATCGGGGTGATGCTGCTGCGTGCCCTGGCCACGCTCGGCTATCTGTGGGTGGACGGCTGGTGGAGCTTCCTCGCCGTGGTCGCCCTCGTCGCCGTCACCGAGCAGTCCTCGCCCCCGCTCGTGCAGTCGTACGTCGGCGCCCGGGCCGCCGAGAGCCTGCGCGCCAAGGTGATGGCCGTGCAGCGCACCGTCGTCAACCTCGGCATCAGCCTCGGCGGACTGATCGCCGGGGTCGCCCTGGGATCCGGGGCACCCGATGCCTTCCGGCCGCTGCTGATCGGCGGCGCGCTCGCCTACGTGGCGGTCGCCGCGGTGTACGCCACCGCACGGGCGGAGGAGGCCGCGGCCACCGCCGACAGCGCCCGGGTCGCCCCGCTCCTCAAGGACCGCGCGCTGCTCGGGTTCACCGCCTACAACGCGCTGGTGTCGCTGTGGATGCCGGTCCTCAACGTGGCCTTCCCGCTGTGGCTCGTCACCGGGACCGACGTACCGGAGCGCTATGTCGGCATCCTGTACGCCGTCAACACCGTGCTGTGCATCGCCCTCCAGTACCCGCTCAACCGCTGCTACGGCACCACTCGCCGGGCGTGGTACTCGTACGCGGCCGCGGCCCTGCTGCTCGCCCTCGGCGCCCTGGCCTTCGCCGCCGCGCCCGCGTTCGGCCGCACGCAGGCCCTGCTGGTGCTCGGCGGCGCGGTCGTCCTGCTCACCTTCGCCGAACTGCTCCAGGTCGGCGCCTCGTGGACGCTGTCCTTCGAACTGGCACCGCAGGGGGCGCGCAGCGCCTACCTGGTGCTGTTCAACACCAGCCGCACCGTCGCCAACCGGGTCGCCGGCCCGGTGCTCATGACCGGCGTCGTCCTCGCCCTCGGCACCGCCGGCTGGATCGCGCTCGCCTGCGTGCTGCTGCTGGGCGCCCTCGTCCCCTTCGTGGTGCTGCGCGGTCCGCGCGCCACCGCCGGCTGAACCGCCCCCGCACCCTTCCCCCGTCGTCAGTATCGGATCTCACGCCAAGGAGCCCCGCCCGCCATGGACTTCGAGCACTATCCCGACAGCCGATTCCGCTATCTGACCCGCGCGGACGTCATCGAGGCCGCCCGCGGCGTCGACATCGTGACGGCGGTGGCCGAGGCGCTCACCCTGCACTGCGCCGGACACTCGGTCCTGCCCGAGGAGGCGTATCTCGGCTGGACCACCCCGGAGGGCTACCGGGCCCGGCTGCTGGCCATGCCCGGCGCCCTCGTCCAGGACGGCCGGCCGCCGGTCATCGGCATGAAGACCATCAACGCCTCGATCGGCAACCCCGGCCGCGGCATTCCGCGCTCCCAGGGGTTCACCCTGCTCCTGGACCCGGAGACCGCCCGTCCGCGCGCACTCATGGAGGCCGCGTACATCAGCGCGATGCGCACCGCGGCGGTCACCGCCCTCGCCGTGCGCCATCTGGCGGTGCCCGAACCGCACGCTCTGGCGCTGATCGGCTGCGGGGCGCTCGCCCAGGCACACGTGACGCTGCTGCTGGACACCGTGCCCACCCTGCGCCGGATCACCCTGTACGACCTGGCACCCGAGCGCGCGAAGGCCGTCGCCGGGTACATCGCCTCGCTCCCCGCGGCGGCGGACATCGAGACCGTGCTCGCCGACGGCCCGCGCGAGGCCGTGCGGGACGCCGAACTCGTCGTGCCCGTCACGACGGTGACCGAGGGCTACATCGAGCCCGACTGGCTGATGCCGGGCGCCCTGGTCTGCCACGTGTCGCTGGACGACCTCACCGAGGCGGCGGTGCTCGCGGCCGGCGCGGTGATCGTCGACGACTGGAGCCTGGTCCGCGACGACCCGCGCCGGCTGCTGGGCCGCATGCACCGGGCCGGCACCCTGCTCGGCCCCGACGGCGCCCCGCGCGAGGGAGTCACCGCGCGCCCCGGCGCCCGCCGTGTCGACGGCACCCTCGGCGACGTGCTGACCGGCCGTCACCCGGGTCGCCGCGCCCCGGACGAGACCGTGATCAGCAACCCGTTCGGCATGTCGATCCTCGACGTGGCCGTCGCCGACAGCGTCCTCGCCCGCGCCGAAGCCGTCGGCGTGGGCGCCCGGCTCACACTCTGAAGGGGATCCGCATGACGATCGACCGGAACGTCCAGGAGATCAACCGCACCATGTGGTCGTACGGCGAGTACCGGCACGTCGCCGACCTGCTGCGGCCCGGCGCCGACGAACTCGTGGCCCGGCTCGCCCCCGGACCGGGCACCCGCCACCTCGACGTCGCCACCGGCAACGGGAACGTCGCCCTGCTGACCGCCCTGCGCGGCTGCGTCGTCACCGGCCTCGACCTCACCGACGAGTTCTTCCCCGACGCCCGCGAACGGTTCGCGAAGGCCGGTGCCGAGGTGGAGCTGCACCGCGGCGACGCCCAGGAACTCCCCTTCCCCGACACCTCGTTCGACCTCGTCACCTCCACCTACGGGATCCAGTTCGCACCCGACCACGCAGCCTCGTCGGGGGAGATGGCCCGGGTGCTGCGGCCCGGCGGCCGGATCGGCATGTGCAACTGGACGGCACGCAGCTGGACCGCCCACTTCCAGGAGATCCTCTCCGCCTACTTCCCCTCGCCCAACGGACACCAGGGACAGCCCATGCTGTGGGGCTCCCCGGACTACCTCGCCGAACTGCTCGGCCCGGAGTTCACCGTCACCGCCGAACGCCGTGAACTCTTCTACCCGTTCGCCACCGCCGAGGACCTGGTCGCCTTCTTCGAGAGCTGCTTCGGCCCCTGCATCGCGGCCAGGAACACCATCTCGCCGCCCTCGCGCTGGAAGGAACTGCGGGCGGAGATGGCCGAGATGACCGAGGGCTTCCACACCACCGACGCACGCGGCACGGGCGTGCCCGTCGAATACCTGCTCGTCGTCGCCGAGAAGAAGGGGGCCCGGTGACCGGCATACCCGGGCACTACCCGGCGCTCCCACTGGCCGAAGGGGCCCGGGACGCCGCCGTCGCCGCCGCGCTCACCCGGAGCGAACCCTACGAACTCGGTGAAGGAGTCCACGCGTACGTCGAGCGCCACGCGGACACGCACCCGCACCGCATCGCGGTCGAGGACGGCGACGCCGCCCTCACCTACGCCGCCCTCGCGGACCGTGCCCACCGCATGGCCGCGCACCTGGCCGCCACCGGCGTCCGGGCGGGCCGGATCGTCGCGGTCGGCGGCCGGCGCGGCGGCGACGTCGTCACCGCCCTCCTCGCGCTGGAACTGCTTGGAGCCGTCTACCTGCCCCTCGACGCGCAATGGCCCGCCGCCCGCGTCGAGTCCCTCCTCACCGACAGCGGCGCCGCCCTCCTGCTCACCACCGGCGGCCCCGAGGACCACGGCGAACTGGTGAAAGGGGCGCGCGCCGCGGGCGTCCCCACCACGACACCCCGCCTGGCGGACACCCCCTGCACCCGGACCGCGCCGCCCGCCCCCGACGAGGTGCGCTACGTCCTCTACACCTCCGGCTCGACCGGCCGCCCCAAGGCCGCCGTCGTGGAGCACCGGGGCATGCTCAACCACCTGTGGGCCAAGGCGGACGACCTCGCCCTGACCGCCGACGACCGGCTCGCCCAGACGGCGCCGCTCGCCTTCGACATCTCCGTGTGGCAGATGCTCGCCCCGTTCCTCGTCGGCGGCCGGGTCCAGATCCTCGACGACGAACAGGCCCGGGACGGCGCGCTGCTGCTGGCAGAGGTGCGGCGGCGCGGAACCACCGTCCTGGAGACCGTGCCCACCCTGATCCGCTTCCTGCTCGACGCCCACGACGCCGAGGGAACCCGCCCCGGGGCGCTGCGCTGGATGATCGCCACCGGCGAGGAACTGCCGCCCGCCCTCGCCGCGCGCTGGCACGACACCATGCCCGGCATCCGACTCCTCAACGCCTACGGCCCCACCGAGTGCTCCGACGACGTCACCCACGCCGTACTCGAACGCCCCGCCGCCGACACCCGCCACCTGCCGATCGGCTCGCCCGTCGGGAACGCCGCCCTGTACGTGCTGCGTGCCGAGGACGGGCTGTGGCACGCCTGCGCGCACGGCGAGACGGGAGAGCTCTTCGTCGGCGGACCCGTCGTCGGCCGGGGCTACCTCGGCGACCCGGAGCGTACCGCCCGCGCCTTCTTCACCGACCCCTTCGGCGGCGGAGAGGGGCGCCTGTACCGCACCGGGGACGCGGTGCGCGTCCTGCCCGACGGCCAACTCGAGTACCTGGGCCGGGTCGACCGGCAGGTCAAGCTCGGCGGCGTGCGCATGGAACTCGCGGAGATCGAGGCCGTGCTCGGCACCCACCCCTCGGTCGCCGCCTGCGCCGTCACCGTCCACACCCCGGACGACGACGGAGCCCTGGTGGCCCGCGACAGCGCCCACACCCCGCGGGCCGCCGGGCCGCCCCGCCTCGTCGCCCACGTCACCACCACCGGGGACGAGGTGCCCGAAGCGGCACTCCGCGCCCACCTGGCCGAACGGCTCCCCGCACCGATGGTGCCGCACATCTTCGTCGCCCTGCCCCGCATCCCCCTCACCCGCAACGGCAAGACCGACTACAAGGCGCTCCCCGCACCCCCTCGCCGCAGCCGCCCCGACGACCGCCCCTACACCCCGCCGCGCGACGCGACGGAGACCGCGATCGCGGCCCTCGTCGCCGACGTCCTCGGCACCGGGCGCGTCGGCCGCGACGACTCCTTCCTGGCCCTGGGCGGCGACTCGCTCCAGGCCATGCGCCTGGTCGCGGCACTGCGCCGGACGGGGTCCGAGGCAGCCCTGCGCGACGTGCTGCGCGACGGCAGCCCCGCCGCGCTCGCCGCACTCGCCGGGCCCGGCCCCCGGCGCGAGCCGGCGGGAGACGCCCGCACGGGGACGGCCGAGGACACCCGCACGGCGACGGCGGCCCCGGACGCACCTCGCACCCGTGCGCTCACCCCGCAGCAGGCCGGGGTCTACTTCCACTGGCGGCTCGACCCCCTCAGCCCCTCCTACAGCTACCAGGGCTCCCTGGAACTGGACGGCCCCCTGGACGTGCCCCGGCTCGCCGGGGCCTGGCGACAACTGCTCACCGAGAACCCGCAGCTTCTCGCCCGGTTCTCGGAGAGCGACGAGCCCGGCACGCAGGAAGTGGTGCAGCACTACCCGCACTGGGACGTGCCCCTGTCCGGCCAGGTGCGCGAGACCACCGAGGAGGAGTTGCGGGCGACGGCGTCGCGGGAGGCGGCCACGCCCTTCGACCTCCTGGCCGAACCGGCCCTGCGCGCCGAGCTGTTCCGGCTGCCCGACGGACAGCACCGGCTGCTCGTCACCCTGCACGAACTGCTCCTCGACGGCTGGGGCGCCACCGTGCTGTTCCAACGCCTCGCCGAACTCTACGAACGACGCCCCGCCGCCCCCGACCCGGAACGCGCCACCCGCTACGACCGCTACCTGGACCACCTGGAGGCCCGGCTGGCCACCGAGGAGGTCGCCGAGGCGGGGGAGTACTGGCAGCGCCGGCTCGCGGGCGAACTGCCGGCACTCCAGATCGCGCAGAAGCCGCGGCCCGCCGCGCCCACTTACCGGGGCGGCATCACCGAGGCGGTGCTCGACGAGGACCTGACGCGGCGGCTGCGCGACACCGCGCTGTCCGCCTCCGCCACCGCCTTCGTGCCGCTGCTCGCCGCCTACGCACTGGCCCTGAGCTACTACTCCGACGCCGACGAGGTGGTCGTCGGCGCCCCGATGGCGGGCCGGGAACGGCCGGAGGCGGCCGAGGTCCCGGCGTTCACCCTGGCCATGCTGCCGCTGCGGCTGCCCGTCCACCCGTCCACGACCCTCGCCGACTTCACCGCGCAGGTGAGGGAGACCGTGTACGACGCGTACGTCGCCGCCGAGTACCCGTTCGCCTGGACCCTGCGACGGCTGCCCGCCGCCTCCCGCAGCTCCGCGGCGACACCGGTCTTCCAGACCATGCTGAACATGCTGCCGTACCCGGCCCGCGCCACCACCGCCGCGGGCGTCGGCTTCCGCTTCGTCGAACTGGACACCGGATTCACCAAGTACGACTGCGCGCTCTACGTCCAGCCGCACGGCCCCGGACGGCTGCTGCTGCAGTACGCCCACCAGCGGGACCTGCTCGACGCCCCGGCCGCCCGCAACGTACTGGAGTCCACCCTGATCGCGCTGCGCGCCCTGACCGATCCCGGGCGCGCGCGGCACACCACCATCCGCTCCCTCGACCTGCTGCCCGGAGGCGACCACCGATGACCTCGCCGACCCTGCTGGAACGCTTCGCCGAGCAGGTGGCGGCCCGCCCCCGGGCCGTAGCCCTGCGCCACAGCGGCGCCAGCCTCACCTACCGCGAACTCGACGACTGGAGCGGCAGACTGGCCGCCCGGCTCGCCGCCCGGGGCACCGGCCCCGGCAGCCTGGTGGCACTCGCCGCGCAACGCGGCCCCGCCGCCGTCGCCGGGGTCCTCGCCGTGCTCAAGACCGGTGCCGCCTACCTCGGACTGGACCCCGCGATCCCCGTGCGACGCCAGCGCCGCATGGTGGAGGAGACCGGACCGCACTGCGTGCTGGCCGAACCCGGGCTCGACCAGTTCCCCACCCTGGACGCCTCGCGCGTCACGCTCGCCCCCCTCGCCGACGGCCCACTGCACCAGGTGCCCGAGAAGGAACCCGACGACGACGCTCTCTTCCACATCGTCTACACCTCAGGCACCACCGGAAACCCCAAGGGCGTGCGCGTCAGCAGGCGTTCGGTGCGCGGCCGGCTGGAGTGGATGTGGCAGGACCACCCGTTTCCCCGGAACGCGGTGCTGGCCGTCCAGAAGTCCCTCGCCCTCGTCGCCTCGCCCTGGGAACTCCTGGGCGGACTGCTCAAGGGCGTGCCCTCCGTCGTGCTCGGCACCGACGAACTCCTCGACCCGGTCCTGTTCGCCGCCACCGTCCACCGGGAGCGGATCACCCACCTCTTCCTGACCCCGCACCTGATCGCGGGCCTGCTGGAGGAGAGCGCGAAACAGCCGGACCGTCACCAGCCCGTCCTGGTCACCAGCGGCGCCGACGCCCTCCCCGTCGACACCGTCCTGCGGTTTCGAGAGGTCTGGCCCGACGCCACCCTGCTCAACCTCTACGGCATGACGGAGACCGCCTCCAACGTCGCCGCGTACGACACCGCACTGCTGCCCGCCGACGCCGGACGCGTCCCCGTCGGCGCCCCCGTGGCGGGAGCCTCGCTCTCCGTCCGCGACCGGCTCGGCCGACGGCTGCCGCCCGGCACGACCGGCGAGGTGTGGGTCTGCGGACCGCCGCTCGCCCTCGGCTATGTCGGCGGCGAAGGCGAGGACCGCTTCCTCACGGACGACGACGGCGTCCGGCACTACCGGACCGGCGACCGGGGCCGCCGTCTTCCGGACGGGGCGCTGGAGATCACCGGCCGCACCGACAACCAGATCAAGGTACGCGGCTACCGCGTCGAACTGGAGGAGATCGAGGCCACCCTCCGCAAGGCGCCCGGCGTCACCGACGCCGGAGCGTACGCCAAGACCGAGGACGGCGAGGCACGCGTCGTCGCCTGCTGCACGGCCGACGAGGAGATCGCCCCCGCCGCCCTGCGCGGATACCTGCGCGACCGGCTGCCCGACTACATGGTGCCCGCCCGCGTCCAGCAGGTCCCGACGCTCCCCATGAGCACCAACGGCAAGCTCGACCGCACCGCCCTGCGCACCCTCGTGGACCGCATCGGACAGGAACGCACGACCGGGTTCGCCCCGTCCGACGCCACCGAGGCCGCCGTCGCCGCCCTCTGGGAGGAACTCCTCGGCGCACCGCCCGCCTCGGCCGAGCAGAACTTCTTCGACGCGGGCGGCCACTCCCTGCTCGCCGTGCGGCTCGCCAACCGGCTCGTGGCGACGGCCGGCCGGCGCGTACCCCTGCGCCGCATCCTCGGCGCACCCACCGTCACAGCCATCGCCGCACTGTGCCGCGAGACCCCGCAGGAGGACCGGGCATGAGCACCCCCTGGCTCGGCATGCCGGAGAACGGACCGGACGGCGGGGGCACGACCGGCACGCTCGTGGTCTGCTTCGCCCCCACCGGCGCCCACGGCCCGACCTTCGCGGGCTGGCGCGGCCGGCTTCCCGGGGACACCACGCTCGCGCTGGTCACACCACCGGGACGGGGCACCCGCATCGACGAGGAACCCGTCGTCGACATGGCGGTCTACGCGGACGCCGTGGCGGCCGAGGTGCGCGCGGCGCGCGGTGGACGGCGCCTGGTACTGATCGGCGTCAGCCTCGGCGCACTGCTGGCGTACGAGACGTGCGGCCGACTGCTCGACGCCGGGGTGCCGGTCGCCCGGCTGTGCGCGGTGGCCGGACAGTGCCCCGGCGACTTCCACGGCGACGGCGACGAGGTCACCGTCGAGGACGCCCGCGCCTTCGTCGCCGGGACCGGGCTGACCGATCCCGAACTCCTGGCCGACCCCGAGTTCGAGGAGGTACTGCTGCCCCCTGTCATCGCCGACCTGCGGCTGTCCGGACGCTACGACGGCGGCCGCAGACCCGTGCCCGACGTCGAACTGCGCGCCGTGTGGGCCACCGAGGACCCGCACGTGCCCGAGGTGACGGTGCGCCGCTGGGCCGACTGGACCCGGGGCACGTGCACGTTCCTGTCCGTCGAAGGCGGGCACTACGCGCACCGGGAGAACCCGGACGCGGTCATCTCCGCCTGCCTGGACGACCTGCCCGGCACCCGCCCGTCCCGCCGGTCCGTCCTCGGAGCCGGTGCGACGGCCGTCGCAAGCACGCTCCTGGGCCTGGGCGCGGCGACGGCCGCCGCACCCCGCGCCTCGGCCGCCGCACGCGCGACAGGCGTCGCGTCCTTCGACGGCGACCCCACCGATCCCGTGGAACTCGCGGTCGCCATGATCCGCCAGGACACCGGCAACCCCGGAGACGGCGCGCTCACCGAGCCGTACGCGCGGATGCTCCAGGGCATCTTCCGGGCCGCCGGGGTCGCCACCGAGATCGTGCCCACCCCGAAGGAGGGCAACGTCCACTTCTTCGCCCGGGTACCCGGAAGCAGGACGAACCGGAAGAAGCCGCTGGTCCTGCTCGGCCACTGCGACGTCGTCCCCGCCATCGGCGACACCTGGACGGTGGACCCGTTCGCCGGCGAGATCAAGGACGGCAAGCTGTACGGCCGGGGCGCGCTGGACATGAAGGGCGTCAACGCCGCGTTCGTCGCCGCTCTGCTGCGGCACGTGCGCGAGGGAGCGTCCTTCGACCGCGACATCGTGTTCTGGTCCGACTGCGACGAGGAACAAGGACCTCACGGGGTGCGCTGGTTCCTCACCGAACACCCCGGCAGGGTCGAGGCGGGCGCGGTCATCACCGAAGGGGGCTGGGTCCTCGACCAGCGCGACGGCACGACTCCCATGATCGCCGCCCTCACCTGCAACGACAAACGGTCCCTGCTGCTGCGCCTGGAGACCTCCTCGTACGCCACCCACACGTCCAAGCCGTTCACCGGACAGGCCGTGATCCGGCTGGGGGAGGTGCTGGAGCAACTCGGGGACTGGCGGGCCCACATCCGCCCCAACGCGCTGTCCCTGCGCTACTTCGCCGAACTCGCCGGGGCCACCACGGACCGGCAACTCGCCGAGGCCGTGCGGCAGATGCTCGACGCCCGGAGCGAACGGGAGCGGGACCGGGCCGGCGAGGCGGTGATCCGGCTCAGTGAGACCCCGGAACTGCACAACGCGATGCTGCGGACCACCCTCGCCTTCACCGCGGCCCGGTCCGGCTACTACCCGAGCATCGTGCCGGGCACGGCGACCGCGGAGTTCCGCGCCGCCTTCCTGCCCGGCGCCGACGACCCCGGCCGCATCGTCGCCGAACTGCGCTCCCTGATCGGCAACCGCGCGACGCTGAGCGTCGTCGGGAACCGCGGCGAGAGCGAGCAGCAGGCACTGGACCGGCTGCGCGGCTACCTCGCCACGCCCGACTCCACGCACGACACGGACGTCTTCCGCGCCTGGGAGTCGGCCGTGCGCCGGACCCATCCCGGAGTGCGGGCCACCCCCTGCCAGTTCGAGGCGGTCACCAGCGCCGTCCCGTTCCGGGAGCAGAACATCCCCGTCTACGGCATGTACCCGTTCACGGTGAACCGGGACATGCTCAAGCGCATGCACGGAACCGACGAGCACATCGGCGTCGAGGCCCTGCGGCGGGGAACCGACACGGTGTACCACCTGCTCGCCGGACTGCGTACCGGCGCCTGATCCGTACACCCCGTATGGGCGTGCCTCCCGGGCACGCCCATACGGGGTCCGGACGCCCTGTACGTCCAGTACGTCGTACGGTCCGGCGCAAGCGCCGTAACGACGTGCACGTTGGTGTCCGGCGGGGCGGTGTCGGCGCGCCCGACCCGGTCGAGGGTGCGGTTCGACCGCCCGCTTGCGCACTTCGCACCCCTCGGAACGCCGCTCGTCGTCACAGCGGTGCCGGAGCTGCCCCGGCCCGGTGCCCCGATGCGGTCCGCCATGGAGTGCTGCCTCTCCCGAGTCCGCGACCGGTGCCGGATCCCCCGTCATCTCTCCGGTGGTGCGGGAGCGCTGACCTCCGGCTCCGCGGCAGGGATGAAACGGCCGACGAGGTACGTGTAGAGAAATGCGCCGACCGGGCCGCCCACGAGCGGGCCCGCGATCGGAACCCAGAAGTAGAGATTCCCGTACTGATCCCGCCACGCCTCCCCATAACCCGTCAGAAAGCTCGCCAGTCTGGGCCCGAGGTCCCGGGCGGGATTGATCGCGTACCCCGCATTGGTGCCGAATGCCATGCCGATGGTGACCACGACGAGGCCCACGACGAACGGACTCATATTGGCGCCCGGTGGCGTATTCAGCAGATCCGTGACCGCGAAGATCAGCAGCACCAGAATGGCGGTGCCGATGATCTGGTCCCGTAATGCTCCCCATTCGGTGACGGGGAGTGCGGTATTGCCGTTGGCGGGCAGGGTGGAGAAGATCCCCTGCGTTTTGATGGTGTGTCCGGGATCCGCTTTCGCCAGCGCCTCGGTGTAATTCCATCGCACCACCAGCGCGGCGACGAAGGCCCCCGCGAGTTGCGCGAGGGAATAGGGTGCGACCTTCTTCCAGGGGAAATCCTTGAACGCCGCGAGCGAGAGCGTCACGGCGGGATTGAGATGAGCACCGCTCAGCCGGCCCGCCACATACACGCCCAAGGTGACTCCGAGCCCCCAGGCCCAGGCGATGCTGTCGTGGTCCCCGAGTCCGCCCGGCGGATCGGTGAGCGCGCCGCCGGCCGCCACCTGGGCCACCACACCACAGCCGAAGAGGATGAGGATCAGCGTTCCGGCGAATTCCGCCGCGAGTTCCCCTCCCAGCCCCGACAACATGCGCCGCTCCATGGGGATCTCGCTTCCTGTCGGGTGACGACCGTTGGCGGCATTGATCCACACATGAACGTAGAGGCGCGGGTCCGCTTCCGCACGCGGTGCTGCGGCGGTGGTGTGAGGACGGCCCTCAGCCCGCCCCGCCGGTCCGGACGGCTCCCGGTGCCGGGGCGTCGCGCAGTCCGAGGCGCAGGTGTTCGACGTGGAAGAGGGCCTGGTCGAGGAGCTCGGCCACGTGGTTGTCGTACAGCGCGTAGATCACCGACCGCCCCCGGCGTTCACCGGTGACGAGGCCGAGGTTGCGCAGCAGCCGCAGCTGATGGGAGCAGGCGGACTGCTCCATGCCGACCGCCTCGGCGAGTTCCGTCGCCGCGCACGGTCCCTCCTGGAGGCGGGCGAGGATGCGCAGCCGGGACGGGGTGGCGAGGGCCTGCAAGGTGGTCGCGACATCGGCGGCTCCCACGGCGTCGAGGCGCTCGCGCGCCGTGGCAGTGGTGTTCGCGTCAACTCCATGGCCCATGCCCTCATCCTACGAAGACCTTTCATGAATGACTGTTCATGTAATCCTGTATGGTGCGGGTCGCACCACTCCGGCCCGTCGCGCGAAGGAGCAGCGTCCATGTCCGTCACCCTCACCCCCGAGGCGCCACCCGTCGGACGGCTCCGGGAGGGAGCGCCGGGCGGGCGCCGCACCCGGATCCTCGCCCTTCCGGAGGCCCGCTGGGCCGCCGCGGCCCTGGTGCTGTTCCTGACGGCGCTGCCCCTCCATCTGCTCGGTGCCCCGGCCTGGGCATGGGGGCCGCTGTACGCCCTGACGTACGCCGCGGGCGGCTGGGAGCCCGGGTGGGAGGGGCTGAAGGCGCTCAAGGACCGGACGCTGGACGTGGACCTGCTCATGGTGGTCGCCGCGCTCGGGGCGGCGGCGATCGGGCAGGTGCTGGACGGCGCCCTGCTGATCGTCATCTTCGCCACGTCCGGCGCCCTGGAGGCGTTGGCCACCGCACGGACCGCCGACTCGGTGCGCGGGCTGCTCGACCTCGCGCCCGCCACGGCGACCCGGCTGGGTGACGGCGACGCCGAGGAAGTGGTGCCGACCGAGCGGCTGAGGGTCGGGGACGTGATCCTGGTCCGCCCCGGGGAGCGTGTGGGCGCCGACGGCCGTGTCCTCGACGGGGCCGGCGAGGTGGACCAGGCCACCATCACCGGCGAGCCGCTGCCGGTGGCCAAGGAACCGGGGGACGAGGTCTTCGCCGGGACGCTGAACGGCACCGGGGCGCTGCGGGTCGTGGTGGAGCGGGATCCGTCCGATTCGGTGATCGCCCGGATCGTCGCCATGGTCGAGGAGGCGTCCGGGACCAAGGCCCCCACTCAGCTCTTCATCGAGAAGGTCGAACAGCGCTACTCGATCGGCATGGTGGCGGCCACCCTCGCCCTGTTCGCCGCGCCCCTCGCGTTCGGCGCGGCGCTGCAGCCGACCCTGCTCCGCGCCATGACCTTCATGATCGTGGCGTCACCGTGCGCCGTGGTCCTGGCCACCATGCCGCCGCTGCTGTCCGCGATCGCCAACGCCGGACGGCACGGGGTGCTGATCAAGTCCGCGGTCGTGATGGAGCGCCTCGGCCAGATCGACGCCGTGGCCTTCGACAAGACCGGCACTCTGACCGAGGGCACCCCGCGCGTCACCGACGTATGTCCGCTGGCCGGGACCGGCCTGACCGAGGACGCCCTCCTGCTTCTTGCCGCGGCGGCCGAGCACCCGAGTGAGCACCCCCTGGCGAGGGCCGTCGTCGACGCGGCCCGTGCCCGCGGACTCGTACCGCCGCCGGTGAGGGACTTCGCCTCCACGCCCGGCACCGGCGTCACCGCCACGGTGGACGGCCGTACCGTCGCCGTCGGCAGCCCCGGACGCGTGCTCGACGGGCATACCGGCCCTGCGGCGGCCGAAGCCGTCGCACGTCTTGAGGAGGACGGCCGCACCGTCGTGCTGGTCGCCCTCGACGGCGCCCCGGTCGGCGTCCTCGGTGTCGCCGACCGGCTGCGCGACGACGCCCGCGACACCGTCACCCGGCTCAGCGCGCTCACCGATGCCCCACCGGTGCTGGTCACCGGCGACAATCCGCGCGCCGCCGCACGCCTGGGCGCCGACGTCGGGATCCGGGACGTCCGGGCAGGGCTGCTGCCCGAGGACAAGGTGGGTGCGGTGAGGGAGATGGAGGGGGCCGGGCGCAAGGTCCTCGTGGTCGGGGACGGCGTCAACGACGCCCCCGCCCTGGCCGCGGCCCATACGGGCATCGCCATGGGCAGGGCGGGCTCCGACCTCGCCCTGGAGACCGCCGACGCGGTCGTCGTCCGCGACGAGCTCGCCGCCATCCCCACCGCCGTCGCCCTCTCCCGCCGCTGCCGACGCCTGGTGGTGCAGAACCTGACGATCGCCGGCGTCTTCATCACCGGCCTGGTCGTCTGGGACCTGGCCGGCACCCTCCCGCTGCCGCTCGGCGTCGCCGGGCACGAGGGCTCCACCGTCCTCGTCGGCCTCAACGGGCTCCGGCTGCTGCGCGAGGCCGCGTGGAGGCGGGCCCGGAACGACCGCTGAAGCCCGGGGCACCCGGGCGACGCGACGGTCGCGCAGCAGATGATCCCGCACCACCAGCAGGCCGTCGCGACGGTGGCGCCGGCCGACGGCGGCGCCGCCGATCCCGGGATCAAGGAACTGGCCGCGGCGATCCGCGACGCCCGGGACCTCGAGATCGGCCGTCCACCGGACGTTCCGCACCTTTTTCGTGCCCGGAGCACTCACGCGTGCCGCACTCACGCGTGCCGCACTCACGCGTGCCGCACTCACGCGTGCCGCGCCGGAGGCCGCTGGGGCTTCCGGAGCCTGCGACCGAGCGAGAAGTGAAATGTCCCTTTTGGATTGATTTGAAGTGAATTGCAATTTTGGCCGGTAAAGATACTTTCGGCAATCGTTGAGGCGTTTGGGTGTCAGGTGAAACGTCCCTTTTGTCGCCTCGTGGTGTGAGTCACGTAAAAACCTCCCGAAGGGCCGGTCCGTGGCTCGACCACCCTTGTCGCGCAAGGGGATTCGAGTTCGGGTTGTGAGCTGGATTACTGCGAATTCCATGAATTGATCATGCGAATCAATTGTGATCAAAAATGGGGGCTTGTTCCGTTCCGCTTTTCTCGCCTACGGTCACCATCAATCCGGACGGAACGCCGAATCCTGCCGCCGTCCGAGAAACCGACCCACTCGTGTACGGCAGGAGCGGGGGACCCAGGTAAGCCGCCGGTCCGGTATCCGGAACGGCTCGGGGTGAAGTCGCATTCCTTGCGGCCAGACATCTCCCGTCTGAACCCGACAGCTCACCTCGCAGGCGACGGAGAGGAATTCACCATGACCGCAACGGGCACGTACCGTCGCCGCTCGTCCACTTCCCGGACCCGTGGGCTCATCGCCGCGGCCACGGGCGGAGTCGCCCTGGTGCTTCCGCTGATCGGAGCGGGATTCGCCACGGCCGCTCCGGCTCAGGCCGCCACCACCGAAAAGGTCGCGGTGCCGACCGCCGTCACCACCGGAAGTACTTCCGCGCCGAAGGCGGCGACCGTCACGCATTCCGTCCTCTCGGGCGACACCCTTTCCAAGATCGCACAGAGCTATTCCCTCGAAGGCGGCTGGAAGAAGCTGTACGAGGACAACCGGGAGATCATCGGGAACAACCCCGCGCTGATTCTCCCCGGAATGAAGCTGGCCGTCGGTGCCAAGGCCGAGTCCAAGGCCACCACCGGCGCCTCCGGTGCCCCGTCCGCGACCGTCACCGCCGCGCCGGTCTCATACGCGGACAACCTGGACGGCTGGATCAGGGAATCGCTGGCCATCATGGCCAAGCACGGCATTCCCGGCAGCTACGACGGCATCCACCGCAACGTCATGCGTGAGTCCTCCGGCAACCCCCGGGCCATCAACAACTGGGACTCGAACGCCCTCGCCGGAACGCCGTCCAAGGGCCTGCTCCAGGTCATCGACCCGACGTTCCGCGCCTACCACGTGCCCGGCACCCCGTTCGACAGCTACGACCCGGTCGCCAACATCACCGCCGCGTGCAACTACGCCGCCGACAAGTACGGCTCCATCGACAACGTCTTCGGCGCCTACTGACCCATACCGGCACGCACCGGCCCGGGTCCGTGCCGGTCCGCAAGCCGCGGATGCGCCCCTCCGGAAGCCGCACGGCTCCCCGAGGGGCGCATCCCGTCGCGTCGTACCCGGGGCCCCATCGCCTTCCCCTGCCCCGCCCGCGGGCGGGGCGCACTTCGCTCGTGGTCACTCCAGGGCGCTGCCCGTCGGCCGTTCCCGCGGCGGCCTGGGAAGCGTCGCCGCCGCACCGTCCCGGACGGACCGCACCGCCGCCTCGTGAAGACGTCTGCTGTCCTCCTCGGAACAGCAGGGCACGGGGCTGCCCGACATGGTGAACCAGTCGATCGCACCCGTGTACTGCACGGTCACCTGGGCCGTGTCGTCGGCCCAGGTCGTATGAACGGTCAGGTCCCCGGTCAGGACGCCGGCCTCGTCCGTGAGCACGCCGCCGCGCCCCGAGAACACACCACGAGTGGTCCATGACGCCCAAGCCATGTACCCAGGCTGACACCCGGTCCGCGGATCCGCGACCCGCGGGACCGCGCGTGCCCTTGCCGCGCATGGCCGCTGCCGCGACGCCGGGCACCGTATGGCTGCTGGGCCCGCTCGGAGTCGCCGGACAAGCGGCCGGTACCCTCTGCCCGCCATCCCGCGCATCGGCACCTCGCTCACCGACCTCGTCGTCGCGCTGATGCCCTGCGCCTCGGTGGCGGTGGGCGCGATGCTCTTCGGCGAGCGGCCCGCGGCGCGCGGTGGTGGCTGCGGTCATGGCGTGCGCGGCGGCCGCCGGATACGCGGCACTCGGCGCGGCCGCGGGGGACGCGGGCGCGGGGACACGGACGGGCCGGGCCCGCTGCTGGTGGGCGCTTGCGACCACGGCCTTCGCGGTCTACGGCGTCCTGTACCGGCGACGGCTGCCGGGACTGCCACCGCTCGCCGTGCTTCCCGTCCTGCTCGCCGCCGTCACCTCACCGGGGCGCCGAGGGTCTGCGGTCGCGGCTGGCGGGGCGCACGGAACGAGGCGACGCCGTTCTTCGACGGCGGCGTACGGGGATGCGCCGCGCTGTCGCTGTGCCTGTTCGACGACGCGTACGCGGACGACACGTCCACCGCCCCCGCTGACCTCGCTGCCGGACGTGTCCGGTACCGAGGCGCTGCCCGTCGCCCAGGCCGCCCTGCGTCTGGCGTTCCCCGGACGAGCCCTGCCCGAGGAGACCCGGTTCGCGTCCCTCGACGGCCGTCGGCGACGGCTGGTCCGCGTCCTCGCGAAGTCGCCCGGGACCTGGCTGCTGGACGGCAGGCCCTTCGGCAACGTCGGCACGCTCGTGAGGAGTTACGGGCTGCCGGGCGACGTGGACGCGATGGCCGCGTACATGGCCGGCACCCCGTCGCCCCGCAGGACGCGGTGAAGCGCACGTGACGCATGCGTCCGCTGCCTCTCCCGCACTGCCGCGCCCCCCGTCGCACGGGTGCGACGGGGGGCCTGGCAGACTCCGCGTCGTGAGACCCGACCTGACCCGACTTCGGGACATGATCGACGGGGCGCCGGAACTCGGCCGCAGGCGGGCCGTCGCCGCACCGGAGGCGATGATCCGCCGGGCCGAGGCGCGCGTCGGCCCGCTCCCGCCGTCGTACCGGTGGTGGCTGGCGGAGTTCGGTCACGGCCGGGCCGGACGCGCGCAGATCGCGACCGTCGTACCGGTCGACTTCGCCGACGACGTGTACGAGTCCATCACCGCCGACTGGCGGCTGGACGGCACTCGGCTGTGCTTCGCCGTCGAGCCCGACTGGGGCGACAGCTACTGCTTCGCCCTCGACCGGTACGGCGAAGCGGGGGACGGGGAGCATCCGGTGGTGTGCCGCGACGGAGCGGACGGCGAAGAGTACCCCGTCGCGGAATCCTTCGCAGGTTTCCTGACCGTCCGGGAAGCGCTCTCGCGAGGACTCAGGGAGGGGCCCAACCCCACGGTCGCCCGCCTGTGGCGGTCGACCCCGGGCGTCCTGCTCGACAACGGCGTTCACATCTACGGACCGGACTGCCTCACGGAACGCAACGAGACCTTCGAGGTCGCCCGGTACGCGCCCCACTGGGTGCTGGTCGGCGACGACAGCGGTGGCTGCGGACTGTTCATGCGGCGTCACGGCCGGGACCGGACCCGCGTGCACCGCCTGGACCTCGGTGCGATCGACGAGCGCATCGAGACGAACGGCGACCTGATGACGGACGATCTGCTCGGCTGGCTGCGCGCGGGCGGCCCGTCGATCTGACAGGGACGATCCGGCGCGACCGTCGGCGTCGACGGGCCCTGCGGTCGGCGCGCGCGGTCGGCACATCACCGCCCGTGATCAGGGGAACCCCCGCCCGGTCGGCTCGACACCATGGAGGTAGCATCTCCCGATGCGCATCGGGATCGTCGGAACCGAGAACAGCCACGTCGACCAGATCATCGACCGCCTCAACATCCGCCGCGCGGGCGGCGACGCCCGCGTCGTCGCGCTGAGCGGCGGACACAGCCGACGCAACGAGACACTCGCCGCCACCGGCGGGACGACGAGGATCGTCGACGCCCCCACCGACCTGCTCGGGCTGGTGGACGCCGTCATCGTCGCGGACCGGCACGGCGCACACCACCGCGACCATGCGGTCCCCTTCCTCGCCGAGGGACTTCCGGTCTTCGTCGACAAGCCGCTGGCCTGCACCGTCGAGGACGCCCGGGCCATGATCGACACCGCGCTCGCCCACGACGCACCGCTCACCTCGTCCTCGGCCCTCCGCTGGATTCCCGACGCGGAGGCGCTGGTGGCCCGGTCCGCGCGCGGCGGACAGCCGCACGTGGTCGTCATGTCCGGCCCCGCCGACCCCGACGGCGACCACGGAGGGATCTTCTTCTACGGAATCCATCCGGTGGACCTCGCGCTCCGGCTCGCTCCCGGAGAGATCTCCGGCGTGCGCACGGACACCACCGACACCACCGTCACCGCCACGTTCACGGCGGGCGCCACCCGTGTCGTCGTGAACTTCGTCAAGCCCACCGGTACCCGCCAGATCCCGTTCCACGCAATGACGTTCACCCAGGACACCATGGTCGAGCAGACCCTCACCCTCGACGCGGACTACTGCGTGCCGGGTCTCGACGTGTTTCTCGGGATGGTCCGCACGGGCAGGCCGCCGATCGCCTACGCGGACCTGCTGCGCCCCATCCAGGTCCTGGAGTCCGTGGCCACCGCCCTGCACATGCCGCGGAACGCCTCCCGGTGAGGTGACGCGACGTCGTCGCGCCACCTCCCGCCGCCACGCCGCGGTGGCACGGTCGGGGAACGGGCTGCCGCCCGCCTTGACGTGCTCCAGCAGGGCCGCGATGCGCACGCGCTCCTCCTTCTCCTCGTTCGCGTCCACGAAACGTCGCGGCAGACGCGCGGCGAGCTCGTCGAGCAGCCTCAGCCTGGCGCTCTCGTAGTCCCCCGATGTTCGTGTCGTCGTACACGAACCCGGCGTCGAAGGCTCCCGCGACAAGGGTGTGTTCGGAGTTGCGGACCGGATCGGAGCAGAGCGTACCCACCACGCCGAGGATCCCGGCGGGGTGTTCGCCGACCACCAGCGACGCCTGCATGTCGGGTGCGAGGAGGTTGCCGTCGCTGTACACGGTCCGCGCGCGCAGCGTGCCACCGCCGACGACGTCCCCCGTCTCGTCGGCGCTCAGATGCGAACCGGGCTCGGTCGGCGCTTCGACCCCCGGCGTTTATGAGCCACCCGGGAACGCGATCGTGTCCGGTCCGCCGCCCTGCTCGTCCCAGTGGTCGAGGCGTTGCCCTGCATATGCCGCGGCGGGCCGGCGCGTCGTGGATTCCGAGGCCGAACCGCGGGGCCGCCTCGGTCTGTACGGATGAGAGCCCGGTCGGCGCACGGCTTTCCCGTTCCGGCGCGCCATGTCCCGGGATCCCTGTCGCACACAGGTCAGGGGGAGTGATTCACATTCCGCATCGAAAATATGAAAGCCCATAAATAATCTATATGATTAGTAACCCACTTGGAGGTGGGTCGAATTATTCCCATTCCGCCCTGCTGGTCCGGCTGGGTCATCGGAAAGTGGACGGGTGGCAGATCGCCCCGGGTATGCACGTCCCGCTGATACGCGGCCGGAATCCGACGGTTGGCGGCGTCGGGAGAGGAAAGAAAGAGGAGCGGGTTCACTCGGGGTCCCCGTCCTGCGTGCGGGGGTCGCGAAGCGGCCCGTATCGGCCCCGAACGTCCATGACTCATGTGTGAATACCGGCGCCCGTGCGCCGGTCTCGCGCGCCCGCAGGAAGTCGTCAGACCTCTTTCGCGGTCTGCGCATTTTCTGTGCCGTCTTTCATGAAGGTGCTGCGGATGAAAAATTGCGAACCCATGCCCGGTGGCGGTCCGGAACCGGGCGTCGGGGCGGAGGGGAAAGGTTCCCCCGCGTCCCGGGCGCGCGGTCTGCTCAGGGTGTCGGCGTACCCGATCCTGCTGGTCGCCGCAGCGTCCGTGGCGACAGCGGCGCTGCTGTTCGGCTGGGACCCGGACAGCGTGAGCCCGCTCTTCCTGCTCGGCACCGTCGCCTATCTCGCCGCCCTCGAAAGGCTGATTCCCTATCAGCGTTCCTGGCATCCGAATCCCAGCGAGTGGCGCTGGTACGGCGTCTATTTCCTGTTCACGATGGCGGCCAGCGGAATGGCCCAGTATCTGGTCACCACGACCGTCTCCGCGCTGACGCCCGAGGAGACCGCACTCGACCTCTGGGAAGAAATCCCCGCAGCGCTCCTGACGGGCTCTCTGGCGAGTTATCTCGTGCACCGGCTCGGTCACACCAACTCGATATTGTGGCGATTTCATGGTGTCCACCACGTGCCGGACAAGGTCAACGTCGCCAACAACGGTGTCAATCACATCCTGGACATCGTGATCGCCCAGGGATTTGTCCAGCTGGCTCTGGCACTGATCGGATTCTCGCGCGAATCCGTGCTCGTCGTGGGATTGTTCGTGGCCGCCCAGGGATATTTCGTTCACGCCAACATAGACGTACGCATCGGCCGGCTCAACCATGTGCTCGCCAGCCCCGAACAGCACCGCCTGCACCACAGCACCGACCTGTCCGAGGCGGGCCACTACGGCTCGGACCTGTCGATCTGGGACCACCTTTTCGACAGCTACACCTGGCGGCCCGGCCGGGAACCCGTCGCGGTCGGAATTGTCGACCCCGCGTCGTTCCCGCCGACAGGTGAGATCACCTCCACCCTTCTTCACCCCTGGCGCCGCGCGAAGAGAGCCGGGCCCGGCCCCGTGTGACCGTTCCTGATTCTTGTGATGACCCGGACAGCCCCCGACCCATGCCGTGCCCCGGCGCCACTACTTGAGGAGTACGACCTTGCCCGACGTGAACAGTGCCTCTGTGAGCGACAAAGTAGCGATCATCGGCATGGGCTGCCGACTGCCCGGCGGTGCGTCCGACCACCGCACTTACTGGCAGAACCTCATGGAGGGCAAGGACTGCATCACACCGACGCCGGCCGACCGCTACGACATCACGACGCTGGGTAGCAGGCACAAGGACAAGCCGGGACGCCTCGTCGGCGGCCGGGGCGGATACATCGACGGTTTCGACGAGTTCGACCCAGGGTTCTTCGGCATCAGCCCGCGCGAGGCCGACCACATGGACCCGCAGCAGCGCAAGCTGCTGGAGGTGGCCTGGGAGGCACTGGAGGACGGCGGCCAGCGGCCCGCCGAGCTCGCCGGGAGCAACACGGCGGTGTACGTCGGCGCGTTCACGCTCGACTACAAGATCCTCCAGTTCTCCGACCTGGGCTTCGGCTCACTGGCCGCCCACACCGCCACCGGCACCATGATGACGATGGTCTCGAACCGTCTCTCGTACTGCTTCGACTTCCGGGGCCCCAGCCTGTCGATCGACACCGCCTGCAGTTCCTCCCTGGTCGCGGTGCACCTCGCCTGCCGGAGCCTGCACCACCGCGAGACCGACCTCGCGCTGGCCGGCGGCGTACTGCTGCACATGGCGCCCCAGTACACCATCGCCGAGACGAAGGGCGGCTTCCTGTCGCCCGACGGGCGCTCGCGCACGTTCGACGCCGCCGCCGACGGCTACGTACGCGCGGAGGGCGTGGGCATGGTCGCCCTCAAGCGCCTCGACGACGCCCTGCGGGACGGCGATCCGATCCACGCGGTGATCATCGGCACGGGAGTCAACCAGGACGGCCGCACCAACGGCATCACCGTACCCAGCGCGGACGCCCAGGTCCGGCTCGTCCGAAGCGTCTGCGCCGGAGCCGGCATCACGCCCGGCGCCCTGCAGTACGTGGAGGCGCACGGCACCTCGACACCGGTCGGCGACCCGATCGAGGCGGACGCGCTGAGCCGGGCGCTCGCCGAGGGCCGCAGACCGGGCGACCCGTGCTACGTGGGGTCGGTCAAGACCAACATCGGGCACACCGAATCCGCGGCGGGCGTCGCCGGACTGATCAAGACCGTCCTCTGCCTCAAGCACCGCCGGATCCCGCCCCACATCAACCTGGAACGGATCAACCCGGCCGTCGACGCGGCGTCCGCCCCGTACCGGATCCCGACCGAGCCGACCGACTGGCCCGCGCACGAAGGCCCCGCACGGGCCGGTGTGAACTCCTTCGGGTTCGGCGGCACCAACGCGCACGTCGTCCTGGAGGAGGCGCCCGAACGGGAAGCCCCGCGCACCGCGCACGAGGAGCGGGCCTGGAACGTCCTCCCGCTCAGCGCCAGGACCGCGGACCTGCTGCCGGACGTGGCGGAGGGCATCCGCCGCGAACTGGCCGGTGCGCACGGACCGACGGCACCGCTGCCCGATCTCGCCTACACGCTCGCCCGCCGCCGTCAGCACCTCGAATCCCGACTCGGCGTCGTGTACTCCTCACGGACCGACCTGGACGAGGGGCTCGCGGCCTTCCTCCGCGGCGAACCCCACCCCCGGGTCGTCCAGGGCAGAAGGCTCGACGCCGAACAGCGCGGCCTGGTCTGGGTCTTCACCGGAATGGGACCCCAGTGGTGGGGCATGGGGCGCCAACTGCTGGAGGGCGACGCGGTGTTCCGGGACGCCGTCACCCGCTGCGACCGGGCGATCCGCGAGCTCGCGGGCTGGTCCCTGATCGAGGAGATGACGGCCGACGAGGCCGATTCGCGCATGGCCGAGACCTGGCTGGCACAGCCGGCCAATTTCGCCGTCCAGGTCGGACTCGCGGCGATGTGGCGCCGGTACGGGGTGAGGCCCGACGCCGTGGTCGGTCACAGCACCGGCGAGATCGCCGCCTTCTACGAGGCGGGCGTCTACACCCTGGACGACGCGGTGAGGATCGTGGTGCACCGAAGCCGGCTCCAGCAGACGCTGACCGGCACCGGCACCATGCTCGCCGTCAGCCTGCCCGAGGAGGAGGCGCAGACCCGGGTGGCCGCGTACGGGGACCGGGTGTCCGTGGCCGCGGTCAACAGTCCCTCGGCCGTCACCCTGGCCGGCGACCGCGACGCGCTCGCCGAACTGGCGCAGGAGCTGGAGGCGGAGAAGGTCTTCGCCAAGTTCCTGACCGTGCAGGTGCCCTACCACGGCCCGGGCATGGAGGCCATCAAGGACGAGTTGCTCGCCTCGCTGGACGGACTCGCACCACGACCGGCGACCGTTCCGCTGTACCTGACGGGCCAGGAGGGCATGGCGCACGGCCCCGAACTGGACGCGGGCTACTGGTGGAAGAACGTCCGCGACCGTGTCCGCTTCCGGTCGGCGGTGGACCGGCTCGCCGACGACGGGTACGGCCTGTTCCTGGAGATCGGCCCGCACCCGGTGCTGGGCCACTCCATCCGCGAATGTCTCGACGGCCGGGGAAGCACAGCACGCACCCTTCCCTCCATCCGCCGCCAGGAGGACGAGCCGGAGCGCTTCGCCGCCTCGCTGGCGCACCTGCACACCCTCGGTGTGCCCATCGCCTGGGACACCCTGCACCCGGCGGGCACTCCCGTGACCCTGCCCCGCTACCCGTGGAAGCGCGACCGGTACTGGACGGAGCCCGGCCCCGTCGCGCAGGTCCGCCTCGGCCGCACCGACCATCCGCTGCTGGGCCGGCGCACCACACACCCCGAACCGACCTGGCACACCGCACTCGACACGGAGCGGCTGCCCTACCTCGACGACCACCGCATCCAGTCCACCGTCGTCTTCCCGGCAGCGGGCTATCTGGAGATGGCCATCCAGGCGGTCCGCGCCCTGACCGGCGGCACCCACGCCGTGCTCACGGACATCGAACTCCGCAAGGCCCTCTTCCTGCCCGAGGGCGAGGACCGGGGCGTACGCCTGACGCTCTCGTCGCGGAACGCGGCGTTCACGATCGCCTCGGCGGGGGAGGACGAGAACGACCGCGCGGTGCACGCGAGCGGAGTCGTACGCTCCGAGCAGCCGCGCCCCTCCGGCCCCCCGGCCGACATCGAGGCCGTCCGGGCACGGATGCGACGCCGACTGGACAGCGAGGACTGTTACGCGGAACTGGCGGCCCTCGGATACCACTACGGTCCCGCTTTCCGCGCCGTCGAGGAGGTACGGATCGGACACGGCGAGGTGCTCGCCCGGCTCCGTCCGCCCGCGGCGATCGGCGGCGACGCGGCCCGGTACCACATCCACCCCGCGCTGCTCGACGGCTGCTTCCAGGCGCTGCTGACCACGCGGCTCCTGGGCGACAGCACCGACCGCCGGGGCTCCGGCATCCGCCTGCCGCTGTCGATCGACGAGGTGTGCCTCGCCCCGGTCGGGGACCGCCCGATCCGGGTGCACGCCACGGTGACCCGCGAGGACGCGGACGAACTCGTCGGGGACATCGCCCTCTACACGGACGACGGCGAACCACTCGGAAACATCCGGGGATTTCGCGCGGCCGACGTGGAGAAGGCATCCACGGCGGTCGGCCTCGGCACGATCGACTCCTGGCTCGCCGAGACCGTCTGGATCGACCGGCCCCTCGTCGGCGAGAACGGGAGCACGGACGAGAACCGGCCGACGAACGGGAACGAGAACGCGCCCGCGAACGAAGCGCGGACCGGAGCCGACCGCGCCACCGGGGGCGGCTGGCTGGTGTTCGCCGACGGCCGGGGTGTCGGCGACGCCCTGAGCGCCCTGCTCGCCGCGCGCGGCGAGCGATGCCGCCTCGTACGACCGGGGAAGACGTACCGGAGGTCGAACGACGGAAGGGAGTTCACCGTCGCCCCCGGCTCCGTCGTGGACCTCGAACGGCTCCTCGCCGACCTGGACGAGGCCGCAGACGACGGGAGCGGCGCCCGGACCGGACCGCAGGGAGCGGACGGAACGGACGCACGAGGCGGCGCGACGCCGTTCCCCGGCACCGTCGTGCACCTGTGGAACCTCGACCTGCCGCACCTCGCCGACGCGACACGAAGCGACCTGGCACACCATCGCGACACCGGCGCGTACTCCCTGATCACGCTCGCCCGGACGCTGCTGCGCCGCAGGGCGAGCGGGCGGCTGCACATCGTGACCCGCGGCGCGCAGCACGTCGAGCCGGACGAGACGGTCGAACCGCTGGGCGCACCCGCGTGGGGCGTCGGCCGGGTCCTGCGACACCAGGAACTGCTCACCCACCCAGGCAAGCTGATCGACCTGGACCCCCGCCCGCAGGAGGGCGAGGACTCCCGGACCGAGGCCGAGGCACTCCTGCGGGAGATGCTCACCGACGACGAGGAAGAGGTCGCGCTGCGCGGCACGCGACGCTTCACCAGCAGGGCACGGCGCGCCGCGGGACTGACCCGTCCCCTTCCGCTGCGCCTGCGCGCCGATGCGAACTATCTGGTCACCGGCGCCTTCGGAGCGCTCGGCCGACTGCTCTGCCGCACCCTGGTACGGCGCGGGGCGCGCGGTCTCGTCCTCGTCGCACGCACCGCGCTGCCGGAACGCGCCGCCTGGCGCGACCTCGACCCCGGCACCGCCGAGGGCCGCGCCGCCGCCTTCGTCAAGGAACTGGAGGCACTCGGCGCACGCGTCGTCCTGGCACCGCTCGACATCACCGACGAGGAGGCGTTCACGGCCTGGCTCGACGCCCACCGGCGTACCGACCCGCTGCCCGTCCGCGGGGTGTTCCACCTGGCCGGACAGGTCCGCGACACCCTCGTCGCGGACATGGACCACCGCACGTTCGCCGATGCCCACGACCCCAAGGCCGTCGGCGCGTACCTGCTCCACCGGCACCTGCGGGACGAACCCCTGGACCACTTCGTCCTCTTCGCCTCGATCGCCTCCCTGCTGACCACCGCCGGCCAGACCAACTACGCCGCCGGGAACGCCTTCCTGGACGCACTGGCCCACCACCGCAGGGCACTCGGCCTGCCCGCCCTGAGCGTGGACTGGGGCCCGTGGGCCACCGGCATGATCGAGGAGCTGGGCCTCGTCGGCCACTACCTCCACAGCCGGGGGATGAGTTCCCTCGCGCCGGACGTCGGCATGGCGGTCCTGGAGCGCGTCATCGGCCAGGACCGGGCGCAGCTGCTCGTCGCGACCGTCGTCGACTGGCCGGTGTTCCTGGCCTGGTACGCCTCACCGCCCGCGCTGGTGGCCGAACTGGCCGCGACGGACCGCGCGGACACGGCCGACGCGGGTGCGGGCGACGGTCTCCTCGACATCTTCCGCGGTGCGGACGCGGCCGAACGCCTGGCCCTGGTGACCCGCCGGTTCACCGCCGTCGCCGCCTCCGTGCTGCGGGCGGGCGCCGAGCAGATCGATCCGCAGGCGGGCCTCAACGCGCTGGGCCTCGACTCGCTCCTGGCGATGGAACTCCGCGCCCGGCTCGGCGCCGAACTCGGCGTGGCCCCGCCCGTGGTGGCGCTGCTCAGCGGCACGACGGTCGGCGAACTGGTCGTACAGCTCCACGACAGCCTCGCCGAGGCGGTGGCACTGAAGGCCGGGGGCGACGACAAGACGGCGGTGGAGGTTTTCGAGGACGCGTTCCGGTACCCGCTGACGCAGAACCAGAAGGCCCTGTGGTTCCTGCGCCAGCTCAACCCCGAGGGTTACGCGTACAACATCGGCGGCGCGGTCGAGGTCAGGGTCGCCCTCGAACCCGACCTGATGTTCGAGGCCGTCCGCCACCTCGTCGCACGGCACCCCGCGCTGCGGACCAACTTCCTCACGGTGGACGGGGTTCCGATGCAGCAGGTCTCGACCGACCGGAGCCCCGACCTCGCGCTGTTCGACGTCCAGGACCAGGAGTGGGAGGACATCCACCGCACGATCGTGGCCGAGTACCGCAAACCGTACGACCTCGAACACGACCCGCTGTTCCGCTTCCGCCTCTTCAAGCGCGGCCCCGACCGCTGGGTGATCATGAAGGCGGTCCACCACATCATCTCCGACGCGATCTCGACGTTCACCTTCATCGAGGAACTCCTCGCGGTGTACGAAGGGCTGCGCCAGGGCCGCGCGCCCTCACTGCCCCCCGTCACCGCACGCTACCTGGACTTCCTCAACGCGCAGAACCGGTTCCTGGCCGGACCCGCGGCGCAGCGCATGCTCGACTACTGGTGCTCGCACCTGCCGGACGAGGTCCCCGTCCTGGAACTGCCCACCGACCGGCCCCGCCCCGCCGTCCAGACCCACAACGGCGCCTCGGAGTTCTTCGTCCTGGACACGGCCCTCACCGCCCGCGTGCACGCCCTGGCCCGCCGGCACGACGTGACCCCCTTCATGGTGCTGCTCGGCGCCTACTACGTGCTTCTCCAGCGCTACTCCGGACAGGACCACGTCATCGTGGGCAGCCCGGTCACCGGCCGCACCGAGCAGGAGTTCGCCTCCGTCTACGGCTACTTCGTCAACCCGCTCCCGCTGCACGCCGACCTGTCCGGCGAACCATCGGTCGCCGAACTGCTGCAACAGGTCCGCACGACCGTACTGGGCGGCCTGGACAACCAGGAGTACCCGTTCGTCCTGCTGGTGGACCGACTGGGCCTCCAGCACGACCCCAGCCGGTCCGCCGTGTTCCAGGCCATGTTCATCCTGCTCACGCACAAGGTCGCCACCGAGAAATACGGCTACCGGCTCGAATACATCGAGCTCCCCGAGGAGGAGGGGCAGTTCGAGGTCACCCTGTCCGTCTACGAGGACGAGGCGGACCACCGGTTCCACTGCGTCCTCAAGTACAACACCGACCTGTTCGAGGCAAAGACCGTGCGACGGATGGCGTCGCACTACACGAGGCTCCTCGACAGCATGACCCGGGCGACCGCCGAACACCCCGTCACCCGGCTGGAGATGCTCGGCGCCCGGGAACGCGAACGCCTGGTCGGCGAGTGGAGCGGCGCCGGGCGTCTCACCGCGTCCCCGGAGCCGGAGGAGACCGGCACCGGCCGGGTCCGGCCGGTGCACGAACTGATCGCCGAGGCCGCCGCCCGGTGCCCCGACGCGGTCGCCGTCACCGTACCGGCACCTCGCGGCCCGGCCCTCCGGCTGACGTACGCGGAGCTGGACCGTCGCTCCGACCACTTGGCGTCACGGCTGCGGGGACTGGGAGCCGGGGGCGGCTCGACCGTGGCACTGTGCCTCGACAAGTCTCCCGACCTCGTCGTGGCACTCCTCGCGGTGCTCAAGGCCGGGGGTGCCTACCTCCCGGTCCCGCCCGACCACCCCGCCGACCGTGTCGCCCGCACCCTGCGGACGGCCGGCGCCACCCTCGCCCTGGTCGAGGACGACACCGCCCGCGACCGGTTCACCGGACTGCCGGCCCGGACGCTGACTCTGCGCGAACTGTACGAGGCGCCGCCCGCGCCGCAGGACCGGCAGGCGCCCGCACCCGGCGCCACGCCCCCGGTGGACCTCGACGCGCCCGCCTACGTCATCCACACCTCCGGCTCGACCGGACTCCCCAAGGCCGTCCAGGTCAGCCACCGCAACCTCGCCTCCGCGTACCGCGCATGGCGGGACGAGTACCGGCTCGACCGGGACGTGCGCGTGCACCTCCAGATGGCGGCCCCCTCGTTCGACGTCTTCACCGGCGACCTGGTGCGCGCGCTGTGCTCGGGCGGCACCCTCGTACTCGTCGACCGGGACCTCCTCTTCGACACCGAACGCCTCCACCGCACCATGCGCGAGGAACACGTCGACTGCGCCGAGTTCGTCCCCGCCGTCGTGCGCGGACTCATGGACCACTGCGAACGCGAAGGCCACCGACTGGACTTCATGCGCCTGCTGGTCGTCGGCTCCGACGCCTGGAAGGTGGGGGAGTACCGGCGGCTGCGCGACCTGTGCGGCCCGCGGACCCGCGTGCTCAACTCCTACGGACTGACCGAGGCCACCATCGACAGCGCCTGCTTCGAAGGGCCCGCCGACGACCTCGAACCGGGCCGGACCGTGCCCATCGGACGACCCCTGGCCAACAGCACGCTCCACGTCCTCGACCGGCACGGCGAACCCGTACCGCCCGGCGTCCCCGGCGAGCTGTGGATCGGCGGCGAAGGCGTCGCCCTCGGCTACGCCGGCGATCCGCGGCAGACGGCGGAACGCTTCGTGACCCGGACGCTCGGCCGGGGACCGGACGCCCGCCCCGTACGCCTCTACCGCACCGGGGACGCGGCACGCTGGGACACGAACGGCGTCGTTCACCTGCTCGGGCGCGTCGACGGCCAGATCAAACTCCGCGGCCACCGCATCGAGACCGGCGAGGTCGAGACCCACCTCGCCGGGTGGCCGCAGCTGGCCCGCACGGTCGTCACCGTCCGCCCCGACGCCCGCGGCGAGGACGCGCTCTGCGCGTACTGCGTACCGGTGCCGGGAGCGGAACTCGACCGCCGCTCGCTGCGCCGCCACCTCGCCGACCTGCTGCCGGCCCACATGATCCCCGCGCACTTCGTCACCCTGCCGGAGCTGCCGCTGACGCCCAACGGAAAGGTCGACCTCACCGGCCTGCCCGACCCCCGGCCGGAGACCGCCGAGGAACCCGAGGAGACGCCCGGCACACCGTTCGAGATCAGCATGGCCCGGCACTGGAGGGACCTGCTGGGGCTCGAACGGGTCGGCGCGACGCACGAATTCTTCGAGGTGGGCGGCAGCTCCATCAAACTGATCGAACTGATCCACCGCCTGCGGCAGGAGTTCGGCGTGGGAATCCCCGTCAGCCTGCTGTACCGGGTCACCACCCTGCAGGGCATGGCCGCGACGGTGGAACGCCTCGCCACCGGCGGTCTCGCGGACGATCTGCCCTGCCTGGACTTCAACCCCGACCGGAAACGGACCGTGTTCTGCTTCCCCCCGGCCGGCGGCCACGGACTCGTCTACCGGACGTTCGCCGCCAAGCTCCCCGGACACCGGCTGATCGCCTTCAACTACGTCCCCGGGGAGGACAAGACGACCCGCTACGCCGACCTCGTCGAGTCCATGCAGCCCGACGGCGGCATCCGGCTGCTCGGCTACTCCCTCGGCGGCAACCTCGCGTTCGAGGTGGCCAAGGAACTCGAAGGCCGCGGGCGTGAGGTCGCTCACGTGATCGTCCTGGACTCGCACCGCATCACCGAGCCCTATGTCCCCGGCCCCGAACACCTCGAGATCTTCGAGGCGGAGCTGGCCGAACACCTCCTCAAGCACACGGGATCGCAGATCGTCGCCCGCGAGACCCTCGACCACGCCGCGGAATACCTGGCCTTCTGCGGCCGCCGCCCCAACCTCGGCACGGTGTCCGCGACCGTCAGCGTCGTCACGGACGAGGAGAAGTCCGGCCTGTACGCCGCCGACGCGCGCGGCACCTGGTACGGCAGCTCCACCACCGCCACGGCCGTGCTCCGCGGCTCCGGGGTCCACGCCGACATGCTCGACCCCAAGCACGTGGCCTGCAACGCCGAACTCGTGCGCGACATCCTCCGGGAGGGCGGCGGTCATGACCGATGACACGGACGACGAGTGGGGCCGCGACGGGCGCGCCGCAAACGGCGCACCCCGGGTCATCGTCATCGGCGCGGGCGTCGCGGGACTGTCCACCGGGTGCTATGCCCAGATGAACGGCATGAGGTCGCGCATCTTCGAGAAGCACGTACTGCCCGGGGGCTGCTGCACCGCCTGGTCGCGCGACGGCTACATCTTCGACTACTGCATCGAATGGCTGATCGGCACGGCCGCGGGCAACGAGGCCCACCAGGTCTGGCGTGAACTCGGCGCACTCGACGGCAAGACCATCACCAACTTCGAGATGTTCAACCGGGTCGTCGACGAGACCGGCCGGTCGGTGGTCTTCTACAACGACCCGGACCGGCTGGAGAAGCACCTGCTCGAACTGTCGCCCACCGACGCCCGCCCGATCCGCTCGTTCTGCCGCGACCTGCGCCGGTTCACCGCCATCGAGCTGTACCCGTTCCTGACCGCACCCGCTCTGAGGACCGTACGCGAGAGGGCCGCGACGCTGCGCACCGTGCTGCCCGCGTTCCGCCTCTTCTGGCGCACCGCGGCCACCCCGATGCACGAATTCGCCGACCGTTTCCAGGATCCGCTGCTGCGCCGGGCGTTTCGCAACATCTTCTTCCAGGACCCCGAGGGCTTCCCGCTCCTGCCGTACCTCTTCAACATGGCCAGCGCCCATCACCGCAACGCGGGCTTTCCGCAAGGGGGTTCGCTGGGCCTGGCCCGGTCGATCGAGGAACGGTACACGGGACTGGGCGGCGAGATCGGCTACCGGGCACGGGTCGAGAGGATCCTGGTCGAGGACGGACGAGCCGTCGGCGTCGAACTGCGCAACGGCAGGCGGTACTACGCCGACCACGTCGTCTCCGCATGTGACGGCCACACCACCATCCACGGCCTCCTCCAGGGCCGGTACACCGGGCCACGCATCGACAAGCTGTACAACGACCTGTTGCACCGCCGGGGCGCCCTCTTCCCCGCCGTGGTCTCCGCCTTCGTCGGGATCCGCGGCGACCTGGGACACGACCGGGCGCACAGCACCACCTACCTGCTCACCCCCGAGGACGCCGCACGCCTGCCCGGAGCGCTCCAGAGCAGCCTGGTGGTCCAGCTGCGCTCCGACTACTCCGACGGATTCGCACCGCCCGGCCGCTCGGTGATCCACTGCACGTACTTCAGCGACTTCGCCCACTGGAAGGAACTGCGCGTCGCCGATCGCAAGGCGTACCGCGCGCGGAAGCGCGACGTGGCCGAATTCGTCAGGGGCTTCCTGGAACGCCGCATGCCCGGCACGGCCGGACGCATCGAGCTCGTCGACATCGCCACCCCGGCGACGACCCGCCGCTACACCGGCAACCACGACGGCTCCATCCTCGCCTGGAAGGCGTTCTCCGAGGCCGACGACATCGCGACCAAACTCGTCGGCAAGGACCGCATGCGCCTGCCCGGGCTGCGCGGCTTCTCCATGGCCGGGCAGTGGGTGGGCCTGGGCGGCCTCATCCGCGCCGCGTCGACCGGCCGCTTCGTCGTTCAGTACCTCTGCGACGAACTCGGTCGCCCCTTCACGGCGTACGAGAGCCGGGGCGACGAACCCTGGCACCCCGGGAAGCTGGGCCGGCTGCCCCAGCTCGACCGATGGTCCACCCGCGGGGACACCCGCACATGAACACCGAGGAGACCACGCGCGTGTCGCGTTCCCGACGAGAATCGATGATCATCATCGGTGCGGGGCTCGGCGGCCTGTCCACCGGCTGCTATGCCCGGATGAACGGCTACCGCACCCACATCCTGGAGATGCACGAGCTGCCGGGCGGCTGCTGCACCGCCTGGGACCGCGGCGACTTCACGCTGGACCCGTGCGTCAGCTGGCTCCTCGGCAGCGGGCCCGGCAACGAGATGCACCAGATCTGGCTGGAACTGGGCGCGTTGCAGGGCAAGGAGGTACGGCATTTCGACGTCTTCAACGTGGTACGCGGCCGGTGCGGCCGGGCCGTGTACTTCTACTCGGACCCCGACCGCCTCCAGGCCCACCTGACGGAGCTCTCACCCGCGGACGCGCCCCTGATCCGCAGCTTTTGCAAGCAGTTGCGCACGTTTTGCAAATGCCTGGCCGTCTACCCCTTCCTCAAACCGGTCGGGCTGATGTCGACGCCGGAACGCTGGCGCATGCTGGCCGGTTTCATTCCCTACTTCAACGCCGTGCGCCAATCCATCGGCGTTCTCATGAGCGACTTCTCGGCCAGATTCGAGGACCCCCTGCTGCGCGAGGCGTTCAACTTCATCCTGTACGAGAAGCACCCGGCCTTCCCGGTGCTGCCGTTCCACTTCCAGCTCGCCTCGCACGCCAACCTCTCCGCTGGCGTCCCCGAGGGCGGATCGCTCGGCCTCGCCGAGTCCATCGAGCGCCGATACCGCGCGCTCGGCGGCGAAGTCACCTACAACACCAAGGTCGCAGAGGTGCTGGTCGAGGACGACCGGGCGGTTGGGGTGAGGCTGAGCGACGGCGAGGAGTTGCGCGCCGACATCGTCGTCTCGGCCTGCGACGGCCGCACCACGATGATGGACCTGCTCGGCGGGCGCTATCTCGACGACGCGTACCGCCGGCTCTACACCCGCACCATCCTCGAACCCGGCATGGTCTTTCCCGGATACTTCATCCTCTTCCTCGGCCTGCGCCGTGACTTCCCCGACGCCGACCCGTGCACGACCTACCTGCTCGACGACGAGGTCGCGGCCGAGCTCACCGGGATGCGTCACCCGAGCATCAACGTCCAGTTCCGCAGCAGGCACTATCCGGAACTCTCCCCGCAAGGAACGAGCGTCGCCTACGTCACCTACTTCTGCGACATCGCACCGTGGCGGGCGCTGGACGAAGGACCGGAGCAGGTGACCCGCAGCCGCGGCGGCCAGCGGCTCCACACCCTGCCGGTGCGCCATGGCCGCGGCTACTACGCCGCCAAACGCCGGGCCCGCGAGGCGCTGATCACGTTCCTGGAACGGCACCATCCCGGGATCAGGGACGCGATCGCCGTCCGCGACGTGTCGAGCCCGCTCACGCAGGTCCGTTACACCGGCAACTACGACGGCACGGTGCTCGGCTGGCAGCCGTTCGTGGAGAGCGGGGAGACGCTGGAGAGGCTCGTCAAGAAGCACGGCCCCGGCCTTCCGGGACTGCGCAACTTCTACCAGTCCGGTGTCTGGGCGACGACGGGCGGCCTGATCCGGGCGGCGGCGGCGGGCCGGCACGTCATGCAGTTCATCTGCCGGGACGACGGACGGCCGTTCACCGCCTCCGTCGACGAGAGCGGGCCGCCACCGACCCATCGCGTCATCCCGGTGGGACCCCGGCCGGACACCCCGTCCGGCACGGCGGACCGTTCATCCCTCGTCGAGAGAAAGGGAATGCGATGAGGACCAGGAAGTGGGTCGTGCAGGAGCACATCGAGGGCGTGCCCGACGTCGACCGGGTGTACGGGATGGTCGAGGAGGATCTCGACACCGACCTCGCCCCCGACGAGATGCTCCTGAGGACGCGGTACGTGTCGGTGGACCCCTACCTCCAGGGCATCGCGCTGGACACCCCGATCGGCGCGCACATGGGGGCCGACTCGATCATGGAAGTGCTGGAGGCGGGCCCGCTGGCGGCCCACCGCCCCGGTGACCTGGTGCAGGGGTTCGGCGGCTGGCGCACCCATCTCGTCAGCGACGGCAGAGCGACGCCGTGGCAGACCGGGACGTTCCCGATGGTCTTCCCCGCCTTCCGGCGCCTGGATCGCAACTGGTACGACGACGCGCTCCCGCTGACCACCGCGCTGAGCGTCATGGGCGGCCCCGGCATGACGGCCTGGGGCACCCTGACCAAGTTCATGTCCATCCGCCCGGGGGACACCGTCGTGATCAGCGGCGCCTCCGGCTCGGTGGGATCACTGGTCGGGCAGCTCGCCAAGCTCGCGGGCGCCCGCGTGGTGGGCACGACGTCGACGGCGGAGAAGGCGGGTTACCTGGACGAGCTGGGGTTCGACGCGGTCGTCGTCTACCGCCACGGCGACAGCTGGGAGGCGGTCCGGGAGGCACTCGGCTGGGTGGCGCCCGACGGGATCGACAAGTACTTCGACAACCTCGGAGGCACGGTCACGGACGCCGTGTTCTCCATGCTCAACGTGGACAGCCAGGTGGCCGTGTGCTGGCAGTGGGCCACCCAGGTCGGCCGGGAGGCGACCGGCCCGCGGCTGCTGCCGTACATCATGTTCCCGCGCACCTGCGTGCGCGGCATCTTCTCGCTGGAGTGGTTCACGGAGGAGAACTGGCGCGCGCTTCATCACGAGCTCGGCGGCAGGGTCCGGCGGGGCGAGGTCCGCTTCGGCCACACCGTCCACCACGGCTTCGAGAACATTCCGGACGCCTACCGGAGCCTCTACGAGGACACGGGAGCCCACCGGGGCAAGGTGCTGGTGGAACTCTGACCTCCGGTCATCCGCGCCTGGGGCCGCGCGTCCGCCCCCGCGCCCTGCCCCGGGGCCGTGTGCTGCGCCCCCGCCGGGCGTTCGTGACCCGCACCCTGCACCCCGCGCCCGGGCAGGCCGCCCGCCGGGCCCGGGCAGGCGGGACGCGAACCCGCTGGAGCTCCCGCCCCGCGGCCCCGGGCCCCCACCCCTCCGTCGTCCGCCCGTGACCGTGATCCACCGAATCCGCACCCGTGGAGGAACCATGCCCCGTCCCGACGACCACGACGCGATCAACGGTCCGTCGACGCTCCCGCTGCACCGTCTGGAATTCGACCCGCCGGGCCCGCCCCGGCCCGTCGTACTGCCCGACGGAGCCCGGGCGTGGCAGGTGACCCGCTACGACGACGTGCGCAAGGTCCTCACCGACCCCCGTTTCGGACGCGCACGGCTCCGCATAACGGACGCCGCACCCCTGGCGGGGCAAGCGGGTCTCGTCGCCAGCACGGACCTGTTGTTCAACCAGGACGGCGAGGACCACCTGCGCCTGCGCCGCACCCTGCGCGGAGCGTTCACCCCGAGGGCCGTCGCCCGCTGGCAGCCCTGGATCGCCTCGATCGTGGAACAGCGGCTGGACGCTCTCGCGGACGGCGGGCCTCCGGCGGATCTGGTCGCCGGGTTCACCCTGCCCCTCCCGGTCGAGGTGATCAGCCGGCTCATGGGTCTCGGTGCCGCCGCGAGGGAACGGCTGAGCCACTGGAGCCGCTACGCGTTCTCCGACGGCTCCCACTCCGAGGAGGACACGGAACCGGTGCTGGCGGAGTTCGCCGGGTTCGGGGCGGCGCTCCTGGCGGAGCGCCGCAAGGATCCCGGCGACGACCTGACCAGCATGCTCGTCCGAGCGGCGGACGACGAGGGCGGCATCCCCGAGGGCCAACTGGTGGACCTCGTGTGCGGACTGGTGGTGGGAGGACACGACAGCACCATGACGATGCTCAGCAACTGCCTGCTCTACCTGCTCGGTGAACGTGCGGAGTGCTGGCCCCGCATCGGCGCGGACGAGGAGGCCGCGGGCGCGGTCGCCGAGCGGCTGCTGCACCTCGTTCCGCTCGGCGACGACCGGGGTACCGCACGGCACGCCGCCGCGGACACCGAGGTCGGCGGCGTCGTCATCCCGCGGAGAGCGGTGGTGCTGGCCGACTGCGGCGCGGCCAATCGCGACCCCGACGTGTTCCCGCCCCGGCAACTGGACGATCTGTTCAGCCCGCTGGAAGCGCCCACCCTGGCGTTCGGCGCCGGCCCGCACTACTGCCTCGGCGCCTGGCTGGCCCGGCTCGAACTCCGGGTGTCCCTGCACCGGCTCGCCGCCCGTTTCCCCGGCCTCCGGCTCGCGTGTCCGGCCGACGAGGTCGAGTGGCGGCGTGGCAGCACCTCCCGCAGCCCTCAGCGCATCGCCGTCACCTGGTAGCCGGGCGTCGGTCCGCGACGCCGTCGCGGACCGGAGGGCGCGGGTTGCGAGCCGGACGGATGCGGCCCGCGGCAGCACTCCTCCGGAGCCGGATGCCAAAACGGTGCCTTCGGCGCCGCGTCGACCGCGCCGGCCGGTGAGGCGTGTCCGCTCGGCGCGCTCGTACGCGCTCAGTCCAGGTGCACGGGCAGCGTCTCGACGCCGTACACGATCGAGAGCTTGCGGAAGGACAGGTCCTGCGGTGCCACGGCGAGCCGCATCCGGGGAAACCGCCGGGTCAGGGCCGGGTAGGCGGTGCGCAGCTCCATACGGGCCAGTTCGGCGCCGACGCACCGGTGGAATCCGTGGCCGAAGGCGAGATGCGCGGTGGGACTGCGGTGCGGGTCGAAACGTCCGTCGTCCCTCACGTACGACGCGTCGCGGTTGGCGCCGCTCAGCGAACAGAGCACCATGTCGCCCTCGGGTATGACCACCCCGGCTATCTCGATGTCCCTGCGGGCGAACCGGGGAAACGCGATCTGCACCGCGGAGGTGTACCGCAGAACTTCCTCGACGAACGGCGAGGCCGCCTCGTCGTCCGTCCGTATCCGCTCGAACACGTCCTCGTTCCGCAGCAGTACGAGGGAACCCAGGGCGATCGTGCTGGCGGTCGTCTCGAATCCACCGGTGAGCACACCGTCGGCGAGGCCGGCGAGTTCCTCGTCGTCGATGTCGTCACCGTGCTCCTTCACGATCATGCCGAGCAGCCCGTCACCCGGGTTGCGACGCTGCTTCCTGACCACTTCTCTGAAGTACGTGAGGGACTCCGACATGGCGCCGAAGGGCGCGGTCGTGCCGGCGAAGAGGTCGAACCGGTCCATGGCCAGCTGCTGGAAGTCGTGCCGGTCCTGGTAGGGCACCCCGAGCAGCTCGCAGATGGTGAGGGAGGGGATCGGCAGCGCGAATTCCTTGACCAGGTCGACCGGGCCGCGCCGGGCCTGCATCGCGTCGAGACGCTCAGCGGTGATGGCGTCGATCCGGGGCGCGAGCCGGCGCAGCCGCCGCATCGTGAACTCGGGTGTCAGGATGCGGCGCAGCCGCGTGTGCACCGGAGGATCGCTGAAGCCGAGCCCGCCCGGGCTCTGTTCCGCGGCCACTCCGGCATTCGTTGCCAGGTGGGCGAAATCGGTGCTGAAACCGTCGGGCGAACCGAGTACGGCTTTCGACTCCTCGTAGCCGCTGACCACCCAGGCGTCCATCCCGAACGGCAACGCGACCTTGTGCACGGGTGAGTTCGCCCGGAGAGCGGCCAGCCTGTCCACCGGGTCCAGACCGTCCCTGCGCAACAGCGCCAGCAGATCGTCGGGCAGCAGACGGATCGTGGAGGAGCCGATGCCGTACTTCTGGATCCTGGACAGGTAGGTGCGCCCAAGCCGGGCGGTGATACGAGAACGGAACTTCGTCCTCAACGTGTTCTCCATGGGTCGTTGCGCGGTCCGCACCACCGGGGCGCGGAGCTGAGAGAAGGTGTGCAGCGGGCTCGGAAACGGACGTGGGCAGGCGCTGCGACGCCTCGTGCCGGGAGACGGTGTGACCATCACCCGGACACGAGCCGGAAGAGCGCTGATGGCACACGGTAGCGTGCGTGGGCATGACCATTGTTCGACAGTGTTCGATGTCGGTCGGGCCCACCGGCCGGGGCAGCGACGCGATGTGTGGGAGCTAAAGTCTGGCCCGCCCCTGAGTGGTGACGGCACGTCAAGCCGGGTGACGGTGTCGGCAACGTCAGGAATCGAATGTTCCGACCGGCGCGGAGAACCGCCCTCGCCGGGGTGCCGGGGTGCCGGGCGGCAAGTGCGGTGATCGAGACCGAGCGACCGCCGCGGGGCCCTTCGGCTCTCCGATGCCGACGCCTTCGTTCGAATTCCACGCGGACCCGGGAGCGGCCCCGGTTCGGTGGGGGGCCTGTTCCCGTCGCAAGGCGCTGGAACGGCTCACCGTCGTCGAACGTCAGTGGGCCGAGCGGGGCCACTGACCGTGTGCCGTCCTGTTCGGGCCGAGCGGCGAGCTCATCGGCCGGAGCAGCCTGCACTACCGAAGACGAGTTCCACGAGGTCGGGCCGGGCTGGGAGTCCCGGGCGGAACACTGGAGAAACGGGTGCGCCATCGAGGCGGCGCGAGGATGCCTCGACGGGCGGTTCGCCACACCGCCCCGGCAACGCCCCGTCCCCCGCACCGACAGGGCACGTCGACCACCACGCCGTCACCGTCTACGCGGTGGATGGTCCGGGAGGCCCCGCGTCCTCGTGACGGCGCCGACTCCGGCAACGTCCCGGCCGCGCGCCGGGCCGACCGGACCGGCCGGGACGACGAGGACGGCTGCGTCACCGCTCGGTGCGCGCCGGGCCGCCTCGCCCCGGAAGCCTCCAGCGGCCTGCCTCGGAGGCCCGGACCAACACGTCCACCGTGCCGGACTTCCGGTGGCGCCTGCGCGTCCCGTCGCGGGCGGTCTCCATGAGGGATTCGCGCCGACGGCGCCCGACGGGCTTCGGAGAGCGTCAGTCCCAGAGGGTGTGGTATGCGACCCGGTCCGTGTGCGCCGGGACGCCGTCGGTGTAGACGAGCCGCAGTCGGGTGAACCGCTGGAGTCCGGGATGCTTCTTCCAGTTCGCCGGGCGGTCGAGCCGCACCTGGACGGGGTACGTGTGGAACGTGCCCGCGGCGCAGTAGGGTCGGCAGTCGTTCACCGCGTCGAGTCCGGTGCCCTCGGCGGAAGCCTGCCCCCATTGGGTCCAACGCAGCGAGACGAGGCGGTTGTTGCCGTCCCCGCAGGCGAGCAGGAAGTCGCCGGGACGGATGCGCGCGTGCGAGAAGCAGTCGACGGCCACCGCGCGGGCCGAGGGGGACTGGGAGGAGGAGCGCGCGGGCGTCGCGGCGGGGGCGGTCGTCGGCGCCGCCGTCACGGCGAGTGCCGAGGCCGCGCACAACATGACCGTGCTCCTGAGTCCGTGTCCGGGCATGCCGTCTCCCAACTGCTTCTCGGGCACCGCGGACGCGGGCGACCCTCGTAAGCCGCTTGCGCGGGGCCCGCGCCGTATGCCGTGCGGGCGCACCGCGTCCTGGTACGGGCGTACTGGATGCGGCCACCGCCACAACGGTGTGGCGATCCCCGTCCACCGTTTCGGCCGGTCCTTCGCGGACGTCCCGGCGACCGTCTCCTCAGTCGACAGTACGACCGGGCCCGTGCCCGCACCACCCGTGCATGCCGCGCCCCTGCGGCCGGGCCACGCCGAACGGCGCCATGGACGCGGACCCCCGGGCTTTCCACGGCGCACCGCCCCGGCGGCACGCCGCCTGCGCGGCCACCACCCGTCAGGGGCTCCGCTCAGGCGAGGGCGCCGCCGAACGCCCGGCCCCGGGCCCGTCCAGCAGCGCGGGGGCGGTCGCGGCCCGGTCGTCGGCCGCCCGGCCGACCACTTCGGGAGCGCGACCGCGACCGCACGGGCGCGCGGAACGCCCGGATCCGTACCGGAGGCGGGGTCCCGGGCCTCGACGTGCCACCCGTACGGCACCCCTTGAAGGGCCGAAACGCGGTCGGGTTAGCATATGAGCGCCGCCTAGCTCGAAAGATAAATCTGTGACTGTCAACGACGACTCGTTCACTAACTGGAAGAACCGTGAGGAAATCGCGGAGTCGATGATCCCGATCATCGGGAAGCTGCAGCGGGAGCGGGACGTCACCGTCCTGGTCCACAGCCGCTCCCTGGTGAACAAGTCGGTGGTCAGCATCCTCAAGACCCACCGATTCGCCCGCCAGATCGCGGGCGAGGAACTCTCGGTCACCGAGACGCTGCCGTTCCTGCAGGCACTCACGACCCTCGATCTCGGTCCTTCCCAGATCGACATCGGCATGCTCGCCGCGACGTACAGGGCCGACGACCGCGGCCTCTCCGTCGCGGAGTTCACCGCCGAGGCCGTCGCCGGTGCCACGGGCGAGAACAAGATCGACCGCCGTGAGCCGCGCGATGTCGTCCTCTACGGCTTCGGCCGCATCGGTCGCCTCGTCGCCCGGCTGCTCATCGAGAAGACCGGCTCCGGCAACGGCCTGCGGCTGCGCGCCATCGTCGTCCGCAGCGGCGGCGGCCGGGCCGTCGAGGATCTCATCAAGCGCGCCTCGCTGCTGCGCCGTGACTCCATCCACGGCCAGTTCCACGGCACCATCACCGTCGACGAGGCGAAGAGCACGATCGTCGCCAACGGCAACGCGATCAAGGTGATCTACGCCAACGACCCGTCGGAGATCGACTACACGGCGTACGGTATCGACGACGCCATCCTCATCGACAACACCGGCAAGTGGCGTGACCGCGAGGGCCTGTCGCAGCACCTGCGGCCCGGCATCGCCAAGGTCGTCCTGACCGCTCCCGGAAAGGGCGATGTCCCCAACATCGTCCACGGCGTCAACCACGACACCATCAAGCAGGACGAGCAGATCCTGTCCTGCGCGTCCTGCACCACCAACGCGATCGTCCCGCCGCTCAAGGCGATGGAGGACGAGTACGGCGTGCTGCGCGGCCACGTGGAGACCGTCCACTCGTTCACCAACGACCAGAACCTGTTGGACAACTACCACAAGGCGGACCGTCGCGGCCGTTCGGCACCGCTCAACATGGTCATCACGGAGACCGGCGCCGCCTCGGCGGTCGCCAAGGCGCTCCCCGACCTGAAGGCGCCGATCACCGGCAGTTCGATCCGGGTCCCGGTCCCGGACGTCTCGATCGCGATCCTCAGCCTGCGACTCGGCCGCGAGGCCACCCGGGAAGAGGTCCTCGACTACCTCCGCAACGTGTCGCTGACCTCGCCGCTCAAGCGCCAGATCGACTTCATCACGGCGCCCGACGCGGTCTCCAGCGACTTCATCGGCTCGCGCCACGCCTCGATCGTCGACGCCGGCGCGACCAAGGTCGACGGCGACAACGCGATCCTCTACCTGTGGTACGACAACGAGTTCGGCTACTCCTGCCAGGTCATCCGGGTCGTCCAGCACGTCTCCGGGGTGGAGTACCCGACCTACCCGGCGCCGGCGGCCTGATACCCGGACCGCCCTGCCCTGCCCCGCCCCGTCCCTCCCGGCGTGCCGGCCGACGAGGGCGGGGAGCGGCCCGGGAGCCCGGGGAGACGCCGGAAGGCGCGAAGCCCCGTTCCGGACCTCCCACGAGCCCCCGCCTGTCATCGATGGGCGGGGGCTCCGTCATGACGACGCGTGCCGGGGCGCCGACGCCGGGGGAGACCCGACGGTACGGCCCGCCGGCGCTTCGGCCCGTACCGTGCCGCCGCGCGGAACCCCGACGACGTTTCGACTGTCATCGAACACGGAACAACCCGGTGATTCGAGGACGTTGCCCCGCCGTCGTGAAGGAGCGCACCCATGCCGATCCCGCTCGGTCTCGGCCTCCCGCAGATGAAGCAGTACGACATCGGCCGCGACGTCGCCACCGTCGCACGTGCCGCGGAGGAGGCCGGTTTCGAGAGTCTCTGGGTCTTCGAACGGATCCTGTTCCCCGAGCCCGCGACACAGGGGCTCTACGGCGTACCGGGACTGCCGTGGCCCGACCAGTACCGCGCGGTCGCCGACCCGCTCATCACGCTCGCCCTGGCCGCAGCGGTCACGGAACGGCCCCGGCTCGGCACCAGCGTCCTGGTCGCGCCCCTGCACGTGCCGTTCCAACTGGCCCGCTCACTCGCCTCGTTGGACGTCGCGAGTGGCGGGCGCGTGATCGCGGGCCTCGGCACGGGATGGTCACTGGACGAGTACGCGGCGGCGTCGGTCGCCCCCTTCGACAGGCGCGGCGCGGTTCTGGACGAACTGCTCGACGTGTGCGCGGCCGTCTGGGGCCCGGACCCCGTGGCGTACGAGGGCGAACTGACCACCATCGCCCCGTCCGTGGTCGGCCCCAAGCCGGTGAACCCCATCCCGGTGTACCTGCCCGCGAACAGCCCGCGAGCCACCCGCCGTCTCGTGGACCGGGCGGACGGCTGGATGCCCGTGGCGGCGGGCCCCGCCCAGTTGGCCGAGCAGTGGCGGCGGGTACAGGACATGGCCGCCGAACGCGGCAGGGAACGCCCGGTCGACATCCGCGTCCGTGTCAACGCGCGCCACACCCCCGAACCGGTCGGGAGCGAAGGACGGCAGCCGTTCCACGGCAGCGTGGCACAGATCGTCGAGGACCTCGTGGCACACGCCGGACCGCACGTGACGGCGTTCGTCCTGGAGCTCCAGAGCACGCCGCGCGACGCCGCGGAACTCGTCGACGTGGCGGCCGAGGTGTACGAGGCGGCGCGAGCGGCGGGCATCTGACGCCGACGCCCGTGCCCGAGACCGGGTGGTGGGCAGGCGGACGGACCGGGGCACCCGCCGAAGAGATGCCGGGGGAGCGCGCCGCCCCGGCACCCCCTCGCCCCGCCCGGCCGCGTTCACCGAGGGCCTCCAGGACCGCCCCGGAGCGACGTTCGGCAACGTCAAGGCGGACGTCCTCGCCCACTACGTGCCCGGATTCGAACGCGGAGACTTCGTCGACGTCGTCCTGAACTCCGACTGGCCGGAATGACCGTCGGGCCACGGCCAAGGCCCCGACACCGCCGACACGCCCCTCGTCCCACCGGGTGGCAACGCGCCACCCGTGGGCTCCGTTCGCCGGCCCGCGCGGAAGGACCGGCCCCGCGCACGGGGACACCCACGGCCGACCATCTCGTCCCGGCGGCCCACCACGTGCGGGTGAACTCGCCCGTGATCCACGATCACCTGAACAGGACGGCCATCACCATGGCCGAGGATCTGCACAGGCTTGCGCAAGGTCCGGAAGACGAACTCCGGCCCGAGGCGTCAGCCGCGGTCGTACGAGGCCGCGTGAACAGACCACCACCCCCTGCCCCGAGACGGGCGCGCGGCATCCGCGCACCCATGGACGCCCGCTGCGGGCCCGGCAGCCGGCCCCACAGCGAGCCCCCGAGCAAACAGCCGAGTCGATGTCGCAGCCCTCCGCTCTGCAGCGGAGGGCAGGAGGATCATGCCCATCACCGAAGAACGCGTCCCCCTGCACCGTCTGACGTTCGCCCGGCCCGGTCCGCCCCGGCGCACCACCCTGCCTGACGGCCGTCCCGCCTGGGCGTTCACCCGTTACGCCGACGTCCATCAGGTCATCAACGACAACAGGTTCAGGCGGACGCTGCTCCGCACTCCGCAGGACGCCACCTCCGCCCTCGTGGATTCACCCGATGCCGTGGGCAAGCTGGACGACGCTCAACATCTGCGCGTGCGGCGCACCGTCCAGCGCGCGTTCGGACCCCGTGCGGTCGCGCGCATGACGCCGTGGGTCGCCGACGTGGTCGACGAGCTGGTCGACGCGCTCGCCGACCACGGCCCCCCGGCGGACCTGGTCGCCCACTACACCCGCCCGTTGCCCATCGCGGTCATGAACAGGCTGACGGGCGTGCACGACGTCAGCGACGCGCGCCTGCTCCGCTGGACCGAACACGCCTTCGCCACCGACGCGAAGGACCCTGCGGAAGTCGCGGACGTCACAAGGGAGTTCACCGACTTCACCAGGGGCCTGCTGGCCGACCGGCGGCGCACTCCCGGCCCGGACCTGATCAGCTCCCTCGTCCAGGCGGCCGACGGGGAGGGCGGCATCCCCGAACCGCAGCTCGTCAACCTGGTCAGCACCCTCGTGGTGGGCGGCTACGACACCGCGATGACCATGCTGGGGAACTCCCTCTTCTACCTGCTCCACGAACGCCCCGAGGTCTGGGCCCGACTCGGCGCGTCCGACGAGGACGCGGCCGGTCGGCTGACCGAGCGCCTGCTGCACCTCATCCCGCTCGGCGATCCCGCCGCCCACACCAACCCCCTCCAGGCCATGGAGGACGTCGAGGTCGGCGGTGTCACCGTCCGGACCGGTGAGATCGCCACCGCCGACCGCGGCGCGGCCGGCCGGGATCCGGAAGCGTTCTCGGACGACCCCTTCGGCGACATGTTCGCACCACTGGATCAACCGACCCTCGCCTTCGGCGGAGGACGGCACTACTGCCTGGGTACCTGGCTCGCCCGCGCAGAACTGCGCCTGGGACTGCACGGACTGGCCGTCCGCTTCCCGCACCTGCGCCTCACCGCCCCCGCGGACACGGTCGCATGGCGCCACGGCACCATCACGCGGAGCCCGCTGCATCTTCCGGCCGACTGGTGACCGGGTGAGGCGGCTGAACCGTCGGAGGCCGTCGCGGACGGTCCTGCCGTCGTCCGGGGCGGCAGGACCCGCGGATGCTCGGGGAAGCCCGATTCCCGGGGGCCGACCGCGCCGGCCGGCCCCCGGCGCCGGGCGGCCGACGCCCTCGCCTGCCGCACAGCGGCGAACCCGGAGCGCGCCCTGACCGCCGTCCCACAGGCCCTGACGGTGGCCGACGGCCCGGAATACGGCTTCGTCCTCCACGGCATCTGCACCGACCGCGGCACGACACCCTCCCGCCGCCGCCCACCCTCCGCTGCACACCTGGTCGCCCTCGGCACCACCGGACTGGCTGCCCCCGGCGCGCCCGGTGCCACGCTGCACCAAAGGCATCCCTACAGTGCCCGGATCCGGTCCGGGCCGCCGAGGAGACCCGTACGGTGCCGGCCGGGAGCACGAACGGCGAGAGGCGCGCCAGTGGTCAGCGCCAGGGCAGGTTCCGCCACGGGCTGCCTTCGCTCTCCGTCAGCAGACGGTGCGCCGTGACATTGCTCCGGTAGTAGTCGCCGTAGTCCTCGCCGTCGAACCGCAGCACACGGCCCAGCGCGTATCCCGCCGAGAAATCCTCCCAGGAGCGGTAGGCCGATCTGCTCAACGCACCGGCGTGCACAACGGCCTGCTCCGCCTCGTGCGGGGCGCAGAAGCGGGCGGACAGCCCCCACCTGGCCAGGTTCACGGCACGCCCGTAGTCGTAGGCGACCGTCGTGGTGACCCTGCCGTCCGGCGGCAGCAGCCCATCGGCGCGGAACCGGGCCTCGTACCTGACGATGCGCCTCACCAACTCCTCGATGTCCCTGACCGTGCTGTGGCCCAGCCCGATGTCCTGGGCGTGCCCGGCGGCCGTTTCGCGCCACAGCTCCGCGGAGGGCTGCTCGCCGAGCCCGGCCCCGAGCTGCTCACGCACCCGGAGTACGAAATCGGGCTCGGGCGGACTGTTGCGTGCTTCCAACAGGATGTCCAACTGCTTTCGCCAGCCGGTGGGTTCGGTGATGCCCCATGAGTCGCGGAGCAGCTCCCGCTCGCACGAGTACTCGTGGTAGGCGGTACCCACCTCGTTCCACGGCACGCCGTTGCCGACTGCCAGGTGCGCCCCGCACGCCAGCCCGTAGGCCAGTGGACCGTGCAACGCCCCGTGCCGCAACGCGATCAGCCGGTCGTTCCTGGGGCGGTCGTTCTCCGCGTGGTAGCGCACCCACATCGCGCGGTGCGGGGGCGTGGCCGGAAAGATCAACTGGGCGGGAGTGCCGGGATTCACGGACAGCAGCTGGTACGGGTCGCGCCAGTCGAACTCCGCCATCCACTTGAGAGAGACGGCGTGGAACACCCACTCCGGATGCCAGAGCGGCAGCATCCCCCGGGTGAGCACCGGTCGGCAGCTTCGTCCGCCCTGGTCCCGGTACGAGCGCCATGTGACCATGTCGGGGGCCGCGTCCACCTCGGCCTTCGGGGCGGCGATGTACAACTGCTCGCCGGCCAGCACACGTAGTTGGGCCTCTGTGTCACCGCGTGCCCCCGCTTCGTACAGCAGGTGCTCCGTTATCGACGGCGGTGCCCAGGCGGCGCCACGGGCCGGGTCGCTGGGGTGAAGGGGCAGTGGAATCATGACCAGGCGATGTTCCGGTAGGGGCTGTTGGGGTCCTGCGTCAGGGTGTGGTGTTGCGCGAGCGATTGCTCGTATGTCACTCCGGACGAGTCGTCCGCGTCGAAATGCATGACGCGGGCGAGCGAATAACCGAGGGAGAAATGCGCCCAGGCGCCGTATGCCTGCCTGGCCAGGGCGCCGATCCGCAGCACGGCCTGTTCGGCTTCGCGCGGATCGCAGAGGCGGGCGCCCAGCGCCAGCCGTACGACGTTGACCGCCCTCCCGTAGTCGAAGGCGGCCAGGGTGTCGACCCGTTCGCCGGGGCCGAGGACGCCATCCGCGCGGAACCTGTCCTCGTACGTGACGGCCAGCCGCAGTGCCTCACGGGCCTCGGCCGCCTCGGACGGTGTGGACTGGCGGCGCGTCAGCGCATCGGTGAGCGCTGCGGACCACTCCGGGACCGCGGGGGTGCGGCCCAGCCGCCCGGCGAGGGCGCGACGGATCCGGAGCACCGACTCGTAGGTACGGCCGACGAGCCGGGTGGCCAGCAGTGCTTCGAGAGTCTCCCGGTAGGCGGCGCGGTCCAGTACGCCCCAGGGATGACGGAGCCGGGCGCGATCCGCCGCGTACCCCTCGTAGGCGGCGCCCAGGTCGTTCCAGACGAGGCTGTTGTGCACGGCGAGATGGGCTCCGAGAGCCAGGCCGTGTGCGACCGGTCCGTACAGCGGACCGGCCCGATGGGTCAACAGCAGGCCGGCCCGGGGCCCGCCCGACCGCTCGTGGGCCTTCAGCCACACCCGGCGACGTCCCGGACCGGCCTCGAGAGTGACGGCGTACGGAGTGCCCGGATTGATTCCCAGCCACCGCACTCCGTCCGGCCAGCGGCGCGCGAGCTCGTCGAGACCGGTCGCCTCGAACACCCAGTCGGGGTGCCAGGGCGGCAACGCGCCGGATGTCAGCACCGTGACACACATCCGGCCGGACGCGGGATCCGGCTGTGCGGTGAGCGGTGGATCGAAGCCGGGCGTGTCCGCGTGCAGCCGGGCGACGAGCACGAAGAGCCTGGTCCGGGCCAGAGCGTCCAGCAGCGCGTCCCGGTTGCCGGCCATCGCCGCCTCGTGGAGCAGCCGCTCCGTCTCGGTCGGCGGCGCCCAGCCCGCCCACGGTGCCCCTGTCTCTGTCGTCACGGTCGGATCCTATGGAACGCCTCCGGTGGCCGGGGAGGTGACCTGGGAAACGTGCCCCTGTAAAGCCCCTGAGATGCCTTGACAGCCCCCGTTTCGACTGCCGATCAGACCGCGGACGAGGACATGTGTGATGTCGGCACCCGGTGCGGTGCGGTGCGGCGGTGCGATGGTGCTGCACCACGACACGCGACGCGGCGCACCGCGACCGCGATGGCCCCCACCCGGTGCGCTCGGCGCGGCGCACTGCGCGATGGCGAGGCACTCCGGCTGCACGCCGGCCGGTGCGGGTGCGCATCGAAGGCGTGGCCCATCGCGGCGGCGGGCACCGGCGTGACGGCCGACGGCCGCTGCTACCGCCCCGGCGTGCTGTCGCGCACGACCGGCTCCGCAGGGAGCAGTAGCCCGCTCGCCGGGGCGGCGGCGGGGTCCTCGACGGCGGTGATCAGCCGGTCGACGAGGGCGTGGGCGATGGCGGCCAGGGGCAGGCGCGCGCTGGTGAGGGCGGGCTGGAGCAGCGTGCAGAGCGGGATGTCGTTGAAACCGGTGACGGCGACGTCCTCGCCGACGGTGAGGCCGGCGGCGCGGACGGCCTGGTAGGCGGTGAGAGCGAGCCAGTCGCTTGCGCATACCAGGGCGGTCGGGCGGTCGGGGCCGGTGAGCAGGCGCTGGACGGCGTGGGACAGCGCGGCCGGGTCGTCGTCGGGGACGCCGACCTCGAAGGCGCCGTCGGGGGCGGCGGCCGCGGCCTGCAGGAAGCCGGCCCTGCGGTCGGCGAGCCAGGGCAGGGACGCGGCGGAGTTGAGGTAGCAGATCCGGCGGTGGCCCTGGTCGAGCAGGAGTCCGACCAGGGCGGCGGTGGCGGCGGTGGAGTCGATGTCCACCCAGTTCTGCGGGCGGCCGGGGGCGGTGCGGCCGAAGGCCGCGAACGGGAAACCGGCCTCCGTGAGCACGTCGACGCGGGGGTCGTCGTGGACGACGTCGGAGAGGACGAACCCGTCGACCTGGCGGGCCGCGATCAGTCCGTTGAAGGACCTGGCGACCGCTCCGGCGCCCTGCTGGGGGTCGGAGCGGAACACCAGGATGCGGTGGTCGACCGCGTCGGCGGCGGTCACCAGCGCCTGGAGGAAGCCGCCCATCAGAGGGTTCGGGTCGGCGGGGTTGTCGGCGGGGGCGGGATAGCCGATGACCTTGCGGGTGCCGGTGCGCAGGCTGCGGGCGGACTGGTCGGGCTGGTAACCGAGTTCGTCGATGGCGGCGGTGACCCGGGCGAGGGTGGTGGCGCGCAGTCGGTGGGGTGCGTTGAGGGCGTTCGAGACGGTCTGGCGGGAGACGCCGGCCGCGTGTGCGACATCCTCGATGGTCACCTGTCGAGCGGTCATCGTTCCTCTGTGGTCGGCGGGCTGAGGGCGGCGGGTGGCTGCCCCCAGGCCGCGGCTGTCAGTGCTCGCGGGTCAGGGTGAGCAGGCCACCGGTCGGCACGGTCACCGAGTTCACCCCGGCGACGAGGTCGAGCACGGTCTCGGAAAGGATCTCACCACGGCAGTCCTGGACGCGCGCGAGGGCCTGTTCCGGTCGCGTGGCGGTCAGGAGCACCGCAGGGTCGCCGTCCGCGTTGGCGACGAGCAGGGTCTGCGGGCCGTCCGCGGCGTGCCGGTCGGGGAGGGCGACGGGCAGCGGCGCGTAGCGTGCGACCACGGTGGTGTGGGGGGCGTGGGCGCGGACCAGGGGGTAGCCGAGGTCCGGTCGCGTGGGTTCCAGGACGCCGAGCTGGAGGACGTCGGCGTACTGGCGGAAGACGCCGAGCCAGAAGCGCAGGGCGGCGAGCTGGTCGGGGCTCTGGGCGGCGAGGTCGACGGAGATCTGCGGCACCGAGAACAGGGCGTTGACGAGGTGGACGGCGATGGCCTCGGGCGTCTCGGCGGAGTTCCACATGATCATGTCCGCGTGGACGGCGAGCGGGCCCGCGGTGAGCCGGCAGTCGACGGTGCGCTGGCGGTTCTCGGCGGGGCTGAGCGGGCAGTCGGTGGCGCGGATCATGGTGGCGTACGGCCACAGCCCGGGGCTGACGTACGGCTGGCGGTGCTCGACGATGATGTCCGGCCGGGTGCGGCGCAGGCGGGCGTCGAGATCGGCGAGCAGTTGGAGCACGCCCTCGTGGACGGCGGTGTGGTCGGCGCCGGCCGGGGCGGGCGGGGGGTCGGTGACGGCGAAACGGTCGATGAAGTCGAGCTTCAGACCGTCCACGTCCCACTGCTCGACGGCGCGGGAGACCTTCTCGACCAGGTACGCGCGGACCTCGGGGTGTCGGGGGTCGAGCACGGCCGCCTCCAGGTCGGGCTCCTCGCGCAGGATCATGTCCTTGAAGCGGTCCCAGGCGTCGTTGTGCCTGCCGATGAACGGCAGTGCGTACCACAGGAGGTAGGCGAGGCCGAGCCGGTGGACCTCGGCGACGTGGGCCGCGGGGTCGGGGAAGGCCGCCGGGTTGGGCTCCCAGTCGCCGCAGTGGCCGTAGCCGCGGGCGCGGTCGGTGGTCTGCCAGCCGTCGTCGACGATGATGCTCTCGCAGCCGACGGTCACGGCGAGGGCGGCCTGGCGTTCGACGGCGGCCGTGTCGACGTTCTGGTGGAGGCTGTACCAGGTGGAGTAGGCGGGCATCCGGGCGGCGGGGGCGGTGCCGGGGTGGTGCAGGCCCTCGCCCCACCAGGCGGTGACGGCCTGCAGGGTGGCGGCGAAGTGGCGGCCGCTGAGGTCGATCCGCAGCCGCAGCGGCGGCCCGTCCGCAGTGAGGTCCTGTTCGACGGTAAAGGCGAACTCGCCGCTCTCCTCCACCACGCCGGCGCCGACGCGTACGGGTGCGGAGGTCTCGCCGACGGCTGCGGTGCACAGAGCGCGGTCGTCGGCGCCGATCAGACTGGCGAGGGGGGCGCCCAGAGCGAGCGAGACGGTCCGGGGGGCGATCCAGGACGGTGGCAGCCAGCGGGAGGCGTTGGTGTCGGGGGTCCAGTAGGCGGTGGCCGCGACGCAGGGGACCCGCCATTCGGCGCGGACGGTGGCCGCGGCCGACGCCGTGACCTCGATCAGGACCACGTTGTCGCCGACCGGGGTGACGGCGGTCTCCAGCCGGTCGCAGCCGAGCCCGGTGAGGTGGACGGTGAGCGGGGCGTCGGCGGAGTCGAGCAGGCCGGTGGCGAGCCGCCGGTGGACGACGGTGTCGGGGGTGGCCATGGTCGGCGTGTTCGGGCGCCAGGCCGGGACGGGCTGCTGCGGGGTGACGTCCTGCGAGGCGGCATCCGGCTCGGTGGGCGCCTGCGGGCTCTCCATGAGCTCGTCGGCGGGGCGCGGTTCGGTGGGCACGGTGGTCACTCCTTGGTGGCCCCGGCCAACAGGCCGGAGATGAACTGGCGTTGCAGGACGAGGAAGAGGGCCATCACAGGGATGGCGGCGATGCCTGCGGCGAGCAGGACCTGCGCGTAGTTGGTGGTCGACAGCCCCTGCAGGGTGGCGGTGGCCACGGGCAGCGTGTACATCTCGGGGCTGCGCAGCGCGATCAGTGGCCAGACGAACTGGTTCCAGCTGCCGAGGAAGACGAACAGCGCGAGTGCCGCGATGATCGGCCGGTTGACCGGGATGACGATCCGCCACAGCACCCGTAGTTCACCGGCGCCGTCGACTCGGGCCGCGTCGAGGAGTTCGTCGGGCATGGAGCGCAGTGCCTGCCGCATCAGGAAGATGCCGAACGGGGTGACCAGACCGGGCAGGATGATGGACTGGTAGGAGTCGATCAGGCCCAGTTCCATCATCATCTGGAAGATCGGGATCAGCATCACGGTGTCGGGGATGACCAGGGTGCTGAGCAGCAGGACGAAGAACAGATTGCGCCCGCGGAACTCGAACTTGGCGAAGGCGTATCCGGCCAGCAGCGAGACGGCGACCGCACCGATCGTCTGGATGCCCGCCACCAGCAGGGTGTTGAGCAGGACCCGGGTCAGCCCGATGGACTCCTCGAGTCCGCGGAGGTTCTCCATGAGGTGACCGCCGGGCAGCAGTTTCGGCGGCCAGGAGAACACGTCCTTGTCCTCCTGGGTCGCGGCGACGGCGAGCCAGTAGAACGGGCCGACGCAGAGCGCGAAGGCGCCCGCGAGCAGCAGGGTGAGCAGGGGGCCACGGGGCTTCACCGACGCTCTCCCATCAGGCGGACCTGGAGGATGCCGAGCACGGACACGATCAGCGCGAGTGCGTAGGCGATGGCCGAGGCGTAACCGAAGTCGAAGTACTTGAAGCCGTTGTTGTAGAGGTACATGGTGACCGTCAAGGTGGCGTTGTCGGGGCCGCCGCCGGTGAGGACGTACGGCTCGTCGAAGAGCTGCAGGGTTCCGATGGTGGAGAGCACCACGGTGAGGAGCAGGATCGGCCGCAGCTGGGGAAGGGTGATGGAGACGAAGCGGCGGACCGGTCCCGCGCCGTCGACCATCGCGGCCTCGTACAACTCCTTGGGAATGCCCTGCAGGCCGGCGAGGTACATCACCGCGTTGTAGCCGGTGTAGTGCCAGGTGATGACGAGGACGACGCCCACGCGGGCCCAGAAGGGACTGCCGAGCCAGTTCACCCGGTCGACGCCGAACAGGGAGAGGACCCAGTTCAGCAGCCCGGCGTCGCGGTTGAGGATCACGGAGAACATCACGCCCGCGGCGACCAGGCCGGTCAGCGAGGGGACGAAGACGCCGAGTCGCCAGAGCGGGCGCAGCCAGACCTTGGTGGAGTTGAGGGCGAGGGCGACGAGCAGGGCCAGGCCGAGCATCAGCGGCACCTGGACGATCAGGATCAGCGCGGTGTTCTTCAGCGCGGTCCAGAACAGCGGATCCTCCAGCAGGCGCCGGTAGTTGGCGAGTCCGGCGAAGTTCCGGTCGTCTCCGCTTCCGGTGGTGAGGCTGATCCAGAGCGAGGAGACGATGGGGTACGCCTTGAAGATCGCGAAGCCCAGCACGGCGGGCATGATCAGCAGGTACGGGACGGAGCCGCGGGTCAGCAGCCGGCGGCGGCGCGGGCGGGCGCGACCGGTGCGCGGGGAGGTGCCGCGGCCGGCCTGGGTGACGGTGGCGGGAGCGCGTTCGGGCGGGGCGAGGGACATGGTGGTCAGGCCGCCTGCTGCCGGCCGGTCTGCTGGGCGAGCCTTTCGGCGGCGTCCTTGAGGGCGCGGGCCGGGTCGGCGCCCTTGACCAGCACCTGGCTCTGGGCGTCGCTGGCGAGCTTGAGAGCACGGGCGTAGTCGGCGGTGAAGTTGGTGGCTTCGGAGCCGGAGGAGAGCGTGTCGACGAAGGTCTTCAGCACCTTCTGGCCGCCGTAGAACGGGTGGGGCGCGCTGAACCTCGGATCGTCGTACGCGGCGCTGAGAGCGGGGAAGACGCCGCCGGAGGTGAACATCCGGTTGATCTCGGCGGGCTTGGTGAGCGCGTACTCGATGAATCGCCAGGCGGCCCGGCGGCGCTTGCTGGAGGCGGCGACGGCCAGGTAGGTGGAGTTGACGATGGCGCTGCGCCCGCCCCCGGGAACGGCGGCGGGAGGCTGCATGACACGCCATTTCCCTTTCTGGCCGGGGAACTTGGTGGCCAGGTACTCGACGGCCCAGGCGGGGTCCGGGGAGGTGGCGAGCTTCCCCTGGCCGAGCAGGCGCTTCATGGTGCCCTGGCCCGCGGTGTCGGCGAGCAGGCCGCCGTCGTTGAGCCGCTTGATGACGGTGAGGGCCTGGACGGCTTCCGGGGAGGCGAGCGTGATCTTGCCTTCCCGGTCGAAGTAGAAGGCGCCCTGGAGCTGCATCAGGTTCTGGAAGAAGTCCATGTCCGGGGTGGTGCCGGGCTTGTCGAGCCCGAGCAGTTGGGCGCCGGTGGCGGCGAGGATCTCCGGTCCGGCGGCGATCAGGTCGTCCCAACTGCCGATGTCCTTGGGGTCGACACCGGCCTTGTCGAAGTAGTCCTGCCGGTAGAACAGCCCGAGCGGGTTGACCTCCCAGGGGAGGGCGTGGGCGGCCTTGTCCTCGCCTATGACGGTCGGCCACAGTCCCTTGCCGAAAGCGTCCTTGTACCGGTCGGCGCCGAGCTTGGACAGGTCGGCGAGGCCGTCGGGGAACTTCTCCAGGTAGCCGGGCAGGTAGTCGACACCGATGTGCAGGACATCGGCGAGTCCCTTGCCGCTGGAGGCGAGGCCGACGGTGATCTTGTCCCAGATGGCCGGCTCGCCGACGTCCTGGATGTCGACCTCGATGCCGGGGTTGTCCCGCTTGAAGGAGGGGACGACGCCGCGCAGGGCTTCGGCCGCGGTGGTCCAGCTCCAGACGGTGATCCGGCCGCTGTCGCCGTCGGCGCCGACGTTGCCGCCCGATCCGTTGCCGCCGCAGGCGGCCAGGCCGAGCCCGGCGGCGGAGGCGGTGGCGAGCTGGAGCAGTTGGCGGCGGCTCAGTTGAGGGGACATATCGGCTCCTGGGGCTAGTGGGTGGTGTGGTGAGTGAGGGTGTGCAGTGCCTCGGCGAGTAGGTCCGCCGCGGCGGCCGGGGTGGAGGCGTGGGGAGACAGTCGGATCCACTCGTCGCGGCGGGTGGTGATCAGGCCGGCCGCTTCGAGGGCGTGGTGGACGGTGGCGGGGTCGTGGCCGGGCAGGCGGAAGGTGCCGATTCCGGCGCGCTCGTGGGAGCCGAGTCCGTCCAGGAGGATGTCGGCGCCTGCCCGCCGTGCGCGGTCGAGCAGGTCGGCAAGGGTGGCGCGGATACGGGCGCCGACGGCGGCCGGGCCACCTTGGTCGAACAGGTCGTCGATGGCTGCGCCGATGGCCGCGGCGGCCGGGAAGTCCGGGTTGGTGGCGAGGTGGGCGGCGGCCCCGGGCAGCGGCGGCGCCGGGTGACGAGGCGCGAAGGGCTCCTGGACGCCGGCCCATCCGCCGAGCCCGGGAGCCAGACGCTCGGCGCACCGGTCGCGGATCAGCAGCAATGCGGCTCCCCAGCCGGCCCGTAGCCACTTCTGGCCGCCGCTGACGAGGATGTCGGCGGCGTCCGCTTCGAGCGCGATGGCGCCCAGGCCCTGGATGGCGTCGACGATCAGCAGCCGCTCGGGCCCGAGGATCTCCTTGAGGGCGGCGAGCGGCGCCAGGTGGCCGGTGAGCGAGTCGACGGCGCTGACGGTGAGGGCGGTGACGTCGGGCGTGAGGTGGCGGCGCAGGAGGTCGGGGGTGATGTGCCGCTGCCCGGCCGGCTCGACGAGGCGGACCGCGGGGCCGCCGCGGTCGGCGAAGCGGAGCCAGGGGTAGAGGTTGGCGGGGAACTCACCGCGGGGCACCAGGACGGTACCGGGGCCGTGGAGTGCGGCGGCCACGGTGAACAGGCCGTTGCTGGTCGACGGGGCGAGGGCGATTTCGTGCCGGTGGGCGGCGAGCAGCCGGGCCGCCGAGGTCCGGGCGGCGTCGCTGAGGGCGAACAGCCGGTCGAGGTCGGCGGGGTCGACGCGGGCGGCGAGCGCGGTCGCGGCGGCGAGCGCGGCGGCGGCCGGGCCGGAGAGCGGGCCGACCCTGGCGTAGTCGAGGTAGCCCTCCCTCGGACCGTGGGCGGGAGCTCGAGCGGAGGCCGCGGGGATGGCGGCTTCGGGTGCCCCATGGATTTGATCGTTCAAAAAATCTGCCTAACGGTGCTTGGTGGTGCACTTCAAGGAATTTGAAGGATCACATTAGGGAGACCGGGTCGGCCCGACAAGGGGTTCGACACGACTACTTCCCAGCGAGCCGGACCGGCTTGGCCCCGCGGGGCCGGTGGCATGCGCGAGCCCGTCCCGGTTGCGTGGATCCGGTACGGCGCCGCCCGCCTGACGGCGTGGAACCGCATCCACCCCGGACCGGCCACCCGCCCGGCATGGATCGCCATGTGTTTCTAAGGACGTTTTTGGGCCCCAGTCGACGGAAGTTTTCTGGCTCCATGGTTGGGCTGGAGGGGGCGTGAAGCGGTGTGATTCACGCCCCTGTAGCAAGGTGATTTGGCCCCACTTCGATCGAGTGGTTCCGGTGGCTCTGGGGGTGGGGTCTCGCGGTAGTTTGGGAGTCTCGGCCAGCTCTCGTGAGCGTGCCCCCGACAGGTGCGTGGAGGCTGCCGACCCGGCTCGACTCAGACCGTGGACCGCCCAGTGTCCGCGGTGGCTGGACGAGAACGGGCGTTGGTCCGGCTGGCACTGGGACCCGGCGGCCGGACCTGGAACGGCTGCGGCCGGCCTCTCGACAGGGAGGCCGGCCGCAGTTGTCCACGAGGGTTAGCTGTGCTGCCGTAGCTAACCCTGGCGGGACGTGCGCAAGGACGCGTCCAGGATGGCCATGAGCTGTGCAGCACGGCTCTTCCCAGTCGGCGCAAGCGGGTATCTGTTGAGGACATCGATCAGGACGGGTGTAGCGCGTTGTCGAGCCTCCTCGATCAGTCGGAGCCCGACGCCGAAGTCATCGTCCGCGTTCAATTCTCCAATGCGCGCGGCGCTCGCGGCGGCTCTGAGGATGTGACCCACTTGAGTGGCTTTCGCGATCGGATGCAGGTAGGCCGCGGAGGCGGCGTCTCCGGCAGCGCGTGCAGCCAGTCGTGCGGCTTCCGTGGGCGCGTCCTTTGCCGCCCGGTGGGCATCCAAGGAGGTGACGCGTTGCAGTTTGGTCCTTCTGGCGCCGTTCACGAACTCCCGTGCGGCGTCGACGGCTGCACGAGGCCGAGGATCGCCGGGGTTGGCATCCTCGAATACCGGAAGAACCTCCTCAGCACTCTCCAGCACGTAGTGCGCGACGACGCGCAACTCGTCCATGGTCAGTTCAAAGTCCCCAGGCCCGATCGTCATGGACACGATCCTCCCATCGGGCGATCACCGGCGGTCTCAGACGGAGACTCCGGGACACATCCTTGCCGAGGACCAAGGCATGGTCAGCTGCGGCGCCGCTTGCGCTGGGTCTGGGTGAACCGGTAGGACTCGGTGCCGGTCTCGACGATGTGCGCGTTGAACGTGACGCGGTCGACGATCGCGGTGCAGAGGCGGGGGTCGGTGAAGGTCTGCTTCCACTCCGAGAACGGTGCGTTCGACGCGATCGCGATAGCGCGCCGCTCCTCGCGCTCGGTGAAAATCTGGAACAGGAGCTTCGCCCCTGCCTTGTCCAGGTCGAGATAGCCGAACTCGTCCAGGCAGAGCAGATCGACCCGCCCGTAACGGGCGATGGTCCGCGAGAGCTTCTTCTCGTCGGCGGCCTCGGCCAGCTCGTTGACCAGGTTGACCGTGGTTGTGTAACGGACCTTCAGCCCGGCCTCGGCCATGGCGGTGCCGATCCCGATCAGCAGGTGGGACTTGCCGGTGCCGGAGTCACCGATCAGGCAGAGCGGCTGGCCCGCCCTGACCCAGGCCGGGTCCTACAGGGTGCCGACGAGCTCGGGGGTGACGTTGGGGTTCTCCTCAAAGTCGAAGTCCTCCAGCCGCTTGGGCCGAGGGAAGTTCGCTTCCCTGACCAGCCGCAGTTTGCGCCTCTCCTCGCGCTCGGCGCACTCGGCCTCCAGCAGGTCGGCCAGGAAGTCCTTGTAGCTGGAGCGCTGGCGCATCGCCTCGGAGGCCATGTCCTGGACCCGGCTGCGGATCGTGGGCAGGTGGAGGGTGCGGCATGCCTCGTCAATGGCGGTGTCGACCGCCTCCTCCGGGCCGGTGTCGCGGCGGGGCGAGGGGATCTGGGTGGCGGTCTCGGTCGTGGTCATGCGGTGTCCTTCGGTTGGCGTTTCAGCAGCTGGTCGTAGTGCGAGACCGTCGGCAACGGTCGTTTGTCCTCGGGCAGCTGGGCCCTGCGGGCGGTCAGGGAGACCACCCCGCTGGGCTCCGCCCAGGGCGGCGGCTCCGCCTCCTCGTCGCTGTCCTCGGCCGGTTCGGGGACCAGCGCGGCCGCCTTGCGGGCCTCGACGGCGACGACGTCCGCAGTGGTGGCGCCCGCCCGGATCGCGGCGGCCATGCCCTGCTGGACGGCCGCCGCGGGCATCCGCCGGTGCAGCAGCAGCACCTCGATCAGCGCCCGGGTCCCGGCCGCGTCCCCGTGCGCCGCCCGGGCCGCCGCCCAGAACGCCTCGTGCACTTCGGTGAACGAGCCGTTCTCCCGCGCGGTGACCAGCGCGGTCGATCCCGCCATGGCTCCTGGCTTGGCCAGCAGGATCTCCAGGTAGTGGTCCAGCTCGTCGCGGAACTCCCCGCGCCGGGTCAGCCGCGGGTGCCGGGCGGCGATCTTCCGCTTCTCGAACACCAGCAGCTCGTTGCCCCGCAGTAGGACCCGCACGTTCTGGCCGATGAAGCGAGCCGGAACGGAGTAGTGGCACTGGCGGACGGTGATCCGGCTGCTGCGGTCGACCTTCGGCGTCAGCGTGATGCCGCACTCGAACTCCTCGAACGGCAACGGCAGCAGGAGATCGGTCTCGGAGACGAAGTTGAACCCGACGCTGGTCAGCCGCCCCGACAGAAGGCGCTCGTCCTCCTCGGCGTCGATCTCCCGCAGCCGGTCGTTCAGGGCCTCCAGCGAGGCAATGTCGGGGACGGGGACCAGATGCGTGCGCCGGAACCGGCCGCCTTCCTGCTCGACCCCGCCCTTCTCGTGGGCGCCTTCCTGACCCGGGATGCAGTAGAACGCGTCGAACCCGTAGTGCGACCGGAACGAGGTCCACCGCTCCGATTCCACCCTGCTGCGGCCGGTGCAGACCCGGTTGACCGCGGGCTTCAGATTGTCGTAGCGGATGTGCCGGGACGGGACACCGCCCAGAACGTTGAACGCCTCGACGTGGCCCTCCATGAACGATTCCTGGGCCTGGGAGGCATAGACCCGGTGGACGGCCTTGCCCGAGTAGGACATCCGCAGCGTGAACAGGTGGCACTTGGTGACCTCACCGGCCAGCCGCACCCAGACGTCCGCGAAGTCCACCTCCGCTTCCTCGCCAGGCAGATGGACCTGCGGGACCATCCCCGCCAGGTGACGGCGTCCCTCCTGGTCCTCAATCTGGATCTGCGGCCGGCGGAGCGCGACGTAGTCCGACACGGTTGAGTAGGACACCAGGTCGAAATCGTGCTCCTGGGCCAGCCGCTGGAAGATGCGGCGGGCGGTGTGCTTCTGCTTGCGCGGCGCCGCGAGGTCCTCCCGCAGCATCGCGTCGATCCAGCCCTTGGCCGGGTCCAGCACCGATGCCCGAGGCGCCGGCTTCTTCCTCGGCGGCGGAACCGCCGAGTTCAACGCCTGACGAACCGTCCTGCGGTGAACCCCGTACTTCTCGCCCAGCGTCCGCTGCGACACCTCCGGATCAAGACGCTTGTCTCTCCGGATTGCGGCATACAGCTCCGCCCGCGACAAACCCATCCCGGCCTCCCGACATGACCGTGACCACAAACCAGCACAGCCTCCGACAAGACCGTGATCGACTCACAAACCCTGCCGTCGCACGGCGGACGGAGCAGTGCATTCACTCCAAAGAGGGCATGGCGGGCGGCCATGCACGGAGGGTGGAGCCAGATCAACTTCTTACGCCGTGGAGCCACTTTCCGTCCGTGCGGTGGAGCCCAAGGAAGTGCTTACAAACAGCCATGAGAGATCCCTCCTCCCCGGCCCCTGCCGGGGCCGCCAGAGGTGTCCACCACTCGGGGACAGGTCCCGCCGGCCTCGCTCCCCAACGACGGCCATACCCGGCTCTTCGGCCAGGCCGTGGCGACAGGCTGCCCGCCCTCGGCCGAATTGGTGGTCCGGTCGGGGACAGGGTGCGCGAAGCGCCCAGGGCGGGTATCCGCAGCGGTGAGTGGCGGGTGCGAACCCGTCTTCTGGCAGACGGACGGACAAAGGTGGCACGTGATGAATGACCGACCGAGTTCCGGCACGGCTCGGCCCGAACACGCCCGCAGCACCGACCCGGCCATGCTGGGTATCTACCTCAACGACCACCTGATGGGCGCAACCGCGGGGGTGGAGCGGGTGCGCCATCTGGTGCGCGCCGTTCGCGGTTCGGCGCTCGCCGGGGCGCTCGGACCCGTCGCCGCCGAGATCGTCCAGGACCGGACGAGTCTGCTCGGCATCATGAGGGACCTGGGCATCCCGGTGCGGCGCTACAAGGTCTGCGCGGGCTGGACGGCCGAGAAGATGGCGCGCCTGAAGAGCAATGGCCGCCTCGCGCGGCGTTCTCGGCTGAGCACCTTTCTCGAATTGGAGATGCTACGGCTGGCGGTGGAAGGCAAGGCAGCCGGATGGCAGACCCTCCGCCGGCTTACCGACACCGAGAAGCGCCTGGATCCGCAACTGCTCGACGACCTCATCGACCGGGCTCGGCGACAGCAGGGTGTAGTGGAGGAGTGGCGCGTCCGACAGGCCGCTTCGGCCTTTGGGACGGGTTGACGCGCTCCGCTGCGCGCCGTGTGGCTCCCGGTGGAGTCCGAGCACGGCTGACAAGACGGCAAGCCCCCCGGGGCAGACGTGTGTAAGCGTTTCGGGCAGCAGAGCATGGTGCCGGCCCGGCGCCCGGAAGGTGGCGGGCCGGCGAGGCAGACCCCGGAGTGAATCAGCCTGCCTGGCCGGTTCCTCGGCTCGGGCCCGGGTGCCGGCGAGGCGGTAGGAGTCCGTGCCGATCATCGCGCCGTTGAAGCTCCGGCCGTCGACGACGGCCGCCCAGAGGCGAGGATCCGTTGATGTCTTGGTCCAGCCGCCGAAAGATTCGTTGGACGCGATGGCGACGCTGTCCTTCTCCTTGCGCTCGGTCAGAACCTGGAACAGCAGCGCGGCGCCGTGCCGGTCCGGCTTCCGTGTATCCGAGCTCATCGATGTACAAGAGATCGACGCGGCCATAGCGGGCGATGCTCTTTCGACCTGATGGTGGATCGGTTCGACCGGCTCGAGCTCCCGGCTCGTGAGGGTGTGTTCGAAAGACCGCGTCTTGACGCCGGGGCCACTGCCGGCACACGCCGGCATCAGGGCCGCCCGGTTCGCCGAGTTCATGGCCACCAGCCGTCCTCGCCAAGCCGAAACAGCACCCTTCCGGATACCTGAGAAAGCGTCAGAGCGTCGAAGCCGGGTTCGCCGCCCTGGCGATCTGCCGCAGGTGTTCCTCCTCCTCGTGGCTCAGCGAGGTCTGGATCAGCTCGCCGCCGAACTGCGCCACCGCCGGGATCACCTTGTCCTGCGTCGCGGAGCGCACCAGCGCGAACACCGCGGCACCGCCCGGCGTCATCTTCTGCCCGACCTGGCGCATGAAGTTGTCGTCCACACCCGTGTCCGTGGACGCGCCCACGGCCGCGCCGGTCGCGCCGCCGACCGCCGCGCCCAGGAACGGCATGAAGAACAGCAGCCCGATCACACCGCCCCACAGCACGCCCGAGGCCGCGCCCATCCCCGTGTTCGACACCGCCTGGTGCAGCTTGACCTTCCCGTCCTCGCGGCGCTCCACCACGACGATGTCCTCCAAGTCGATCAGCTTCTGCTTCTGCAGGCCGATGAGCTCGTCACGGACCGTCTGCGCGGTGGCGACATCCGGGTAGGCGATTGCGAAGAGGTTGCTCACGGCGGACTTCCTTCCGATGGGCATTGAATACGTCTTCCAGAACATTAGCCCTGATTCACCACGTATGTAACCGTTGCCCGCCGCTCACCTCTCCGCCTGGTGCCGAAACGCACGGACCGTAAGAACGCATCCGCCGCAGGCGCCGCCGCCGGGTCCTCGTCCAGCACCGTCCAGTGCCCGGCTCCCGACAGCAGTTGCACGCGAAAGGCCCGCACGGCTTCCTCCACTCCTTCCGGAACGTTTCGCAACGATCACGACGGCCGCAGAGACGCGAGGAAGAGCCCCCGCTCACACGATCGGACGCAGCTCCCCACGACACGTCGAACTGCCAGGGAGAACGGCGTACACGACGGTCAGCGGCTTTCCGTGGGTCTGGTTCTGCCGTACCGCCTCGTAGGGCCGTCCGCCTGTTGGTGTCTCGTCCCGGTGGAGGTCGGCCGATGTCATCGGGGGCGAGCGAGTGCGGAGCGAAAAACCAGGTCGACGGTGGTCACTGTGGTACTCGATCATGCGTTCATGCCTCTGAGAGACACCCTTGCCCGAGTCGATGCAGACCTGGCTGCCGGCCGGGTCCCCGTCGCGCGCCAGCGCCTGCGCGGGCTGGTGTCGTCCTTTCCGAACGACCTGATGCTTCGCCGGCGCCTGGCCGAGGTCTACCGCCTGTACGGAGAGCCTGCAGAAGCGGGCCGTTGGATGTACCTCGAGCAGGACCGGGAGGCAGCTGAGACCTCCGCCTTCGAGGCGAGGTACCACACGGCTCCGCAGCGCATGCGGGCGCTTGCCTGGCAGGGCTCGGAGTCGCTTGCCCGCACCATCTTCGCCAAAGAGCAACTGGCAACAGTACGAGCAGCCTGTTCCGATGTCATGGGGAACCCTGTCGACTGGGACATGGTGCCTTCTGGCGAGGAGGCAGACAGCAGGGGAAGTGGCATCGCCGACTTCCTGGCAGGGGCCGGATGTCTGGTGGCGGTCCTTGCGTTCCTCGCGATCTGGGTAAACGGGCTCGTTGCCCTCTTCGACTGACTCAGGTCACCGGTGACTCAGGTCACCGGGCCCGTGTATGGGCTCGACGTTCGGTGAGGCTGCAGAGAACCGCCGTGAACAGGCATCCGGCGACAAGTGAGCTCGGCGACGACGATCCAGCCGACGCGCCACACCCGCACCACCACGGCCGCGGACCGCCGCAGCATCCTGGCGCCGCCGGCGGGAAGTCGTCCGCGTGCTGGAGGAGGCCGATGCCCGGCTGGAGGACGGTGCCGCCACGACCGTGTACACGGACCCGGCCGGCGATCTCCGCCTGCGGCAGGTACCCCGCGGCGGCGTCGCAGAAGACCACCCGCGCGGCCGGGACGTCACGGGCCTCGGCGTACGAGGCGATGGCGCCGAGCCTTCCGAGCAGGCGTGTGCTCATCGAGCCGGAGGTGTCCAGGACGACGCCGAAGGTGCAGCGGGCGATGTGCCGGGCTCGTGGCCGCCGTGTGCGCGGCCGTTTCCATGGCGCCGGCCCCGGCCGGCGCGGCACAGGCCCCGAGACCCGCCGGGCCAAGGCCGGTCGTGGCCGGCGACGGCGACCAGAGCCGCCCACATCTCGTTCGGGTACAGCGCGACGCTGCTTGAGCCTCGCGGCGAGCCGGGATCCAGGCGGAGGCGCCGACTGGCGGGGAGCCGTACCCGCCTGGCCGGCGGGGCACCGCGGTGTGCACCCTGCGAGCGCGCTCACGAGCCCCCATCACCCAGAGTTACGTCACAGGAGAGTGATGGCGATCTCCCGGTTGATTTCTCGACGGCTTCATAGCCGGCACCGGCCTGGCCCTCGACACCCCAACGTCACGCTGACGACCCGAAGTCGGTAACGGAGATTTCGCGCCGCTCAGTCGGTGGCGGACAGACGGAACTCCAGGATGTCCTCATCGCCGAGGACCTGCCCGGTGGGAACGAACCCGGCAGAGGTGTAGAGCGCCCTGGCCGCGATGTTGTCCGCGCGTACCCCCAGCCGCAGCACCGGCGCGTCGAACGCGTCCCGCACGTGGGCGATGACCTGCTGGAGAGCGGCTCGTCCCAGACCCATTCCCTGGTGATCCTTGTCGATCATCAAGCGGTAGAGCCACATCTGACCGTCGTCGGGATCGGGACCGTACATCGCGAAGCCCACGGCGTGCTCATCACGCATCACCGCACGGGTCACGAAGCCCGGCAAGAAGCGACTTTCCGCGATCGAGTACAGGTTGGACGCGATGAGGTCGCGCTGGTCGTCAGCCACCGTCAGGTCGGCCACCTCCTCCCAGGTCTCCCGGCACAGGTCGTCAAGGCTCACACGAATCGACATGGGTTATCCCTAACGGATCTCCGTGCGGGCCGTCATGCGAATATTCACACGATCAGGTACATCTGGGCATGCAGCGGGTCTTCCAGACGCTCATGGAAGCGGTGATCGCCGAGGCCGCGGCACGCGACGACGTCGATCTCAGCCTGGTCAGCGCGGATTCCACCGTCGCCCGCGCGCATCGCCACGTGGCGAGCATGGCGGTCGACCCGGAGCTCCTGAAGGACCTGGAGAAGGCCCTGTCTTGCGGTACGGAAGTCTTCAACGCCAATCGACAGACAGAGAGGCGGTCCCGAAGGCAGTGCTGCGGCGCCGGCTGCTGCTGGTGCTGTTCGCGCTGGGCACGAACATGGGCATCAAGCGGGTCGCGGTCACCGGCAGGCACGGCGAGAGCGAGGCCGTCCTGCGCCGGGTACGGCACCTGTTCGTCAACTGGACCAACCGGGATCGGGTTCGTCGTGGATGGTCAATGCTCCGGCGAGGTCGAGGTCGGCGACGGTGCCGTGTGCCCCGGCGCGGACGAGCAGCACTGCGCCGAGCGCGGTGCTCCAGAACGTCCTGGCTTCCACGTTGAGCGGTCGACGGGCCCTCCAGCCGCGACGGTCGACGAGCTGACTCACGAAGCGCTCGGACTGCTGGAACAGCAACTGGAGGTGCTGGTCGACCACGGGGGCGAGTTCGGGCTTGGAGATCCCGGCGGCGAGTGCTCGCGCGACTGACGGGAGCGAGGGCATGGCCAGTACGGCGCGGGCGATGTTGCGCCGAAATGTCGCCGCGTCGGGGGCTTGGCGACCGATGCGCTCAATCCGTCGGGCGTCGTGCAGCAAGCCGAGAAAGGCGGCGTGCACGAGGAGCGAGTCCTTGGAGCCGAAGTAGTAGGTGACCTGATTGGGGAAGACGCCTGCCGCGTTCGCGATCTCCGCGACGCTCACCTCGGCGCCGGGTCGCTCCTTGCAGAGCCGTGCAGTTGCCTCAATCAGCCGGCGCCTCGTCGCGCGACCGCGGTCACGCGACCGAGCCGACGTTGACCGAGCTTCGGTTCGCTTCTTCTCCACCCCCAAATTGTATGTGATACAACAAGGGCCTGTTCACTTTTGTATCGCATACAAGAAAGGTTGAAGCTCATGCACCGGACTGAAGTCGTCGTGACCGGACTCGGCGCGATCACACCACTCGGGGCAGACGTGGCCTCCACCTGGGACGCCCTGCTGGCCGGCGAGTCCGGCATCCGTGGCGGCGTCCTGCGTGGTCACGAGGAGGCCGGCCTTACCGACATCGTCGCGGGGACGATGGCGATCGAACCCGCCGAGTTGCTGCTGCCGGTGCAGGCCAGACGGCTCGACCGCTCGCAGCAGGCGGCCTTCGCCGCGGCGGCCGAAGCCTGGGCCGATGCCGGCGCCCCGGAGGTGGACCCGGACCGGCTCGCATCAGCGATCGGCACGGGCATCGGGGGCGTACGGACGCTGCTGAAGGAAGACGACGTACTGGAGGCGGCCGGGGCGCGGCGCGTCTCGCCACGCACGGTCCCGATGCTCATGCCCAATGCGGCGGCGGCGCTGATCAGTATCGAATACGGTGCACGGGCCGGGGTCTACACGCCTGTCTCGGCGTGCTCTTCCGGTGCCGAGGCGATCGCCCTGGGGGCCAGGCTCATCCGCGCCGGCGAGGCGGACGTGGTCATCGCGGGCGGGACCGAGGCCGCGATCACCCCGATCACCGTTGCCGGGTTCGCCCAGGCGCAAGCACTGTCGCGATACACCGCCGAACCCGCTTCAGCCTCCCGGCCGTTCGCCGCGGACCGCAGCGGATTCGTCCTCAGTGAAGGCGCCGCTGTCGTGGTGCTCGAAAGCGCCGAGCATGCCGGTGCCCGAGGCGCGCGCGTCCACGCGGTACTCGCAGGCGCCGGCATCGCCGCCGACGCCCACCACATCACCGCGCCCGCTCCCGACGGCTCCGGTCAGATCTCGGCCATGCGGAAGGCTCTCGCGCAAGCCGGCTTGGCTCCCGAGCAGATCAGCCACATCAACGCCCATGCCACCGGAACTCCGGTCGGTGACGTCGCCGAGGCGCACGCGATCGGGAAGGTCTTCGGCCGCGCCACCGTGACAGCCCCCAAGGCGGCGCTCGGTCATCTCTTCGGCGCAGCCGGCGCGATCGAAGCGCTCGTCGCCGTCCTCAGTGTGGAGCACGGCGTCATCCCCCCGACCCGCAACCTCACCGCGGCCGGTGTCGGCCCCGACATCGACCTCGATGTCGTCGCAGAGCGACGAGACGTCACCCAGGAGGCCGTGCTCAGCAATTCCTTCGGCTTCGGTGGGCAGAACGTCTCGCTCATCGTCACCGGTGCACGGCACCACGCGTCCCGTACGGCCTCGACGACACCGGCTTTGTCATAGGCAGTGGATACCCTGCGGGAATGAGTGACGCGATGTGGGATGCCCTGGCAGCGACACCCCTCCCGGAAGTGCGGCGCCGCGCGGCCGTCGTGGACGACCTCGCCGAGGTCGAACCGGTGACGGTGACCGGCGCACGCCGTCTGGCCTGGAACGACGGCGGCGGCCAGTCCGCGGTCTGGTACTTCGCGGAGGACGGCCGCGTGCTGCTGCTGACGTTCGACCACGAGTCGGCGCTGAATCTGTACGCCGAGGAGGATTTCGCCCTTCAGGAGTCCTTCTACAAGGGCGTCCCCGAATCCCTCGTCGCCCTGGTCCGTGACCGTCCCGAGAACTACGAGTCGCTGAACCTCACGGACTCCGCGACGGGCCGGACGATTCACTACGCAGGCGGTGTCTTCTGGTACGACGGCACGCGCTGGCACGTGTCCGACGGCCTGGCGGAGTACTGTCGCCGCGAGGATGTGGACCTCTTCGGCGAGTCCGGCTTCGACTACTGCCTGGACGTGTACCGCTTCGGCCAGGACTTCACCCCGGAGACCGTGGTGGCGATCCGGGAGGAGGACGGTCTGTACAAGGACGAGAAGGAGAAGGAAGCGGACCTGCCCGGCGTTCGCGAAGTCTTCACCCGGCACGGCTAGGGCGTGTTTCGAAAGTGGCGTCGTCCGCCCGAAGGGCGGCGCCCGCGGCGTCCGGTGCGGTGCATCGCAAGGCGGAGGGTCGTCCTCGTACGGGGCGTACGTGGACGATCCCGACAACGTGGCGAGGCGCCGTGCCAGGCGTCGCGGGCCAGACGGGACTTTCGAAACGCGCCCTACTGGAGGTGCGTTTCGGCTTTGCTCGCTTCTTCGCCGGGGGCTTCCCCGACCTCTTCCCACCGGGCTTCGTCTCGTGGGGATCGGCGTGCGCGCCGGTCTCGCCACGCGCTTCCCGGGTGCCCGAAGTGCAAGGTTTGACCGACACCGCGCGGCGGGGCGTTGCGCGGACAGCGTGGCTCGGCTGGCTGCCTCTCTTCCGGTGCACGTTGCGGCGCTGACGATCGCCCTGCTTGTGGCTGTCGGCGCGGTCATCGATGTGGACCGGATCGGTGACTCGGGTGCGAAGGCGGTCTGGCACGGCCGTTTCTCAGCGAGCGAGTCGGGCGGTAGGCGGTAACGCGGAAACAACCGCGGAAGCCCGGCTGAGCCCCTGTGGTGCGTCGAACCGGCCGGACGTTCTTGCGTTGTGTGCGGCCGATCTCGCGGCTTGGCCAGGGAGTCGGTGCAGTTGGTCGAGTGCCTGCTGGAAGGCGGCTGCGTGCTTGGCCTCGTCGGCGGCCGTGTCCCGGAAGCAGCGGGCAGCCGCGGTGTCGCCGTCGACGGAGGCCCGCTCGGCGAATCCCGGGTACGGACCGGTCGCCTTCGGTGTGCTTCCCCGGTGATGGCCTTGCGCAGGTTCGTCTTTGTGGTGCGGACCAGTCCGGCCAGGACCGCTTCGTCGGCGAAGCGCTCGTGCAACTCCACCTTGGCCGTGCCCTCGAACCGGCGGGCCGGTGCGGGGCTTCTGCGGCGGCACGGTCAGTCCTCCGGAAAGGCGACCGCACCTGTGCCGGAACTGGGCACGCGCGGCCCGCGCAGAGAACCGGCTGCAAGGGCCAGCTCTGTCGATGTCCGAGCGAGGCGGGACGGGACAAGTTCCCGGGGCGCTGCTCGTGGCATTCGCGGCCTCCGAGAATGGCGCAACAGCCCTGGTAGGCGCTGGGTCCGGGGCTGACGGGTCGCAGATCCGGGCCTCTGGCCCTTCGCGTGCGCACGCCGACGACACTCGAGAACAGGGCGTCGGGGGAAGAAGCGCCCGTAGTCAGGATGAAAGGCTGATGGTCATGGCGCGGGCTCGTGGACGACGACAGGGGGCGCCGAGCGAGGAGACATCCGTACCGACGAGGCCGGCACCGTGACCGGCGACCTGACTTTCCACACCACCTGGGAGGGCAGGCAGCCGACGTGACGGTTCGGGGTAGCGGCACCTCCCGGTGGTTCACGCTGGTCGGACGTCCGGCGCCCTGCCGTACAGAACAGGTCAGCCGGAGCCTGCATCAAGTGGCGGACGAAGCCGTGCGGTACGGCGCCAGCCGCGCCGTACCCCGGCCCGGGGAGCGAGCAGACATCCCCGATCGACGGCCGGTCGCCCCCGGAAGAGCCCATGGTCATCCGCGTGTTCTGGGTTCGCTGTAGCGCAGCAGTACGGCCACGCCCTCACGCAACTGCACCTGTTGTTCGGGTACCACGACGAGTTCGGCCTTCGTGCCCACCAGGGCGCGGGTCAGGGCCGCGTCGGCGCGTTCCTCACGGACGTCCTGTACGCCGAAGGAGCGTAGTTCCCGTTCCGTGAGGGCGAGCTGGCCGGGGCGAGGGCCGACCCGCAGGCGCAGCGTCGACTCGGGATGGTTGTTGAGGAAGAGGGCCTTGACCTGTCCGCGCTGCAGGGCTGATATGGCGGCGGAGAGGCCCTCGGCCGCTGCTCCAGCGCGAGCCTGCTGAGCGAGGAGAGCATCCAGCAGGGCCCGGTCGTGCGCGGCCATGCGTCCGCTGAAGAGGCTTTCGAGCCGCTGCTCCATGAGCGCCCTCCCGGGCCGGGACTTGCCCACGCCTTCCGCGGTGGTGACCTGTCCGCGCAGGGACGCGGGAAGCCGGTGGACGAGGATGCCGCGGGCCCAGACATCTCCCGCTACGACCACCGCTTCGGCGTCGATGCCGCGTGCGTGGCCCTCCAGCACCCTCCCGATCACCCCGGCAGCGTGCAGCCAGTCGGCCGCGGGGGTCTCCTCGTGCAGGAGGTGCTCCGGTGCGACCTTGGTCAGGGGCCAGATACCCGCCTCGGCGTCGATGCGCACAGTGCCGGTGGCGCACGTTGAGTGACGGCCGCTGTAGTGGACGTGGACCGCCAGGTACGGGATACCGGGCGCGTGTTGAACGAGCAGCGGCATGGTGTCCGGCAGTGGTCCGAAGTGCGCCGTGTCCCGTGCGGGCGGGGCGGGCAGCTCATCCAGCAGAGCCAGTCGGCCGTGCGCCGCGAACACCGCCTGCCCGTGGGTGCCGGGGACGTCCGCGTCGCTGCCCACCACGCGTGCCACCGCGGTGACGGAGCCCTGGTCCGCTCCCTCGGACGTCAGCGCGTCCCGCAGATGCCGCCAGCGCAGTTCTACGGCGGCCTCGGGATCCTCGACAGCGCTGTCGCGGGAGGTGTCGAGATACACCGAGGCGAAGGGGCCAGGCTGCTTGTACAGGGGCTCCAGAAACGAAAGCCTCATGGTCGCTCCTGAGTAGGCCGTCGATCTCCCGGGCGAGGACGACCGCGTTCCCACGTCGAACTGGTGGACCGACGTGCGAAGTCGCACACGGCAACCTCCCCATGAACTGGGCCCGTCACCCACCCGGCCAGTGTCACACCGATCCGATCAGCCTGCCGCCGGGCGGATGCGGCAGCCCGCAGGCCCGCCCGCCCGGCGCGACAGGGTCTCCTCCCGGAGGGAGACTCGGGGCGAAGGACTGAACACGAGACCCCGTGCCGCGATGGCGGGGGTCCTTGATGCGCTTCCATCCGGCGGGGCGCGCGCCCGTGCGGCTGCCTCGGGCGCCCACTCCGTGCCGTATCCCTCGCCCCTCGAGGAGAAAGCTCGCAAAGGAGACAGCTCGCATCCCCGATGGCATCCATCGATGTGAGCACCGCGGTGGCCGTCGCCGAGAGCGGCCTTGATTCGCCTGGCCTGGCCGCTCTGCCCGCTCGACCGGCGGACCATACGGGCACATCGAGCCTCCGGGAGGAGCGGGCGAGGTGACGCCGAGACGGTCGGACGACGTGAGAGGGGAGCCCGGTGATGAGGGTCTCCGAACTGATGAGTTCACCGGCGGTGACCGCCGCGCCTGCAACGTCCCTGCGGGATGTGGCTCGGTTGATGGACGCGCATGGCGTCGGTGCCGTGGTGATGACGGAGAGTGGGTTCCCGGCCGGCATCGTCACCGACCGCGACCTCGCTCTGCGCGCCCTGGCCAGCGGTCTGGACCCCGAGTCTCCTGTCAGCGGTGCGATGTCGAGCCCGGTGATCACGGTGGATGTGAATGACGGGGCCCAGGAGGCGTACCGGATCTTCCGCCGGTGTGGTGTGCGCCGCCTGCCTGTCCTGGACGAACGGCAGGTCATCGGGGTCCTGACCGTCGACGACATGCTCATGGACGTCTTCCGCCGGATGGCCGACCTGCTCGGCGGCCCCATCGCCTGGAGCGTCCTGGAAGAGCTTCCCGGCCCACCAGGGCAAGAGGCCGGCCCTGGCATCCCGTAGGAGGCCCCTCGTACGGGGTCTCCTTCCGAGCCGGAGTACGAAGCGGGCTGCCTGTGGGGGACTGGGCTCAGTCGTGCCGGACGACGGCGACGGAGCCACGTTCGGATCGCTGCCGTCTCCTGCCGTCGTCAGCGGCAGGTGGGTGACCATGAGGGGCGCTCGGTGCGCGAGCGCCCGCGCCGCCGTGTCCGTACGGCTGCAGTCGCGAGGGTGACGACCAGGAACGAGACTCCCAGTCACCGCGGCGATGTGCCGACTGCGGTGTCGGACTCCGCGCCGAGGTCATGGGTGACGTCGACGACACCGTCGACGCTCTCGCACAGGCGTAACGCGACGGGGATGAGGCCGCCATGCGGCATGGTGCCGCTGAGCGTCACCCGTCCGCCGGTGACCTGGACGGTGATCGCGCCGGGAGCCACGCCAAGAGTTCGAGTCAGGACGTCTGTCGTGATCTCCTCGCGGATCGCCGGGTCGCGCCGCAGGAAGACACGCAGCAGGTCACCACGGCTCACGATGCCCGCCAGCCTGCCGGTCTGCGCCTTGGGCACGGTGACGGTCAGCACGCCGTCGCTGAGGGTCGGGCTGACGTCGTCCGACCTGACGTCGGACGGCAGGAGCGTGTGGTACTCGGAGTGGCCGGTCCGCCGGGTGCTGCGGCGCAGTACCCCCTCACGCTCCCGCTCCTTGAGGTCTCCCCTGATGCGTAGTTCCCGGCCACTGATCTCGATGTCGATGTCGACGTCGTCCCGCTCGACGCCTGGGAGTTCCGCCTCGATGACGTAGGCGTCGTCGGTGTCCCGCATGTTTGCCGCGGGGGACCACGCGAGTGCGGCCGGTGTGGCGGTCCTCGCTCAGCAGCGCGGGCGGCGAGGGCCGCTGCGAGGCGAACGCGCGCAGCCTTCCCTGGTGGTCAGGTGCCGGGCGGCGTCCGTGTCCACCGTGTCCGCCATCGTCATGAACGCCTCCAGGGGTTCTCCAGCGGGTCGAACAGGCCGAGTGGATCACTTCTGCCAGCTCCTCCGACTCGGCCGGCTCCTCGGTGGCGGCCTCGTCGACCGGCTCGGGCTCAGCAACCGCCGGAGGCAGAGGCGTGGACGGGCCTGCTGCCCTGGTGCGGGCCGCGCCCCGGCGGTCCCTCTTCGCGGCCTTGCCCGTCCGCGGCCGGCCCGGCCCTGCGTGTGCGCGGGTCAGCAGTGCGGCGACGGCGTCGGCGATCTCGGCCTCGGTGGCGCCGGGCAGCTCGCCGAAGGGCACCGGGACGCGCTTTAGCCTGAGCCTATGCGAGGGGCCCGCGCCGCGGCGACCCTACGCCCGCCGGAGGATCGAGTCGATCGCGCAGCTCGTGTTCTCGATACCCTGCACGCAGAAAGTGCCTTGCGCTTGGACCGACAGAACCCCTCGAGAAGGTTCATCGTCCCAGCTCAGAAGGCACTTTCGTATTTCCTCCCCGCCTCCGGCCTCATCACCCCGCTTGCCGTCAACAGCGGCCGGAGCGGCGGGTTTCTGCATGAGGAGGCGTACCAGTGGGTGCGGCCGGTGGACATGCTCAGCGATGAGGAGTGCACCCTGCCCTTCGCGGTCGGCATGGACCTGAACACCGCGTTCCTCGCCGCCGCGGCCCGCCTGGTCGTCGGCCTGTCCGCCCCCGACCACTTCGTCGGCCCGAAGTTCAAAGATCCCCGGGAGCTGGCTGGTCGACCTCAGCCACATCGAGTTCGACCCGCGCCGGCCCTCGCCGTTCACGCCGGACGGCTCCGGCGCGCCGTGAAACCGGACCGCACCCGCAGGTCCGCGCCCGAGCGGCTGCTCCACCGACTCTCCGCCGCACTCCGAGCGGCTGCAGAAGGCCGCCCGTCTGAATACCTTCCATGTCGATGCGGCTACGCCGCGGTCTCGGTGATGAGGACGGCAGCGGTTGTCGGGACCCGGACGTCACTCGTGGCCGCGACGGTCACGGCGTCCCGGACGGCCCGGGCGACTTCCAGGGGATGGCGGCCGGGTACGACCGCGAGCTGGACCTGAATGTGTCGGGTGGACGGATCGTCCTGTTGCGTCACCCTGACGGGGTGGCCGCCCAGTGGGGCGGTGAGGCGGGCGACGCCCGGCACGGCCGACGCGACGTCGGCCAGCTCTCTGAGCGGCCCCCGCAGGGGTTCTGTCTCGGTCGCGGGGGCCGAGCTTCGCGTGGGCGCATTTTGGGACGGGGGCGTCATGACGTTCTCCGCGGTCTGCGATCCTGCGTCTGCCTCCGCGTCCTCATGGAGATCCGTGACGCGCAGATCGACTGTCACAGCGCTCAGGCCGAGTTCTTCGTCGGCTGCCTTGAGCAGGGTCGTCCTCAACTGTTCGGCGGCTTGAGGTACGGGCAGTGTCACGGATCCTGTGAAGGCCGCCTCGATCCTGAGCGGGCCGGACGGGAGCGCGCTGGCAGGCGGGCGAACGGCCGATTCGAGCACGGGTGCGTGCGGGACCGGTCCGATGCGCATGCTCTCCAGTCGAACGCCGGGAACCCCGGCGGCCTTGCGCCAGAGAGCCCGGACGGCCGCCTGTTCGGTGATCCACGTGCCGTCATCCGGCCCTCCGAGCGGCAGCAGTCGCCCCAGGCTGAACGCACCGCGTACTGACTGCATCAACGCCTCGGTCTTCACCTCTTCCACCCTCTCCCTCGACTCACGACGACCGGATAAAACGGTCTATAGCGAAATATAATTCGACAAGGGGTGCGCGGCTGACTTCTCGAGGGAGGAGTGCCTGATGTCTGAGCACACCGGCGCAAAGTACGGCGGCGCGCCCGGTTCTCGTGGCCGGACATCCATCGCCGATGTGGTGGTGGAGAAGATCGCCGGGATGGCGGCACGGGACGTGCGCGGCGTCTATGCCCTGGGCAGCGGGTTCGCGCGCACGATGGGATCCATGCGGGAGCGGATGCCTGGCGCCGGTAGTGGCAAGTCCGTCACCCGCGGGGTCAGCGTCGAGGTCGGAGAGGTGCAGACGGCCATCGATCTGGAGCTCGTCGTCGACTACGGCGTCTCGATCACGGACGTGGCCGGGGCAGTGCGGGAGAACGTGATCTCCGCGGTGGAGCGGATGGCGGGTCGGGAAGTCGTGGAAGTCAACATCATGGTCGGTGATGTGAAGCTGCCCGACGAGGAGGACGAGGGGCAGGAGCGGCAGCGGCTCCAGTAGCCGAACGGAGTCGGCTACCAGGTGAAGGAGCGTGTGATGAGCAGATCCGTGGTGGGTTTGGCCCCGCCGGAATGGCGCTGGGCTTCGCCGCGTACTTCGGTGGCTTCTGGGCCTTCCTGCTGGTGACGCGGGAGCGCTGAGTCGTTTCTCCGAGCCGGCCGGTCACGTGCCTCCTGGCCACCGCACACTGCACGTGAGGGCGGTGGTGCGGAGGGCACCGGAGGGGAAGGGCTCGGAGAAGGCGGCTGTGGCTGGAGCCTCACGCGGAACCGGAGCGGATCCTGGACCGACTCGACCGGGACACGCTCGCACACGCACGGGACTCGGCAGGCCTGGACCGTCTCCCGTCGGAGGTAAGCCTTCGGGAAGTCCGTCACCGCGCCCATCGGGTCGACTGAGAATTCTGCGCCGTATCCAGGGACGGAATCCGGCCCGCCGGCTTCCAGCCGCCACGGCCGTCACATCGCACCTGATCGGCTTGCCGATCAGACGGCTTCTGTTCATGCCCGCTGGAAGGACAGGAGCCTGACAGCCTGACAGGCCACCTCGGCGGGGTGCGCCTACTCTGGAGCTGCGGTATTTGCAAGGCCGGAGGTCGCCATGATCATTCTCGGGGTTATCCTGCTCGTCATCGGGTTCGTGGCCGGCATTTCCATCTTGTGGACGATCGGGATCGTCCTGGTCGTGATCGGGGTCATCCTATGGATCCTCGGAGCGGTCGGTCACGCGGTCGGCGGACGCCGTCATTACTGGTAGGCGGCTCGGCCCCGAGCCGACGCAGCACCCGTGGTCGAGTCTTCACCAGGCCGTCCTGCCTCAGGGAGGCGTAGCGCGATGGTCCTCTTCCTGATTCTGCTCAGCAGCGCCATCGCACTGATCGTCATCGGCGCTGTCGTGGACGTGCTGTACCTGCTCTCCACCGGGGTGCTGCTTCTCGTCGTCGCCGTGATGTACCTGCTGGCGCGCTCGATACTGCGCTCGCGCCGAGGCAGGCCCACCGCGTTCTGACGGTGGGGGCCGACCTCGCGCGGCCCTCCGGACGGTCGGTGAGTGGGTGAGGCGGCCCGCACCTCGACCGCTCAGTGAGCGGCAAGAAAGACGGCGTTGTAATGGGCGGCGAAGGCTGCCACCGTCAGCGCGTGGAAAACCTCGTGGAAGCCGAACCAGCGGGGTGAGGGGTTGGGGCGCTGGAGGGCGTAGACGGCCGCACCCGCGCTGTAGAGAAGCCCGCCGGTCACGATCAGACAGACCACGGCCACCCCGCCGCTGTGCAGGAAGTCGGGCAGGTAGCGCACGGGCGCCCAGCCCAGAGCCAGGTAGCAGGGCGTGTACAGCCAGCGGGGAGCTCCGACCCACAGGACACGGAACGCGATGCCGACCAGCGCGCCCGTCCACACGATCCACAGCAGGACGGACCACTGGTCCGGGGAGAGGAGGAGCATGGCGAGTGGGGTGCACGTGCCGGCGATGATCAGGAAGATGTTGGCGTGATCGAGGCGGCGCAGAACGGCCTCACCAAGCGGTCCCCAGGTGCCGAGGTGGTAGATGGCGCTCGTCCCGAACAGCAGCCAGGCCGTGACGGAGTACACGGTGCAGGCCAGCACGGCCTGTGGCGTCCCTGCCAGGCAGATGAGGACGATACCCGCTGCCAGCGATGCGGGGACCATGCCGGTGTGAAGCCAGCCGCGCAGCCTCGGCTTGATCGGGTCCACCAGACCGGCTGTCCGCTCGACCAAGTCGGCCACCGAGCGGGAGTCCTCGGCGGCCCCGTCTCGTTGAGACCCCGAGGAAAGGCCGGTCGAGTCGCGTCCCTTGACCGTCGGTGGGGAAGAGACACTGCGGGCTTCGGCGTCGTCTCGGGACACTGCTTCCCCTCCCGAATCGGACTGCTGCGTATCACGGGCGACCATGCGCACATGCTAGGAACCTGACCGTGACGGGAGCCCCGGACGCCACCCCCTACCGCGCCATGGTCCGTCTGACCCGCCCGGCAGTTCGTTCACGGGCTCCACCGCCGCCGCCCGGGAATCGACGCCGGGCTGACCGCTGCGGGGCGGCAGCGTCGGGAGGCCCTACGGCGGCAGGCGGCCGAGTTGTTCGCCTGCTGCCCGCCTACTCGCCCGACCTGAACCCGGTCGAGGGCGTGTGGGCCCACCTCAAGCGCAGCCTGGCCAACCGCGCTGTCGTCGCCCTGGACCGTTTGGAGGTCCTCGTCCGCAACCGGCTCAAACCGCAACGACGACTTGGCGGTGCGCGCAACAGGCGGGCCGCCGGTGGGACCGGAGCGGAGCTCGCCGTGTTCGCGTCACGTTGGGACGGACCGCTGCGGGCGACCGCCCCGCATGGACGCCCGCATGGCCGTTGGGGCGCGCGATGTTGCGACGACTGCCGGTGTTGCTTTAGGACAGAGTGGGACGGCTGACGCACCGTCTGCCCGCTGCCGGCGGCTGGAAAGACACGCTGTCCGAGTAAGTCCGGTTGACCGTCTCCTGGGTGATCGACATGCTGAACGCAGGCAGGGGGAGGCGCCGAAGTGTCCGTGCCCCGTTCTTCGGCGTGCTCGAAGACGGCCGCGGCGTACCCCGTGGCCGGGCCGGCCGCAGGACAGCACCGGGACACCCCGAGGCCCAGGGCCCCCGTCCCGGCCGGAACCGCACGTACACACCCACCGCGCACACCACTGAAAGGGGCAGCCCTTGCCAGGCACCAAGCCGGATCTGAAGTCGCTCAGGGCGACGAAGTACACCTCGTCGACGCGTACCGCCGGAAGCCTGGAGCGATTACGCCGCCTGGGGTACAACGCCGGACTGCAGGCGCTGGACCTGTGGGACACGCTGCGCGGCAGGAATCACCCACTGCTGCCGCCCCGACGCCACCGTCGCTTCATCGGTAATGGTGATTTCCTCGAAGTGGGCCGCCAGATCACCGCGTACATGCGGGACGAACTCGGTGTGGGCCCCGGGCACGACGTCCTGGACGCGGGATGCGGTGCCGGACGCATCGCGGTGCCGCTCACGGACGTGCTCACCGAAGGTTCCTATCTCGGCTTCGACATCGTGCCGCACGCCGTCGAGTGGTGCTCCCGCACGATCACCCCCCGCCATCCGAACTTCCGTTTCGCCCACGTCGACATCCGCCAGGAGATCTACAACCCGCAAGGGACCCTCTCCGCGGCCGACTTCCGGTTCCCCGCCGAGGACGCGGCTTTCGACACCGCCGCGCTGGTGGGGCTCATCAGCCATCTGCGCCCGGCCGAGCTGGAGAACTACCTGGCGGAGTCCGCCCGGGTCCTGCGGCCCGGAGGGCAGTGCTTCGCCACGGCCTACCTGGTGGACGACACGGTCGCCGCGAACATCGCGCGCGGTGCGACCGCCTTCGAGTTCACGCACGACCACGGTGACTACTACGTGCACTCCGAGGAGGAACCCACGTACGCCATCGCCTACCGGCTGGAGCACATCCTGTCGGTGGCGGCACGGCATGGTCTGCGCATGCGCCGGGACCCCCGACCGGGTACCTGGGGTGTTTCCACACGACGTCCGGCCTCGATGGACCTGCTGGTCCTCGAACGAGCCTGAGACGACCCGGGTGCCGCAACGGCACCCGCATCCCCGCACAAGAGAGGAAATCCATCCGTCCATGACCGACAGGACCAACCCCACCGCCGTCTCCCGTGACGGAGAGCCCGGCGTCATCGTCGTCTCGGGCATCTCCGCCGCGGGCAAGTCCACCGTCGCGCAGGCCCTCGCCGAGCGCCTGCCCCGTTCTGCGCACGTACGTGGCGACACATTCCGCCGCATGGTCGTCAACGGTCAGGTGCACATGACCGCCGAGGCCCCGCCGGAGGCCGTCGCGCAGCTGCGCCTGCGCTACCGCCTGGCCGCCGCGACGGCCGACGCCTACGTCGAGGCCGGATTCACGGTCGTCCTCCAGGACATCCTCCTCGGCGAGCACCTGCGGGAGATCACCGAGATGATCAGGAGCCGTCCGCTCGCCGTGGTGATGCTGGCTCCCGATCCGGACGTCGTGGCCCGGCGCGAGGAGAAGCGCTCCAAGACCGGCTACGGGCCCGACTGGCAGCCCAAGGACCTGGACAAGGTGCTCCGGGACAGCACGCCCCGCATCGGGCTGTGGCTCGACACCTCGCACCAGACGGTCGAGGAGACCGTCGACGAGATCCTCAAGCGCGCCTGGGGCGAGGGCGCCGTCTCCTGATCACGCCGACGGGCTCCCGCGGCGCCGCCCCGGGAGCCCGGTCCGGCTCATGACCCGCCCTGCCCGACAGCCAAGGAAGGACACGCGTTGCGCACCCTACGGATCGGCCCCGGAGACGCTTCGGTGGGAGTCGTCGGCCTCGGTTGCATGGGCATGACCTACGCCTACGACCCCGCAGGCCGCGACGAGGACGCCTCGATCGCCGTGCTCCACCGCGCCCTCGACCTCGGCGCCGACCTCATCGACACCGCCGATGTCTACGGGCCCTGCACCAACGAGGAGTTGGTGGGTCGGGCGCTCGCCGACCGCCGCGAAAAGGCGTTCCTCGCCACGAAGGTGGGATTCGTCACCGGGGAGACACGGCTGCGCCGCGACGGCCGGCCCGAGCACGTCCGCGCGGCCATCGACGCGAGCCTGCGCCGGCTGCGCACCGACCACGTCGACCTCTACCAACTGCACCGGGTCGACCCCGAGGTGCCGCTGGAGGACACCTGGGGTGCCATGGCCGAGGCCGTGACGGCCGGCAAGGCCCGGATGCTCGGCCTGCCCGACGTGACCATCCCTCAGATACGCCTCGCCCAGAGCGTGCACCCCGTGGCCGCCGTTCAGACGGAACTGTCGCTGTGGAGCCGGGACGCCACGGCCGAACTGCTGCCCTTCACCGCGCGGGAGGGCATCGCGCTCATCGCCTGCTCGCCGCTCGGCCGCGGCTTCCTGGCGGGCCGCTTCGACTCCGCCCAGGACGTGCCGGACGGCGACTACCGACGCCACAACCCGCGCTTTCAGGAGGAGAACTTCGCGGCCAACCTCTGTCTCCTGGACGGTGTCCGCACCGTGGCGCACCGGCGTGGCATCACCCCCGCCCAGGCCGCGCTCGCATGGGTGCTGTCCCGCGCCCCGCACGTCGTCGCCATCCCGGGAACCAAGAACATCCGCTATCTGAACGACAACGTCGCCGCCGCCCACGTCCGGCTGGACGACGACGACCTCGACCTGCTGGACGCGCTGCCGGCCGCGAGCGGAGCGCGCCAGTGACACCGGGCGTCTCGCCCTGATACGCCCCGCCCGCGGTCGCATCGTCGGGCGGACAACGCACGATCCGCACGAAAGGAACCTCGCCCGTGCCTGCAACCGACCGGTCGACCCTGCGCCGGGGCCTGGGGGTCCTTGCCGTCGCCGTACGGGAGGAACCCTGGATCTTCTGCGCGGCCCTGCTCGCCAGCGCCCTGTACGGCGTGGCGCCGGTCGCCACGTCGTGGACGCTGGGCCGCATCACCGAGGACGTCATCCTGCCCGCCTTCCAGGAGGGCCGGACCACCGCGGCCGCCCTGGTCGCCGCCGGCCTGGCCGTCTTCGGGGTGGCGATGCTCCGGGTCGTCGGGGTGATCGGACGCCGTGTCGGTGCGGGCATCATGCAGTTCCGGCTCCAGGCGACGTACCGCCGCCGGGTCGCCCACCGCTATCTGCGACTGCCCGTCTCCTGGCACCAGCGCCACCCGGCCGGCCAACTGCTGTCCAACGTCAACGCGGACGTGGAGGCCGCCTGGGCGCCCATCGTGCCGCTGCCCACCGCCATCGGCGTCGTCGTCATGCTCACCGCCGCCATCGTCTCGATGTTCGCCGTCGACCCGGTGATGGCCGCCGTCGCCCTGCTCGTCTTTCCCGCCATCGGGCTCCTCAACGTCTTCTACCAGCGCAGGCTGACACCACTCGCGGCGCGCGCCCAGAGCCTGCGCGCCGAGACCAGCGACATCGCCCATGAGAGTTTCGACGGCGCCCTGGTCGTCAAGACGCTCGGTCTGGAGGAGCACGAGACGGCCCGGATGGCGGATGCCGCCGCCCGCCTGCGCGACGCCAACGTGGCGGTCGGCCGCACCCGCGGGTCCTTCGACCCCCTGCTCGACGCGCTCCCCAACCTGGGCATCCTCAGCGTGCTCGCGGTCGGTACGGCGAGGCTGGCCGCGGGAGCCGTCAGCGTCGGCGAACTCGTCCAGATCTCCTACCTCTTCACGATGATCGCCTTTCCGGTGCGCGCGTTCGGATGGGTCCTCGCCGAGTTGCCGCGCAGCTCCGTCGGCTGGGCCCGGGTGAGGCACGTCCTCGACGCCGAGGGCGACCTGCCCACCGGGCGGCTGAAGCTGTCGGACGCAGGCCCGATCAGCCTGGACACCCGCGGCGTCAGCTACACCTACGACGACAACGCAGTCCTGCACGACGTGAGCCTCAGCGTGGAATCCGGGCGGACCGTCGCCATCGTCGGGCCCACCGGCGCGGGCAAGTCGACCCTGGCGACACTGATGGTGCGGCTCGTCGATCCGGTGAGCGGCGACGTGCTCATGGACGGTCTCGACGCCCGCGAGATGCGTTCCGGAGAGGTGTCGTCGGCGGTGGCGTTCGTCCCCCAGGAGACCCTGCTGTTCGACGACACGGTCCGCGGCAACGTCCTGCTCGGGCTGGACGTGCCGGACGACCGGGTCTGGGAGGCGCTGGAGGCGGTCCAGGCCGCCGATGTGGTCCGGGCGCTGCCGCACGGCCTCGACACCCGCGTCGGGGAGCGCGGCGCGACGCTCTCCGGTGGCCAGCGTCAGCGGATCGCACTCGCGCGGGCGCTGGTGCGCCGTCCCCGCCTGCTGGTGCTGGACGACGCCACGTCGAGCATCGATCCCGAGGTCGAAGGCCGCATCCTGCGTGGTCTGCGCGACGCGCGGGTACCGTCCACCCTCGTTCTGGTCGCCTACCGCCAGTCCGCCATCGCGCTCGCCGACCGCGTCGTGTACGTGGAGCGGGGCCGGGTGGTCGACAGCGGCACGCATGAAGAACTACGCAAGCGCTGTCCCGGCTACCGCGGCCTGGTGACCGCCTACGAACGACGGGAACAGCAACAGCACCCCGAGGAGAGGACCGCGTGAACAGCCGCGTCGAGGACCGGACGGACAACCGCGTCGAGGACCGGAGGGACAGCCGCGTCGTGGGCGAGCGGCGGGGGAGCCTGGGCACGCTCCGGCGGGCGCTGGAGGTCTCGCCCGGGCTGCGCGAGGGGCTGCTGACGGTGTTGCTCCTGGCCCTTCTCGCCGCGGCCGGCCGGGTCGTGGTCCCCATCGCCGTGCAACTCACCCTCGACGAGGGGTTCCAGGCGGACGGCGGCCCGCGCACCGGCTTGGTGCTGGTGATCGCGGGCGTGTGCGCCGCCGCCGTCCTGGCCACCGCCTGGATCACCTCCCGGATGAACCACCGCCTGTACCGCAGCGTCGAGGCGGGACTCGCGACGCTCCGCGTCAGGGCGTTCCGCCGGGTGCACGACCTGTCGGCACCAGCGCTGACGGGCGAACGCCGCGGTGACCTGGTGGCCCGGGTGACCGCGGACATCGACCAGTTCAGCACCTTCCTGCAGTTCGGCGGCATGTTCCTGGTCAGCCTGTGCCAGCTGTTCGTCGGCAGCGTGGTCATGTTCGTCTACTCCTGGCAGCTCGCCCTGATGGTGTGGGCGGTGTTCGTGCCGCTCGTCCTGGTCCTGCCCGGCCTGCAGCGCCGACTGTCCGAGGCGTACGGCCGGGTGCGTACCCGAGGCGGTGACATGCTCGCCGCGACCGGCGAGGCCGTTGTGGGCGCCGCCGTCATCCACGCCTACGACGCGGGCGACCTGATCGGGCGCAGGATCGACACGGCGGTGGAGGAGCACCGGCGGGCACAGAGCCGGGCCCAGCGGCTGGTGGCGGTCACCCTCTCCAGTGGTGAGGTCGCGGCCGCGCTGGCCATCGGCGGCGTGGTGAGCCTGGGGGTGCTGCTGGGCGTCGGCGGCCGACTGACCGCAGGCGAGCTGGTGGCGTTCCTGTTCCTCGTCACCCTGTTCATCGGACCGGCCCAGATGAGCACCGAGGTGCTGAACGAACTGCAGAACGCCCTCGCGGGCTGGCGCCGTGCCCTGGCGGTGCTCGACACGCCGGTCGACGTGCCCGATCCCGGGCCGGCCGGCACACTCCTGGACGGGGGGCCGGTGGAGGTGCGGTTCGAGGACGTCGGCTACGCGTACCCGGGCGGCCCGCCGGTCCTGCGTGACGTCTGCGTGCACATCGCCCCGTGCGCCCGGGTCGCCGTGGTCGGCGAGACCGGCTCGGGCAAGTCGACCTTCGTCAAGCTGCTGATCCGGCTGGCGGATCCGACCTCGGGGCGGATCGCGCTGGGCGGGGTGCCGCTGACCGACGTGCCCTTCTCGTCGCTGCGCCGACGGGTCGTCATGGTCCCGCAGGACGGCTTCCTCTTCGACACCACCGTCGGAAGGAACATTGCCTACGGACGGCCGGGCGCCACCGCCGACGACGTACGGCGGGCCCTGCACGACCTCGATCTGGGCGACTGGCTGGCCGGGCTGCCGCGAGAGCTGGAGACCCCGGTCGGGCAGCGCGGCGAAGCCCTGTCGGCCGGTGAGCGCCAGCTCGTCGCGCTGGCACGGGCCTACCTCGCCGACCCCGACCTGCTCGTGCTCGACGAGGCCACCTCGGCCGTCGACCCGGCCACCGAACAGCGCCTGCAGCGGGCGTTGGAGAACGCCACCCGCGGCCGCACGGCGGTTTCCGTGGCCCACAGGATGTCGACGGCCGAGGCCGCCGACCACGTGCTGGTCTTCGACCGGGGCCGCATCGTCCAGCAGGGCAGCCACGAGGAACTGGTCGCCCGGCCCGGGCGGTACGCCGAGTTGTACGCGGCGTGGATGTCGGCGACCGGGGCGGCCGGGGCGCGGTGAGCGGGCGGCGCCGCCCGGGCCGCCTCGGGCGGGGCCGCCATGGGTGCCCGGCGCCAGGGCGGTGCCAGGTGTATCAGCCGACCCCCCGCATGAGACGGCGCAGACGCGCGCGGGACAGGGCGAGGGCCGCCGCACAGAGCATGGCGGCGGCTCCCAGCATCGCGAAGTAGGTCCCGGGCGTCCACACCGTGGACAGCCGCACCACCTGGGCGCTGAGGGCACTGCCCAGCGCCACCGAGAGGAACCACAGGCTCATGATCTGGTTGGCGAACCGAGTCGGCGCCAGCCGGGTGGTGACGCTCAGCCCGGTGGGGCTCAGGCACATTTCCGCCATGATCTGCACGAAGAAGGCCACGACGAGCCACAGGGGGCTGACCCGGCCGCCGTCCGCGGCGGCCCACCCCGCCCCCGCCATGATCAAGGTGGCCAGGCCGAGCCCGAGCAGACCCAGGGCGAACTTGGCCGCCGTGCTGGGCTGGCGCTCGCCCAGTCGCAGCCACAGCGCCGCGAACGCGGTGGCCAGCACGATGCTGTAGAGCGGCCCCAGCGACTGGAACCAACTGGTCGGGAACTCCCAGCCGAACAGCGTACGGTCCACGTGATCGCGCGCGAACAGGCTGATCAGCGAACCGCCCTGCTCGGCGATCATCCAGAACACGGTGGCCGCCAGGAAGATCCACACATAGGCGGTCAGCCGGCGGCGGTCCACCGGGGCCAGGCCGGGAGCGCGGAACATGACCGCGAACCAGACCACCGGAACGGCGATCGTCAGCAGCGTGACCGCCTGGACCACCGCCTGGGTGAGCGGCTGCCCCCACAGCACCGCGACGGCGGACACACCGGCGAGGAACACCACCGCCCCGCCCACGGCGAGCAGGGCACGGCGCGGTGCCCCCGGGGAGGCCACCGGCCGGTCCGGCGCGTCGGGCATCCGGTCGCGTCCGCGCACGCACAGCAGCAGACCGAGCAGCATGCCGACCGCGGCCGCGCCGAACCCGGCGTGCCAGTCGACACGCTCTCCGAGGAAGCCGGTCACCAGCGGAGCGGCGAACGCGCCCAGGCTGATGCCCATGTAGAACAGCGAGAAGCCGGCGTCGCGCCGCGCCGCCCGGCCCTCGCCGACGTCCTCGGCGTCGTACAGTCGGCCCACGAGCGTGGAGATGCCCGGTTTGAGCAGCCCGGTACCGATGGCGACGAGCACCAGGCCCGTGTACGTGAAGGCGGCGCCCGCCGGTATCGCGAGGACCGTGTGCCCCGCAGTGATGACCACACCGCCCCGCACGACCGCCCGGTACGAGCCCCACAGCCGGTCGGCGAGCCAGCCGCCCGGCAGTGCCAGCAGGTTGACCAGCGCGCCGTACACGCCGAAGACGGCGGCCGCCGTGTGCGGTGCCAGGCCGAGGCCGCCGTTCCCGACGGGCGCGGCGAGGAAGAGCACGAGAATCGCCCGCATCCCGTAGAAGCTGAACCGCTCCCACATCTCGACGCTCCACAGCGTCAGCAGACCGCGCGGGTGGCGGCCGCCGGTCGGGCGGGCCCGTGCCGCTTCCTCCGTCTTCACCATGTCGCCCCTCACTCCTTCGGCCGTCGACGGCGTGCGTGGCGTGGTCAGCTGTCCAGCGAACCGGACACCGACGCGGCTGCCAGCTCCTCGTCGGCTATGAGCACCGGGATGCCTCCGACGACCGGGTAGGAGCGGCCACAACGCGCTCCTGTGCAGGTCAGGCTGGTCTCCCGGTCATCGGCCCGCAGCGGTGCGGTGCACACGGGGCAGGCGAGGATGTTCAGCAGGCGGCTGTCGACGGGCATGGTGTTCTCCTTCGGTGAGTTGCGGGTGTGCTGGCGTTCCGGTCCGGACGTCGGCGGATCAGCCCGGAAGGGCGGGAACGTCGAGGGCCGGCACGGTGATGGGGGGTGCGTCCGTTCCGCCGGCCGCGTGCAGCAGGGCCCGCACCGGAGCGGCGGCCTTGAGCAGCACCTCGCGGTACTCCTCGGCGGGGTCGGAGCCGAGGACGATCGCCCCGCCCGCCCCCACGGACCAGTGGCCGCCCGAGCGGACGGCGGTACGGATGACGATGTTCAGGTCGGCGCCCCCGGTCAGCCCCAGGTAGCCGATCGAACCCGAGTACAGGCCACGCGGGGCGCCTTCCAGCCGGTCGATGATCTCCATCGTGCGCAGCTTGGGCGCACCGGTCATGGAGCCGCCGGGGAAGCAGGCGCGCACGCAGTCGATCGCGCCGAGTCCGGGCCGCAGCGTGCCGCGGACGGTGGACACCAGCTGATGGACCGTCGCGTAGGTCTCCACGTGCATCAGCCTCGGGACGTGCACGCTGCCGATCTCGCACACCCGCCCCAGGTCGTTGCGGAGCAGGTCCACGATCATCAGGTTCTCGGCCCTGGTCTTGGCGTCGAGAGTCAGTGCCTCCCGCAGCCGGGCGTCCTCGACGGGGTCCGCCGCGCGCGGCGCGGTGCCCTTGATGGGTTTGCTCTCCACCCGGCCGTCCGGGGCGATCCGCAGGAAGCGCTCCGGGGAGGAACAGACCGCCTCGACGTCGCCGAAGCGCAGGAACGCGGCGTACGGTGCCGGGTTGAGCCGTCGCAGGACGGCGTGCGCGGCCAGCCCGTCCGCGTCCACGGGCACGTGCACCGTGTCGGTCAGACAGACCTCGTAGCTCTCGCCCGCGCGCAGCTCCGCCTGACAGCGCCCGATGTCGGCCAGGTACCGCTCCTCGCCGCGGGACGGCCGGATCACGGGGGAACCGCCGGACGGCGGTGCCGGGAGGTCGCCGCCCGGCGGCAGCGCGGTGAGAACCGCGCCCGTCCGCCGCAGCCATGCCTCGGCGCGTGCCCCGTCCGACCTGCCGTCGCGCGCCAGACACAGCAGATACGTTTCACCCAGCTCGTGGTCCACGGCGACCAGCCGGTCGGCGAATATCCAGGCGGCGTCGTCCCCCGCCGAGGGCCGTGTCAGCGGCGAACCGCAGTCGGCGCGCAGCTCATAGCCGAACCAGCCGACATACCCGCACGGGAAGTCGAAGGGCAGCGCGGGCGCTTCGATCCGGCGTCGGGCCAACTGCGCGCGCAGGTGGTCGAAGACGGTGCCGGGCACGGTGGTCGTGCCGCCGCGGGCCGTCACCTCGACGTGGCCGGAACCCGCGCGGTAGCGCACGATCTCCGCGAGGGGGCCCTCGGCGTCCCCCAGGAAGGAGAAACGCGCGAGTCCGGACTCCACCCGTGAACTGTCCAGCCAGAAGGCGTGGCTCGCACGGGCGAACAGCGCACGGAACAACTCCTCGGTGTCCGGCGCCAGGGGCAGCTTGCGCACGTGCAGACGGAACGGGGGGCGAACGGCCGGCACCGGCGATTCCGGGGAACCGCCCTGCCGCGCGCCGCCCCGTCCGTGACCGACCGCGCGGTCGGCGGACCCCGCCCGGCCGCCGCCCACGCCCGACGGCTCGGCGGGGCTCCCGCGGTGCCCCACCGAGGCGCGCGACGGGCGCGACCTCTGATGGGCGCGGACCAGCCGCGCGAAGTTGGCGATGAGCCGCTCGCCGTACTCCGTGGCCACCGATTCCGGATGGAACTGCACGCCCCAGCGCGGTAACGACCGATGGCGCACGCCCATCACGACACCGTCCTCCGCCCATGCCGTGGCCTGCAGCACCTTGGGAAGCGGCTCTGGCACCGCGAGCGAGTGGTAGCGGACGCCGGTGAAGTCCTGGGGGACGAGGGAGAAAAGCCCGTCGCCCAGATGCCTGATCGTGCTGAGGTGGCCGTGCCGGGGCGCGGGCGCGGGGCTCACACGAGCGCCCGCGGCCAGGGCTATCGCCTGATGGCCCAGGCAGACCCCGAGAACGGGCAGCGACGGAGCGGTCAGCAGGCCCGCCGCGAGCCCGAGGTCCCGGTCCCGCCCCGGGTGCCCGGGCCCCGGGGAGACGACCAGGGCGTCGAAGTCCTCCGGGTCGAGCCACCGCAGCGCCGCGGCGTCGTTGCGCAGCACCACGGGTTCGGTGCCGGTCGTGCGGGCGATCAGCTGGAAGAGGTTGTGACTGTAGGAGTCGTGGTTGTCCACGAGCAGTGTGCGCATGGGGGCTCCAGGACGGGCGTCGGACGGGATGCCGAAAGGGGGCGGGCGGCGCTCAGTGACCCATGGCCAGCCCCCCGTCGGCGGGGATGACGGCGCCGGTGACGTAACCGGCCGCCTCGGAGGCCAGGAAGGCCACGACGGCGGCGATCTCCTCGGGGCGCCCGGCCCGGCCGAGCGGAGTGGCGGCCAGGATCGCGGCGCGCCGGCGAGGCGGCAGGTCCGAGGTGAGCGCCGTGTCGACGAACCCGGGCAGGACCACGTTGCTGGTGACTCCGTGGGGACCCAGCTCCCGGGCGGCACTGCGGGACAGCCCGATCAGGCCGGCCTTGGCCGCCGCGTAGGCGGCCTGCCCGGTCGTGCCGAGCACCGCCGCGACGGACGAGACGAACACGAGCCGGCCCCACTCGCGCTCGGCCATGGCGGACACCGCCCGCCGCGCGATCCGCCAGGACCCGGTGAGGTTGGCGTCGGTCACCTGCCGGAAGGCCGTCTCGCTGGTGCGCTGGAGCAGTCCGTCGCAGCGGACGCCGACGCTCGCGACGACGATCTCCACAGGCCCCTGGCGGGCCTCCGTGCGGGCGAAGGCGGCGTCCACCTGGCCGGCGTCGGTCACGTCGCAACGCGCCGACTCGAAGCCCGCCGGTCCCGCCCCGCCCGTGGTCACGCCGCGGGCGGCGACGGTCACCCGGTGGCCCTGGTCCGCCAGGGCGCGCGCGACGGCCAGGCCGATGCCCCGGCTTCCGCCGAACACCAGGGCGGAGCGGCCCGATGTGCGGTCACCTCGGGTCATGACAGGGGCACCGCCTTCTCGAGCGGATGCATGAAGTTCAGCGCGACCGGGGCGAGTTCCGGGTGCAGGGCGGCGGCCCGTGCCAGGACCTGGCCGGGGCCGGAGTCGAGGACGGTGGTGACGCCCGAGGCGACGAGGGCGCGCATGGCGTCGTTCCACCGCACGGGAACGGCGAGCTGTTCCAGGAGGTCCCGGCGCACCGCGCCCACCTCCCGGGCGATCCGTCCGGTGCTGTTGAGCAGGAGCGGAACGGCCGGCGGTGACAGCGACACCGCGGCCAGGCCGGGCCGCAGCGCCTGCTGGACGGGTTCCATCAGCGGGGAGTGCGACGCCACACCGGCGGACAGCTCCTTCACCCGTACCCCCTCCTGCGCCCCGGCACGACCGCCGACCCAGCGCACGGCGGCCGCGTCACCGGACACCACGGTCTGTTGCGGGCCGTTGAAGCAGGCCGGCACCACCACGCCGTGCTCCGACGGGCAGGCGGCGCACCACTCGGCGACCCGCTCGGGCGACACCCCCGCCAAGGACGTCATCAGCGCGGGCCGCGCCCGCGTCTGCTCACTCATGAGCCGCGCCCGCCGGGCCACCAGGCGCAGGGCGTCGTCGAACTCCAGGGCACCCGCCTCGACGAGGGCGGCGAAGTGACCCAGGCTGTGGCCGCCGACGACGGCCGGCGGTGCCCACCGGTCGCCCAGGTGCCGACGGAGCGCGGCCGTCGCCGCCAGCGCGGTGGCGACGATCGCGGGGTGGGAGATCTCCGCGGTGGCGAGTTCGGCGGGTTTGCCCTCCTGGCAGAGGCGGACGAGGTCGAGCCCGGTGGCCTTCGCCGCCCTCTCCAGCACGTCCCGCGCGCAGTCGAAGGAACGGCACAGCCGCCGGGCCATGGAAGGGAGCTGCGATCCCGCACCAGGCAGGAGCAGGGCGTACCGGCCGCGGGACACGGCGTCGAGCACGGTGGTCGTCACGGGGCGTCCTCCTGTCCACGGGCCTGGACGGCCCCCTGCGCGGCCTCCTGCCACAGCCGGGCGGCGTGCACCTTTCCCGTTCCGGTGCGGGGCAGTGCCTCCCGCAGGTGGAAACGGGTGGGGACCTTGTACGAGGAGAGGAAGCGCGCCACGTGTCGGCGCAGACCGGACTCGGTGACCCCCTCCTCGACGGCGACGAAGGCCGCGAACCGGTCGCCGTGTCCGGCGCTGCCCTCGGGCGGCGCGGCGACCCAGCACTCGCGGACGCCGGGCACCCGCAGCACGGCCCGCTGGACCTCGTCGGGGTCGACCTTGCGGCCCGCCACCGAGATGCGCCGCGTGGTGCGGCCCTCCACGACGACGTACCCGGGGGAGGGCAGCCGCCCGGTGTCACCGGTGCGGAACCAGCCGTCGGCGCGGGAGGCGGCGGTCAGTTCGGGCAGCCCCCAGTAGGTGACGGGACCGGCGCCGGCCTGGCGCAGGTGCAGTTCTCCCGAGACGTCCGGGCCCGGCGCGGCGAGCCACGTGCCGTCCGCGGCGCGCAGGCGGGCTGTGACACCGGGCAGCAGGCGCAGCGGTCCGCCCGGGACACCGGTGGTGTACGCGATCTGGCCGAACTCGGTGGAGCCGTACTGGTCGCGCAACGGCACGCCGGTGGCGGCGTGCCAGTCCTCCGCCAGCGCGGGGGACAGCGGCTCGCCGGCGCTGACGCAGATCCGCAGGGCGGACGGTGCGGGCGGCTCGCCGCTGTCGAGCACGGCCCGGTAGAGGAACGGGACGCTCTGCACCACGGTGGCGCGGCTGTCACGAAGGAGCCGGGCCAGCGCCATGGGCGAGGCCGGATGCGGGGCCAGCACCAGGGTGCAGCCGGTGACCAGCGCCGGCAGCACGGCCACGCCGAACGCATAGGCGTGGTGCACCGGGGTCGTGCACAGGACGCGGTCGCCCTCGCGGTAGCCGGCGAGTGCGGCGAAGTCCGCCGCGTTCGCGAGGGTCGTGTGCCACCGCTTGCGCACCACTTTCGGCAGTCCGCCGGTGCCCGACGTCACCAGGCCCAGGTGGAGAGCCGGTGCGAAACCGCCGGGCGCGGGGGCCTCGGCGCCGACGGGGCCGTCCGCGTGGTCGGCGGCCGACGGCGTGTGCCATCCGGCCAGCCCGGCCAGCGCGGCCACCTGGTCCCGTTCGGCGGCTGTCGCCCGGCCGTCGTACACAACGGCCTCCCGTCCCTCGGCGGTCGCCGCCAGCAGCGCGACGAGCGTGTCGGGGTCGTTGCGCGCCAGTATCCCGAGCCGGGCCCCGGGTGCCTGGCCGTCCCGGCGCAGCCGGGCCCTGGCACGCCGCACCCGGTCGGCGAGTTCGGTCCATGTGACGGTGGTGCCCCGGTACTCCACGGCGGGCCGCGCGGGCGTGGCCGCGGCCCGTGCCGCGAGCAGGCCCGGCAGGGTGTCGTGAGGCATGGCCGCGCTCATGCGGTGCCTCCCGGGCGCAGGACGAGGAGCGAGCCGCCCCCGTGAAGCTCGGCGGGCTCGGCGGGGCGTCGGTGGTGCCAGTCGGCCAGGGCGGCGAACGCCTCGCTGGGGTCGGTCCGCCCCTGGTCCGCGTCGTCCGCGTCCCGCACGGCGGGGTGGCTGCCGCCCGGGCGCCAGCCGCCGACGTCCCCCCAGCCGCCGGCACCGTCCAGCACCACGGCGGCGGTGCGCAGGCGTACCGGTCCGGTGTCCCGCGGATCTTCGGGCGGCGGCCAGTGCGCGGCGGCCACCAGGACCCGGCGCAGCCGGCCCGATGCGATCATGGCGGCGGCGTATCCCAGGGCGTCGACCCCGCTGGAGGCTCCGGTCAGGGTGACCGCGGTGCCGTCCAGGCCGAGTTCGATGCACAGCCGCCCGGTCAGCGAGTGGGCCGAGTAGTGCAGGAAGCACTCCGGAGCGAGCCAGCGGGGCCCGTGGGAGTCCAGGACCTCGGCGATGTACGCGGAGGTGGCGCAGGTGGCGCGGTGGGAGGCGGTGACACAGCCCAGGGCGTGCGCCTCGTCGGGGGCGATGCCCGCGGCGGTCAGCGCCTCCCGGGCGGCGGCGAGGAGTTCGGGGCCCAGCACGTCGCGCACGGCGAGCGGCATCCGGGGGAGGTCGGCGGTCTCGCTCGGCACGCGGGGGAACTCGCGCTCGGTCAGGCGCACGGCGGTCGCGGCGATCCGCGCGGTCTCACGCGTCACGGCCGAACACCACCGCGACGTTGGAGCCGCCCAGACCGCACGAGAGGGTGAGTGCCGCCCGCGGTGGCCGGTCGGGCTGTTCGTCCCCCAGGTTCAGGTGGTCCCAGCGCGGGTCGCGGTCCTGCAGGCCGAGCGTCGGCAGCACCTCCGCGCGCAGCAGGGTCAGTACGGTCACGATGGCCTCCACTGTGCCTGCGGCGCCCTGGCAGTGGCCGAGCGCCGCCTTGCTGCTGACGACGGGTATGCGGGGGAGGCGGTCGCCCAACACGTCCGCCAGCGCGCGCAGTTCCGCCACGTCGCCGTGACGGGTTCCGGCGGCGTGCGCGTTCACGTATCCGATCTCCTCGGGCCGGGTACGGGCGTCCGCCAGGGCCCGCCGCACCGCCTTGGCGACCCCCTCGAAGTCCGGCCGGGCGGCCTGGCTCGCCTCGTTGCTGCTGCCCCAGCCGCGCAGGTGGGCGAGCGGTCGGTCCGCGGTGCGCTCCAGCACGACGGTGGCGGCGCACTCGGAGATCCGGATGCCGGAGCGGCGCGCGGCGAACGGGCGGCAGCCGCCGGGGCTGAGCGTGCGCAGCGAGGCCAGGCCCTGGAAGGCGGTCTCCGTGATGGTGTCCACCCCGCACACCAGCACCCGGTCGGCGAGACCGTCGCGCAACAGGTCCGCGCCGACCCCGAGAGCGGTGGCGCCCGCGGCGCTGGCGTTGCCCACCTGCACCACCGGCCCGTCCCACGCGGGAGGGGCGTACGGGCTCCAGGCGGCGGGGGCGCGTCCCTCGTGCCACGCCCGCCAGGCGGTGGCGGACGGGAAGCCGCCGCTGTCGGTGGTGCCCAGCACCAGGGCCGTGCGGCCGACGCGGTCCCGGCCCCGGCCGGTGCGCGCCTCGGCGTCCTTCAGGGCATCGTCCGTCGACCGGTGCACCAGGTACGGCAGCCGGGCAGGGTGTCCGGGCGGCGGGACCCCGCGCCCGGTCGCCTCCTCGGGCACGAGGCCGACCAGGTGCGCGCCGGTGCGGGAGACGTCGAAGTGCTCCACCGGCCGGAAGGCGACCACGCCGCCCGCGCACGCCCGCCACAGGGCGTCGACGCCGGCGCCACCGGGCGAGAGCACCCCGAGGCCGGTCACGACGACGGAGGAGGGGGCGGTCATCGGGCCTCCCAGGGAAGCCGGCCGTGCGCGGACAGGTGGCGGACGAGGGCGCCGACCGAGTCCGCGATGTCCCACAGTTCGCCGTCGGCGATCCGCTCGACGGCGCACTCCCGCTCCAGCGTGGCCAGCACGGTCACGATGTCCAGCGAATCGATGCCGAGTTCGAAGAACTTGTCCTCCCGGGTGATGCTCCGGGCCAGATCCCTGCCGACCCGTTCGGCCAGCCGCTCGCGGACCAGGTCTTCCAGCGCGGCGGCGGGTGCCGCCGGGCCGTCGTCGGTGTGCCGCATCCGTGTCCTCTCGTGTGCGCAACCACCACCGCCGTGTCGGCGGAAGGCGGGCGGTGCCTCAGCCGATCGGCGTGCCGGCCGTCAGATCCGTACGTACGTGCGTGTGCACGCGTGCGCCGTGCCGGACTGTCACGGCCGCGGCGTAGCCCGGCGCGCGAGCCGGGACGGTGCGCACCGACCAGCCCGCCAGTTCCTCGGGGCCGGCCACGGTCACCCGGCCCGTGGTGTCGACTCGCGCGCTCATGCGGGCCAGGGCGTGACCGAGTCCGGTGCCGGTGGCCTTCGCGTACGACTCGGCGCTCGTCCAGACCCGCAGCAGGACGGCCCGCCGCACCGGCGCGGACAGCCGGGTGAGCCGACCGCTGTGCTCCGGGCCGAACAGCCGGGGGGTCAGCGTCTCGACCTCTGCGGCGCGGTCCGCGGTCTCCACGTCCACCCCCACCGGCCCGGCCCCGCGCCCCAGCGCCACCGCGGCCAGGACCCCCGAGTGGGCGATCGACACGGTCCACCCCGCGCCGCCGCCCCCGGCCAGCCGCACCGGACCGTGGCCGGCTTCTCCGCAGGCCGGGCAGCGCGCCGCGAGTGCGACGCTGCCCGGCGGTACTCCGAGACGTCCGGACAGCGCCGAGCGCAGCAGTCCGCGTGCCACGGTGAACCGGGCGGCGTCCCGCTTCGGCAGCAGGCCGGCCCGTTCGCGCTCGGCGGCGTCGAGCAGCCCGGCGCAGCGGCGGACGGCCTCGGGAGTCACCAGCGCCTGGTACACGCAGACCACCCGGCCGTCCGGGACCGTGGCGCCGGATTTTGCCCGAGTCCCGGAGCACGGCGACGGGGCGGGGGCCGCACCGGTCATGACAGCGCGCTCTCGTCGAGGCGGTCCAGGATGTCCCGGACGGTTTCCTCCTCCTTCTGGCCGGTCGTGTCCAGCCACAAGCCGATGCGCGCGGTGTCGCGGCGGAACACCTCGTCCAGTTCGCGTGCCCCCCAGCCCTGTCCGTCGTACGCCTGGTGGGCGCGGCCCGCGTCCCGGGACAGGACCGTCTCCGGCCGCGGGGCCAGCACCACCACATGGCAGGGGCGGACGTCGCCGAGCATGCCGATGAACCGTTCCAGGTGTTCGCCCAGCAGGTTGTCCTCGGCGATCACGGTGAAGCCCTCCGCGGCGTACGAACGGGTCAGCATCGCCAGGTGGCGCAGGCGCAGTTCGTACTGGCGCAGCGCCTGCGGCGACGGGGCGGGGGCCATTTCCGCACGGCCGGTGACCACCATGCGGCGCAGCACATCGCCTTCGATCAGCACCGAGGGGTCGAACCGGCGTGCCAGCAGCGCACCCACGGTGGACTTCCCGCTGCCGGGGATGCCGGTCACCACCACGACGCGAGGTCCGGACGGGGGGCAGGCGTTCACCGGGCGGCGCCCGCGGTGGCCGGCTCGGGGGCGACGGCCTCGCCTCCCCGGTGGACCTGCCAGCGCAGTGGGGGCTCGCGGAAGGTCATGAGTTCCACCAGCAGGCGGTTGCCGACCGGTTCCACTTTCTGGAAGACCCGTTTGACGGCCTTGGTACCGGCCGGGCCGAGTGCGTCGGGCAGGTATTGCTTGATCTGTTCGAACAGCAGCCATTGCCGGCCCTTGCGGTTCTTGACGACCCGCTCCACGTAACTGGGCCTGATGCCGTACTTGGTGGCGAAATGCTTGAGGGTCTCGGCCGTCCACGCGTCGCTCCAGCGCAGCATGAAGTACGGCAGGTCGCCGAGCGCGAAGGGCGGCGGCATCCGGTAGGTGATCACCGACCTCGGTTCGAACCACACCGTGCCGCCGGCGTCCAGCACCCGCTGGCTGAAGTCGAGGTGCTCGCGGGTGGTCAGCAGTCCCTCGTCCATGCCGCCGACCTGGTCGAAGACCGAGCGGCGCACCAGCGCGCAGTGGAACTCGATGATGTCGCACGCCTGGCGGCGCATCTTCTCGGCGGGTACTTCCGAGACGTGCTTCATGAAGTACCGCTGGGTCTGGGTGAAGTCGCGCGTGCCCCAGACACCGGAGAACTCCATGTCGCCGCCGGCCATGTGGACCGTCTGCTCCTCCAGAGGTCCGTGCAGGTAGAGCGGGCCGACCATCGCGGCCTTCTCCTCGTCGGCGCAGGCGATCAGCGGCTCCAGCCAGTTGTCCGTGTACTCCACGTCGTTGTCGAGGAAGACCACGTACTCGCCCTCGGCATAGCGCAGTCCGATGTTGCGGGCGCAGTTCGGCGAGACGTACTTGTTCACGCGCACCGCGGTGAAGCCGTGGATGTCGCTCAGTCGGCGCAGCCGTTCCCAGCGGTCCTTGGGCGAGTTGACGTCGACGTACACGACGTGGCACGGAACGTCGGTGTGGGCGAAGAAGTTCTTGAGGGACTCCTCGGCGTACGAGAAGCGCTCGCGGCTGGTGATGACGGCGGTGACGCGGGGCGGGCTGTCCATGTGGTCTCCCGTTCGGGTGCGGACGTCCGATGGGCTTCGGTCCGGCAGGGCCGGGCCGGTGTCAGGAGGGGCGTGCGGTGAGCAGGGAGTAGTGACCGTAGACCGGCGTGACGTCGCAGTCGGTGAAGCCGGATGCGTCGAGCAGCGCGACGAGTTCGGGACATGTGCGAAGTCGGCCGCCGGTCATGACCGCGAGGGCGAGCGAGTAGCCCGTGACGGTGGGGGAGCGGCGGGCCGCGTCGTCGGGCAGCACCTGGTGCACGAGCAGCCGGCCCTCGGCGGACAGGGCCGCGCGGGCGCGTTCCAGCAGATCTCGGCAGTGCGCGTCGTCCCAGTCGCTCAGCACGTCCGCGAACAGCACCCGGTCCTGGTCGCCCGGCCACGGGTCGGCGAACATGTCGCCGGTGCGCAGCCGGACCCGCTCGGCGAGGTCCGTCCGCTCCAGCAGTCGGTTCGCCTCGCGCTCCACCACGGGCAGGTCCACAACAGTGGCCGTCAGGCGCGGATTGCGGCGCGCCAGCGCCATCGCGAAGGTGCCCACGCCGCCCCCGACCTCCAGCAGCGCGACGCAGTCCGTCAAGTCCAGACGATCGGCGAGGGCCGCGGCAGGGCCGACGGAGTGCGCGTGCATGGCACGGGCGAACTGCTCGCCGTGGTGGGGGGAGCGTTCATGGGTCTCCCAGATGTCCTTGCCCCGGTAGCCGTGGGCGGCGCCGGTGGTGATCAGTCCGCGGACGGCGGCGCAGCGTTCGTCCCAGCCGAGTCCGAGCATGGGCCCCCAGTAGCGGGCGCCGTCCGGGAGCAGGAAGGCGTGGGCGTCCGGGGTCAGGTGGTATCGGCCGCCGTGCACGGACAGGTATCCGAGGGCGGCGAGGAATTCCAGCACCACCGCCGTCCCGGCCCGGTCCAGACCGCGTGACGCGGCGAGTTCGGCCGCGTCGGCCGGGGACCCGGCGAGCGTCGGGAAGAGACCGAGGCGGTCCGCGGCGGCGACCGCCGGAAGCCGGTACTGCGACATGAAGGTGTCCATGAGCAGCCGGTCGTCCGGGCCCGACGCGTGGGTAGCGGCTTTGGGCGGGACGCCGGACGGGGCGAGGGTCTTTGCGGTCACCGGGCCTCCGCGGCAGCCTCGGAGATGCGCGCGGTGAGGATGTCCAGCAATGCGCCGACCGTGGTGTAGCGCAGGGGGTCGATGTCGTCGTTCTCGAAAGTCAGATCGTGCTTCTGCTCGAAGTAGGTGAAGACATAGGCAAGCGTGATGGAATCGAGCCCGAGTCGGCTCATCGGGTCGTTCTCGGTGAGTTTTCCGGCGACCTCCGGCGGGGTCTCGCACTGTTCGACGAGAATCGTGCGCACCTCGTCGAACAGTTCCGTGCGGTCCGTGGATCCGAGACTGTTTACGCTGCTCATCTGCAAGCCCACCCCTCTGTTTGCCGTGCCTTACCGTGCGGAAACGCGAAATCCATGCCACACGCTAAAACCATCGATCAAGACTGTCAATTATTTCGAAAACTCCGTCCAATTTTTTCTCCCCTATTCGGGGAATAGTTTTCCGTCCCTGCGGCCGGACGCCTCCCGGGCGATTGTCCGCAGGGTTTTTCGCTTTTTCTCAGGTTGTCTTCCGGGCGGCTTTTCGTGCCTGCGGGGGCTCAGGCGAAGGACAGCTCGGGCAGCGGCCTGCCCTCCCCGAAGCACCACTCGGCCTCGCCCCGCAGGCGCCGTGCGAGACGGGTGCCGTCCCCCTCGGCGTGCGGGTGCCCGGTCCCGGCGTGCCGGCACATCGCCTCCAGCAGTGCCTCCAGCGCGTTCGCCAGCGCGGCGATCTCCTCATGGGCCATCGCGTAGACGCCCTCCGAGCGGTAGCGGTGCAGCCCCAGCAGCAACAGGCCCAGCTTCTGGGCCCGCCCCGCCGCCGCGAGCGCCGCACGGGACACTTCGACGGTGCGCGACTCCTCGGCACCGGCCAGGGCATGCCCCAGCAGGAAGAGTTGCGGCTGCACGTCCCCGAGCACCCATACATCCATCCCCTTCGCCAGCAGCAGGGGCAGGCGCGCCCCCGACCACACCTCGCCGTGGAACGCGCGCAGTTCGGCGACGTCCTCGCCGAGCGGGGCCAGGGAAGGCGGCACCAGCGCGGCGGCCGTCTCCTCGGGGCGCCGTGCGTCCGGCGGCGCGATCCGCTCCACGACCGCGTACCGGGTGCACGCCTCGCGCAGTGCGTCGGTGACGGGCAGGACCCGCCGATGGCCGTCCTTCGCCGGGGCGTCGGTGTCCAGGACGTGCAGCCCCCGGTCGTCGATCCGGTGGGCCAGCACCATGTGGTGGTGGTAGTGCTCCTTGCCTTCATGGTCGTCGCCCGGCCAGTGGTGGCCGTCCGGCATCAGCACCACCGGTGTCCCGGAACCGACGAGTTCGGCGACGCGCGGCCAGTGACTGCGGCCCGACCCGATCCCGGTCAGGTGCCAACGAACCGCGCAGGCCGGGAAGTCGCTCATCGGCCCGTACCACTCCCCGCGCCGCACCAGGTCGAGCGGTACGGCGAGGCCGCGTGCCACCGCGTCCGCGTCGTAGCCCCGGTGCAGCAGCACGGCCTCGACCGAGCGCATGAAGCACCCCAGACCGTCCAGGCCGATGTTCTTCCAGCCCAGTGCGGCGGCGGGATCGAAGGCATAGGGGCGGATGTCCTCGGCGGTCGTGTCGCTCACGTCGTCCTCCTGGTGTTGCGCAGCACGGTGGCCGTGATCGTCAGAGTCGGGTTGTGCGCCCCGGAGGTGGGGAAGAGGCCGCCGTCGGCGACGAAGACGTTGTCCAGCGCGTGCATCCGGCCCGCGCCGTCCGTCACCCCCATGCGAGGGTCGTGGCTCATCCGCAACCCCCCGAGGGTGTGGAAGTTGCCGGGCACGGTGCCGGGTTCACCGGGAAAGGCCCGCGAGCGAGTCTCGGGCACCGCGGCCACCGCGTCCGCGCCCGCCGCCTTCAGCAGCGCGGCCAGCCGCGGCAGGTAGAAGCGCTGGGCCGTGGTCTCGTGGAGGTGCGGGGCCCACGAGATGCAGGGCACCGGCAGCCCCAGCCAGTCCCGGACGGCCGGATCGAGGCCGACGCGGTTCTCCCGCTGGGAGACGTCCTCCCCGTGCATCTGCACCCCGAGCAACCGGTCCCGCAGGGGGCTCTCGCGCATCAGCCGCTGGAAGGCCCGGCCGTAGGGGACGTCCGTCAGCTCCGGCAGGAGCCGCCGGTAGAGACGGCCCTCCTGGACGGGGCCGGGCTGCCCGCCGCCGAGTTCGACCACGCCACCCCGCAGATACGGCAGCCCCGCCGCGCGTGCGGCCTCGCGCGCGCCGGGGTGGTCCGGGTCGGCGAAGTCGTCCAGGGCGTGGGTGATGTTCCGGCCCCTCGGGCTGCGCACCCGCTCCCCGAGGAACAGTCCGTAGGCGACGGAGTACCAGTGGAACATCAGGTGGCGTCCCAGCAGCCCGGACGGATCGGGCAGCTCCGACAGCAGGGCGAGGCGGCAGCTCTCCACCGCGGATCCCGCGAGCACCACCCGGTCGGCGGGAAGTTCCGTCCGGACGCCCTCGGCATCCGCGTACACCACCGCGCGTGCCCTGCGTCCCGTGTACCGCACCTGCACGGCCGTTGCCAGCGGCAGCACCTCGGCGCCCGCCAGGACCGCGCGGCGCAGCGCCGTCAGGGCACTGCCGCGGGAGAGGTCGGGACAGCCGTAGCCGCAGCACGCGCCGCAGTCGACGCAGACGGGCCGCCCGTCGTAGGGACGGGAGTTGGCGGCCATCGGCATCGGGTAGGGGTGCAGGTCCAGCGTCCGCGCGGCTTCGGCCACACGCACCGACGACGTCTGGTCCGGCCCCGGCGGCATCGGGAAGTCCCGCGAGCGCGGGGCGTGGCGCAAGGTCGTCGCGGGCAGGGCGGCGCGGTCGCCCTGCACACCCAGGAGCGCCTCGGCCTCGTCGTAGTAGGGAGCGATCTCCGCGTAGTCGAACGGCCAGTCCACGACGTCGCCGCCCGGCAGCGGGCCCAGCGCGGAACGCTTGGCGAAGTCGAGATCCCACAGCCGGGGCGTCTTGGCGTCCCAGTGCACCGAGCCGCCGCCGACGGCCGCCGGCAGGGCGTTGACGAACCCGGTGACGGGCTGCCCGGGGAAGGCCCGGTCGTGGTAGACGCGGGGCTCGGCGAGCGGGTCAGGGTATTCGAAACCGCGGACCGGGCCCTTGATCTCGTCGGCGGAGAAGACGTGGCGCGGAGCCGGGACCGAGAGGTCCTCGAAGTGGTTGGGGCCGCGCTCCAGGACGGTGACGTCCCAGCCCGCTTCGGCGAGGACCATCGCTGCCGTCGATCCGCCCGGGCCGCTGCCCACGACCACCGCGCGTTCAGCCACCGTAGCCCCCGGACGACGCGATCAGCCGTGCGGCCCTGGTGAAGTGCCGGGCGAGGACGGCGACGGGATCGGGCCCCGGGCCGGCGTACGGCCCCACGGCCTCGGGCGGGTCCGTCCGCGGCGGTCCGGCGGGCGTCGTGGCCGTCCCGGCGCCCCGGGGCGCCGGCAGTCCGAGCAGGGTGGGGTTCGCCGGGGCGGGCCGGCCCCGGTAGACGGGGGCGCCGTAGGTTCCCTCGACGGCGTGGTCGAAGAGCTGGTCGCGGAAGACGGCCGCCTCGGCGTCGCACAGGGCCCGGTGCCGCGATGCGGGCGAGGCGGAGGCGAAGTCGCCGCCCGCCAGGCGGTCCAGAACCGTTACTCCCGTGCGGTAGGCGCGGCGCAGGTCCGAGACCCGGCGGCGCCACCCCGTTCGCTGGGCGGGGGTGAGGGGGAGGAAGGAGCCGTCGGGGCGGCCGGACGCGTACACGAGGGGCGGCTCGACGGTGAACGCGCCGAGCAGCCGGTCGGCGTACCGGACGGCGTCCGCTTCGCGGGCCCCGGGGCCGGGCTCGCCCGGCGCGTCGGCGGGGCCGGGGACGAGCAGCGCCATGGCCTCACGGACCACGTCCGCCTCGTGCGGGGTGAAGAAGAGCCAGTTCCGGTCGTCCGGTCCCAACTCCTCCACAGATAAAGCGATTTGCTGATAATCATGGTGTTCGTTCACGTTTGCCCTTCGGTCAAGGAGACCCGCATGAGTCAGTCCGGAGCCGTCAGTGCCGGTGACACGCAGGACGTGTTCGCCCTCACCCGACGGCTGCTGGCCACGCAGACCCCCCGATTCACGGGCGAGCACGGAGTGGAGGTGCACAGCCTGGTCTCCTCCGACCACGTGCCGCTCTACCTCTTCGCCGCCAAGTCGCTGGCCCGTTTCTGGCCCGAGGTGACGCCCGTGGTGCACGACGACGGCACGCTCACCCCGCGCGATACGGCCCGGCTTCGCCGGCACGTGCCCGACGCCCGGATCATCGGCCGCGCCGAAGCGGACCGGCACGTGGAGGAACTGCTCGCGGACCACCCCACGCTCGCCGCGGTGCGCCGCAACAACGTCCGTATCCTCCAGCTCGTCGACTACTACCTGCTCAGCCGCGCGCCGTCGGTCGTCAGCATGGACAGCGACGTGGTGTTCCTGTCCCGTCCGCGTGCCCTCGTCGACTGGGCGACGGCCGCATCGGACGAGCGTCCCGCCTTCCTCTATTCGCCCGAGTTCGGGTGGGAGCCCCAGGGCGTGCACTGGATAGCGGACCACCTGCCGGGCACCCCCTACGTTCCGTACATGTGCTGCGGCTTCGCCGGCGTCGACTCCGCCGCCTTCTTCGACGCGGACTTCCTGGAGCACACCCTGAGCGCCCTGCCCCGCGAGATCAGCTTCGCGCCGCGCTACGTCACCCAGATGTCGTACTCGCTGCTCGGAGGGCGGCTCGGCGAGGGGCGGACGCGGAACCTGGGAGAGCCGTACCGCTCCGGCCGCCTGGAATGGCTGCCCGCCATCGACGGCCGGGTGATCTGCCACTACTTCGCGTCCCACGAACGCTCCACCACGTTCGACAACCTGTCCGAGGAGGGCCCGCTGCTCGCCCGTGCCATCGGCGCGGGCGGCTGATCCGCACACGCACCGGCAGGCCGTCCCCGCCGGTGCGTCGCCCCGGCGGGGACCGTGGTGGGGCGGTGGTGTCCACGGATCCACCACCGCACCCCTGCGGCCGCCACGCCACCGGGCGGGCAGGGCCGGCGAACTCATACCGCCACCACGCGACCACCCGCGTCCGCCGAGGCGTAGGCCGCCTCCACGACCCGCGCGGTGTCCACGATCTCCCGGGCGCACATGCCCCACAGCCCCGGGTCCGAGAGCACCCGCCGGAAATCCTCGTACATGGGCGTGAACCACTCCAGGTGCGCCTGGTCCTTGCTCGGCGAGACGAGGGACCGCCGCCACTGCCCCTCCGCCGTGCGACCGGTCACCTCTCCGTCGTCGATGCGCACCGACCCGGCGGAGCCGCGGACCGCGTAGTGGTTGGACCGCTCGTCGCTCGTCCAGCTCAGCCGGATGTCGCACCGGCCGTCGCCGAAGTCCAGACGCAGCCTGGCCGCCTCGTCCACCGCCGCAGGATCGCCGTCCGGCCGTTCCACGGTGCAGGACAGCTTCACGGGGGCCCGGCCGAACAGCCGCAGCGCCATGTAGACACAGTGCGTCCCGTGGTCCAACAGGATTCCTCCACCGGCCAGTTCGGGAGACCGGCGCCAGTCGGGGGAGTAACCCGGCACCCCGCGCGCGTGCCGGTCGCGCAGGATGCGGAAGGTGGCCGATTCCAGACGCCCCACGCCGCCGTTCCCGGTGCGGGGGCTCCCGGTGACCGCCTCGCGCAGCGTCCGCATGAGGGGTGACGTCCCATAGTTGTGCGAGGGGAAGAGCAGCCGGCCCCGGGCGCGGGCCAGCTCCGTCAGCTCGCGCGCCTCGGCGCCGCGCGCCGCGACCGGTTTCTCGCAGATCACGTGACGGCCCGCCGAGAGCGCGGCCCGGGTGAGCGGGCCGTGGAAGGCGGGCGGTGTGCACACGTCGACCACGTCCACCGCGGGGGCGGTCGCCATCGCCTCGTCCAGTGAGGAGAACACCCGGCCGTGGGGCAGGAGACCCGCCGCCCGCGCGCGGCGCTCGGGTGACGGGTCGACGACCGCCGCCACTTCGACGCCCGGTACGGATCCGTACCCGCTGAGCCGGGCGCCGCCCGCCGTGCCGAACCCGACGACGACCACCGAAACGGACCTGTCCCGGCCGATCGGCACCGGCGCGAGGGGTGTCCCGTTCGTGCTCATGCCTTCCCTCCCGACGCCACCGGCGGGCAGGAGCCCCCGGCCTCGACCAGTTCCCGGTGGACGGTCCGCGACGCCGCGACGATGTTGTCGTGACGGGACGTGAAGGCGTCACCGCCCCACCCTGTGACCACGCCTCCCGCCTCGGCGACCAGCAGCGCACCGGGCACGGTGTCCCAGATCCCGATGCCGAACTCCAGATAGCCGTCGTACGCCCCGCAGGCGACGCGGCACAGCCCCGTGGAGGCGCTGCCCGGTTCGCGTATCTCGAACCCCGCGTCGAGCAGCCGGTCGGCCACCGAGCGCTGCCGCCCCCGCACCACCCCTTCGGTCCCGAAGCCGGTGCCCGCCAGCGGTCTGCCCGGCGGACGTTCCGCGATGCGCAGGGGCATCTCGTCGCGGAACGCGCCCTGCCCGGCCACGGCCCGGAACACCGTGCCGGACTCGGGGAACCGGATCAGGGACAACCGCGTGACGCCCTCCACGACCAGCGCCAGGGCGACCGCGTAGTCGGGCAGTCCGCGCAGGTAGTTGGTCGTGCCGTCGAGCGGGTCCACGATCCAGGTCGGCCGGCCGTCCCCGGGGGCGACGGGATCGGACTCCTCCGAGACGATCCCGAAGTCCGGTGTGTACATGCGCAGGATGGCCAGCGCCTGGTGCTCGGCGGCCAGATCGGCGTCGCTGACCGGCGCGTCGCCTTCCTTGGTGCGCACGGTCAACCGGGTGCCGCGCCAGCGCAGCAGCTCCTTCGCGGCCTCCGACGCGGCCTGCGCCGCCGTGACGGTGAGGCGGTCGGTGTCGAACACGACGGTCACGCCTCACCCTCCATGCCGATCAGGGTCTCGCGGATGATGCCGACGGCGGTCTCCACCTGAGCGCGGTCGACGGTGAGCGGCGGGTACAGCCGCAGTGTGTTGCCGCCGAGCATCACCAGGACGCCTGCTTCCAGCAGTTCCAGGTAGACGCGTTGGACCAGGCTCTTGGGCGCCGGCTCACGGGTCCGCTTGTCCACCACCAGCTCGATGCCGAGAGCGAGCCCCGCACCGCGCACGTCGCCGACCAGCGGGGCGAGTTCCGTCAGGTCGGCCAGCTGATCGAGCATCTCCCGGCCCCGGGCGGCGGCGTTGTCGACCAGCTTGTCCTCGGTGAGGACGCTCATGGTCGCGGCCACCGCCCGGCACGCCATGGGGAACGCCCCGAAACTGGACGAACTCGCACTGGGCTCGGAGAACGGGGCCGCCGCCATGGTCTGCGCCGAGGCGACGACTCCGGTGACCGGGTAGCCGCCGCCCATGCCCTTGCCGACGGTCAGCACGTCGGGGCGGACCTCCTCGTGCTGATGGGCGAAGGCGGCACCGGTGCGGCCGAAACCGGTCATCATTTCGTCGGCGATCAGCAACGCGTCGAACTCGCGGGCCACCTCGCCCAGGGCCGCGAGGTAGCCCCGGGGCGGCACCACGTTGCCGGACCTGCCCTGCACGGGCTCCACCACGATCGCGGCGAGAGCCCCGGTGGAGTTCTCCTTGATCACGTCACGGGCGTGATCCACGCAGGCGAAGCCGCATTCGGGCGCCCGTAACTTGAAGGGGCAGTGGTAGCAGTTGGCGTACGGGGCGGAGAAGTAGCCGGGCGGGAGCGGCCCGAGACCCGAGCGGGCGCCGGCGGTCAGGGCCAGGCTGCCCATGGTCTTTCCGTGGAAGCCGCCCCAGAAGGAGAGGAATTCGTGCTTTCCTGTGACGGACTTCGCCAGGCGCAGCGCGGCCTCCACCGCCTCCGTGCCACCGCTGTACAGCTGGATCGTGTCCAGGTCCTCGGGCAGGAAATCGCGCAGCGCCCGCACCATGTCGAGCCGGGCGGGGCTGCCGAAGGCCCCGGCGGTGGCGCGGGTCAGCTCCTGGGCGAGGGCCGCGGTGAAACGCGGCTCCGCGTGGCCGATGGAGTTCACCCCGCCCGCACCCTGGAAGTCGATGACGCGGTTGCCGTCGACGTCCACGATCTCGGCGCCGTCCGCGTCCGCCACGCACAACCGGGACAGCAGCATCACGGCCTGCAGACCGGGACCGATCACCTCCTGCTCCTCGGCCCAGTGGGCCTCTCCGCGTACGCGCGGGCGCAGCATCCCGTAGCCATGTCCGGCACCGGGCGCGCCGCCGCCCCCCGCAAGCCCGGAGCTCCGCTCGTGGTCGGTCATATCGCTCCGTCCCCGGTCCGCCGGCGCGACGGCAGCCAGCCGTCCTGCGCAAGTGCCTCGAAGCCGCGCCGGGCCGCGCCGATCGCCGTGTCGATGTCGTCGTCGGTGGTGGATGCCGAGATGAACCAGTGGTGGTTCGGGTGCAGGAAGACGCCCTCGCGGATCGTCGCCGCGTAGAACGACCTCTTCGCCTGCTGGTTGCGGTCCTCGTCGCCGAAGCGGAAGTCCAGGAACGGCATCGGCGGGTGCCCCACCACGTCGACCGGTGCCCCGAACTCCTCGGCCAGCGCGCCCAGACCGTTCTGCAGCCGCTCGCCCATCTGCCAGATCCGCTTGAGGTGGTCGCCCGACCGCAGCTTGCGCACCGTGGCCAACGCGGCGGCCATGGCGTCGGCGTTGGCGTAGTACGTGGACGAGATGTGCACCGTGTCCAGAGTGCGCAGCACATCCGCTCGCCCGGTCAGCGCCGAGATGGCGTACCCGTTGGCGAATGCCTTGCTCAGCGTCACCAGATCGGCGGTGACTCCGTAGTACTCCTGCGCGCCGCCCAGGGCGAGCCGGAAAGCCGACCGGATCTCGTCGAAGACCAGCAGAACGCCGTGTTCCCGCGTCAGTTCCCGCACGCCCTGCAAGAACCCCTCGGCAGGCCGCTCGACCATGAACGGCATCATCACCAGACAGGCGATCTCCCCCCGGTGACGCTCGAAGACCGCCCGCAGCGAGTCCAGATCGTTGTAGGTGAACGTGTCCACCAGCGCCCGGCTGACGGCGGGGATGCCGCGGTCCCACTGGGCGCACCAGTCGTGCCAGCCGTTGTAGCCCCAGCGCACCACCCGGTCCCGGCCGGTGAAGGCCCGGGACAGGCGCACGGCCGCAGCGGTGGCATCCGATCCGGTCTTGAGCAGCATGCCCATTTCCGCGCCCGGCACGATGTCGAGCAGTTCCTCGATGAGCTCCGTCTGGACGGGCTTCATCAGCCCGACCGCGAAACCGCGCCGGATCTCGCGCACCACGGCCTCGTCCACGTCCGGATCGGCGTGGCCGAGGATGACCGTGCCGTAGGACAGGAAGAAGTCGAGATACCTGTTGCCGTCCACGTCCCAGAAGTGGGCCCCGTGGGCCCGGTCGGCGAAGACCGGGTAGTGTCCCTCGACCATCTGGTCGGAGGCGATCACCTTTTTCCGTTTGGCTGCCAGAGCGTCGATCTGCTCGGCCCTGCGGTCGAGTGCGAAGGAACGGTCCAGACCCAAGGGTCTCCCTTTCGTGAGGAACGGCTGAGCGGCGTGCTGCGGGGAGCAGCGGACGTCAGGACGGCGGGGCGCCGGGCGGGCGCTCAGCGCCGGGCGGTCCGGACCCGGTCCAGGAGATCGGTGGCCCGGCGCCACACGTCGGTGAGGTTCCCGCCGTGCAGCGCGTCACCCACGAGGGGCCGGCCGAGCGCCGCGGCGTGCGCCCCCGCGGCGAAGTAGTCGCCGAGGTCGTCGGAGGTGATCCCGCCGGTCGGAACGATGGGAATGTCCCCGAACGCCATGGTGAGCGAGGCCAGATACGCCGGTCCGCCCAACCGCGCGGGGAAGAGCTTGACCAGCGCGGCGCCGAGCCGCCACGCCTCCATGACCTCGGTCGTGGTGAACGCACCGCACACCACGGGCACCCCCAGCCCCCGGGCCTCGTCGAGCACCTCCGGAAGCACACCGGGGGTGAGGAGGTAGTGCGCGCCGGCGTCCACGGCACGCCGGGCGGTCTCGCGGTCCCGTACGGTCCCGGCACCCACCAGCGCGGCGCCCGTGGCCACACTGCGCCGGACGGCGTCGAGCGCGCCGGGGGAGGTGAGAGTGATCTCCACAGCCCTCACACCCGCCTTGCCCAGTTCCTCGGTCACGGCCGAAACGGCGGGGGAATCCGGTTCGGTGAGCATGGCGATGAGCGGCGCTGCGGCCACCTCGGCGGCCAGGTCGATGCTGTGGTCCCCGGACACGCTCACCCCCGCTTCTCGAGAACGATGATCTGCCGCCGGGTCTGCCGCTTCACCGGGTGGTCCGGGTCCGGCAGCGCCCGCAACTCCCTCACCAGGGGCGCCACTTTCTCCTCGAAGACCGCGTCGTCCACGGCCCACAAGTGGTAGAGCATGCGCTGTTCGAGTCCGGAGGCGATCTGTTCCGGGCTGTGTTCGTGGGTCGCCGCGTCCAGTTCCCCCACCTCCACGGCGGTGAAGCCCACCGACTCGGCCAGCGGCAGGATGCGCTGGGCCCGGTCGTCCGCCTCCGCCGTGCGGGACTGGATCTCCTCCATGATCCTGCTGACCGGGTGGTCGTCGAAGAGGATCATGCCGGGGATCACCACGTAACGCCCGCCCGGCTCCAGCACGCGGTGGACCTCCTGCAGTCCCTTGCGCAGGTCGCCCACGACGTGGGTCACCCACACGCTGTACACCTGCGAGAAGGATCCGGCCGGGAACGGCAGCGCGGTCAGCGAGGCCGCCGCGGCCGTCTGCCCGACGCGGCTCACGGCCTTCGTGAGCATGGAGTGCGACAGGTCGATCCCCACCACGGAGTACCCGAGGTCGGTGAGCGCCAGGGCCACCACGCCGGTGCCCATGCCTGCGTCGAGGATCAGGCGGTCCTTCGCCGTTCGTTCGGCGATGGCCGGCGCGATCCTTCGGCCGCGTGCCTCACCCCCACGCGTCTTGTCGTAGAAATCGGCTGCCGGGGAGAAATTCACAGACGACTGCACTGTCACCCACTCACTGGTTGTGGAGAATGCTGCCTGAAGCCCGTTCGGTAAAGGGATTTCGCACCGGAGAATCCCGGTTCTGCGCACCGTAAAGTTCGGTGCGATGGAAGGGGAGAACAACGGCTGTTCACCCCGGAGGGAACAACGGTTCTTCAGGCGGACATTCTGATCGGTCGTCCGCCGGTGACGACGGGCCGGGCGGATTGCTACTGAACCATAATTTCCTGCGGGGGCGGGTCCGCAAGGGGGCCGGACACGATTGGCGACGATGATTCGATGATGGCGCGAAAGCAACCTGCCTCGCCGGTCCGCCGGGCGCGGCACGCGGTCGCAGGTGCCCCGGCAGCGGCGCCGCCGGGGTGCGGCGCTAGCGCCGTCCGCCCAGAAGGGGGCCGCCGTCCTCGCGGCGCACCGCGACGACGGCCGCCCGGGGCTGGGCGGACCCTCCGTCCGGCCAGTGGGACGCGGGCCGCTGCGGACTGGCGTCGGGCAGCTCTCCGGGATGCTGCACCGAGACCAGCACGAAATCCGGCCCGATCACCGGTCCGCAGCATTCGGCCCCCGTGGGCACCGTGAGGAACCGTTGCACCCGTCCGCGTTCCGGACCGCTGAGCGGCACCATGTACAGGCCGTCGTTGCGGCCGCCCCGGCCGTTCGCGTCGGTGGCGATCCACAGGTTGCCGTGGTCGTCGAAAGCCAGGTTGTCGGGCGAGGAGATCGCGCTGACCAGGCTCTTGTCCACCCCCATGTAGTACGTCCCCGGTGATTTGGGGTCGCCGCAGACCAGCAGCAGCCGCCAGCCGAAGCGTTCAGCCGTCGGATCGTCCCCGCGTTCGCACAGTTCCAGGACGTGCCCGTCGCGATTGCCGGAGCGCGGGTTGGCCTCGTCGGGAGCCGGCAGGCCGGGAGCCCCGCGCTGGTCGTTGTTGGTCAGGGAGGCATACACCCGCCCGGTCACGGGGTGCGGTTGGACGTCCTCGGGCCGATCCATGGGGGTGGCCCCCGCGCGGTCGGCGGCGATCCGGGTGAAGACGTACACCTCGTCCGCGCTCATGCCCGGCACGAAGCTGCGGTCGTTGTGCGCGAGCGGAATCCACCGCCCCGTCCCGTCGAACGCCCCGTCGGCCGGCAGCCGGCCGGATCCGTCGATCTCCTCCGCCGGGCTGTCCCCGTCGAACCGCGCGACGTAGAGGGTTCCGGAGTCCAGCAGACGCTTGTTGTGCGCGCGGCAGGCAGGATCGTCGCCCGACCGCATGCGCCCGTCGGACACGAATTTGTATATGTACTCGAACCGTTCGTCGTCCCCCATGTAGGCCACGACCCGCCCGTCCGGGGCGACCGAGATGTTGGCTCCCTCGTGCTTGAAGCGGCCCAGAGCCGTGTGTTTCACGGGCACGGAGTCGGGTTCCAGCGGATCCACCTCGACGATCCAGCCGAACCGGTGCGCCTCATTGGGCTCGCGACCGAGGTCGAATCGCGCGTCGTACTTCTCCCAGCCGCGCAGGGAGGGCCCCTCGGGGAACCCGTACCGCCTCAGCCCTTCCGACACCAGGGGGTCCGCCACCCGGTCGGCATGGGCGAAGGGCATGTGCACGTTCTCCTCGCCCGACAGCACGGTGCCCCACGGGGTGGTGCCGCCCGAACAGTTGGCCATCGTGCCCAGCACCCGGGTACCCGCGGGATCGGCCGAGGTACGCAGCAGCGGCGAGCCGGCGGCGGGCCCGCGGACCTCGAAGGGGCTCAGCAGGGTGATGCGGCGGTTCCACCGTCCGTCCACCCTGGTCCGCAGCCTGCCGTCGTCCGCGCGTTCCACGAGTACCACCGACAACCCGTAGGCCATCCAGGCCGTCCGCACGTGGGCCTCCGTCGGCTCCTGCGGATTCCAGTCGGGGAACATGAGCGGCTCGGTGGCGTACTCGTGATTGGAGACCATCAGCCACCGTCCTGCGGCGCGCAGCGGGACGAGGGCGCAGTAGTCGTTGTTCACCCCGAACTGCCGGGCCTGCGCCGCCTCGTCCTGGTGGTCGAAGTCGAAGGCCGGGGCGCCCGGCAGGACGGCGTCCCCCCAGCCGATCAGCACCTCGTGGGTGAAGCCTTCGGGAACGGTCACGCGGTCCTGGCTGTCGGGCGGCACCGGCTCGAACCCGCGCTTGTCTTCCCCTCGTACGCGCGGTCCGGGGCCCTGGGCCCGGGCCGCGGGCGCGGCCGCCGACACCACGGAGAGCGCCCCGCAGCCGAGCAGGGCCCTGCGCGACAGAGCCCTGCGCAACAACTCGCCGAAATAGGTGTTCCCGGAGGTGTTCGGCGCGTCGCGAGCACAGGCGTTCCCGCATTTGAATGTGCACGTTTCCGGGGAGCGCCGGACGTCGTGGCCGATGTCCAGCAGGGGGAGCTTCCGGGATGACACGCTGAAAGAATCCTTCCTCAGGAGCACCTGTGCCGACTTCCGCCTTCGGTGTGCATGGGCCCTGGACGGGTGACCGATCGCGCCGCCGGGATTTGTTCGGGCCAGGATTCCTTCATGCATAGCGAAGGTAAAGTGCCGGCATCGTCATTGACCGGAAACCATCGGCTTCGCGCACACGCGCGGCCCCGGCACGAACATTTTTGGCCCTGGTCCCCGGGGCGTGCTTCCCGTATTGCGGCGGTGGGGAGGAGCAGTGGCCGTGGGCGCGGCGACGGCCGCTTCGCCCGCCCCGGGTGTACCGACCGAGGAGGTTGTGGGGTGGCGAGCCGGAACCCGGCCCGCCACCCCCGGTCCGCCACGAGGCTGCCGGGCACCGGCCGGAACCGCGGCAACTGAGCCCGGCCTCGCGCCAGCGTGCGACACCAGCCCACATTCCGTGGAACCGGGGCGCAGGAGGCCGGGACGCACGCAGCGAGCGCGTAATGGGCGAGCGTGGCCCTGGCCGACGGCCTGCATTGCCGGTGGGCGGCGGTTCACCTTCGCCGAGAGCTGGAGAACCGGCCGTTCTCGTCCCTGCCTGGGGCACGGTCGGCTGATCCAGATGCGTGCCGTCCGGGCCGGGACCAGCATCGTGGTAGGGGGACGCGGGGGCTGGAGGTCGGTATGCCGAGGCCCGTATGGGCCGGTGCCATCAGCGTTGGGCTGGTTAATTCGGTGAAGGTCGTCTCCGCGACCGAGGGCCACTCGATCCACTTCCATCAGGTCCACCTGGAGGACATGGGCCGGGTCCGTACGAGGAAGGTGTGCGAGCTCGACGGCGAGACCGTGCCGCAGGATGAGATCGGCAAGGGGTACGAGTTCACCGGGGGCGAGACAGTCCCGGTCACTGACGAGGAGCTCGCCGAGATGCCCCTGCCGACCACGAAGGCGATCGAGATCGTCGCGTTCGTCGACGCTGACAGCATCGACCCGGTCCGGATCGGCGACAGCTACTACCTTGCGGTCGACGGCCAGGTCGCCACCAAGCCCTACACCCTGCTCCGCAAGGCGCTGGAGCGTTCCGACAAGGCCGCGCCCCCTGGCACCGCCTGCGCCCCGACCTCACCCTGGACGACATTCTGTGACCAGGGCCCATGGATGGCGCTCTTTGAAATGGCTCTGCCCACAGGTCCGTGCCGCTCACAGCCTGTGGTTGCCCCGAGGAGGCTGATCGATCACCCGGTGACAGAGAAGAAGATCGTGTCCTGGGTGTACCAGTCGATGTTCTTCGTCGCGTACTCCCATTCGTTGTGCTCGAACTCGAGCTTCTCGATGAGTTCTTGGATGTCGTAGCGGAAGCCCTCTTCCATGCGGTCCAGCACGGCGCGGTAGGCGTCGGCAGCGGGCTTGGCCTTGGCCAACGGGAACATGCCGATGTGCGGGCCGTCCACGGGGTAGGGGATGTGGAACGGGATCTCCTCCGGGGGCCCTGAGAACAGGTGCTCATGCAGCAGCAGATCAGCACTCACGTCCAGGCGGCGCAGTTCTTCATCAACGAGGCCGAAGAAGGTGGACGGCTTGGAATACACGCCCAGGTCGTAGGGGTCGGACGCGTTGCAGTCGATGATGTGCTGAAGGGCAGAGTAGTAGGCGCCGGCCGCGTACTCGGCGTTCGAACTTGCGTGACCTGCTATGAGGTGGTCGAGGGCGTCGGGGATCGACAGACCCCAGTCGATGCCCTGGCGGTCGAGCTCAAGCTGGCTTTTCCGCGCCCTCTCGCGCACCATGCCGAGGATGCGCTGCTGGTCGGACGTGAGGTTTCCGGCGGCTCCGAGAAAGCCCAGGACGTCGGCCTTGTCGGCTGTGCTGTACGAAATGATCCGGCTCATGATCGAAATGATGCCAGCAGCCACTGACATCCAACTGGGCGGGCCCCATCTGCTCGTTGAAACTCTGGGACTGCGGTGTCGGAGATCTTCGCAGTGATCCGCCTGGGTCTCCTCGCGCTCCACGACGTGCAGAGTTCGGCGGGACGGGGCCCACGCGGTCGATCGCAGCCATGGCCGTCGTCACCGTCGCCCTCGTAGCGAGCGCCGGTGCCCCGGCCGGGCCGATGACCCACGCGGACGCCACCCCCACCACGGCAGGAACACCGCGAGTTCCCGGACGATGGCGCCCGGCCGACAACACGGACTCCTGCGGGCAGCGTCAGCACCTGATGGAGCGACATAAAACGTGAGCCGGCCTGCCACGAGGCGGTCACAGTCATACATGGGTGACGAGGACGAGCAACGCCAGGCACTCGGCACACACTTGTGCAGCGACTGCCACGCGCCGAACTCGCACGGCTGGAGCGGCCAAGGCGACCACGAGCGCCACAACACCCATGCCCGCACCCCATACGAAAAGCGGAGCCGGCAGCCCGGGGGCGCACGCATCCTTGTCCACGACGCACCGTGATGCCCGCTCCGAGGACAGGGCCAGCACACCGGTCACGAGCACTGCGGGCGGGAAGAGAAGGGCGGATGTCACTGCCCAGAACGTCGACCCACCACGATCCGCGCAACTGATGTCGCTTCGTCACCCATCACGCACCTGCCTGGTCGCGCTTGGTATCCCTTCACACCATCCCTGCGGCAGCGGCGGGCCGCCACCTTCCAGGGTGCCGATGACGTATGCCGACAGCCATGCCCGACGTGCGGCCCTCGCGGCGGCCCAGCGGCCCGGTGAGCCGCCCGAAGACGCCGTTCCTCCGCCGGTGCGCGAAGTGCGCAGACGGTTTCCCCCTCGGGCGGCAGCCCGATTGCGGCCCTGCGAGGGGGCCTCCACGATGAGGGCATGGTTCCCGTGGGTCGTGCCGATCGTTTCGACGCGTTTCGGGCCCTGGCCGACCGGCGTGGGCGGCCGGGAGACCGGCTGGTCGAGGCGCTGGACGAGGTCAGGAAGGAAACGGCGAACAGCCCCGAGGCGTGGGCTCCGGCTGTCGCCGGTGGCTTCGGCCTGCCTGCAGCCGCCGCCCTCGGACCCGCCCGCTACTACGCGGACCTCGACGTCCCTCATGGCCGCCGTCACGTCCGGGTCTGCGAGGCGACGGCGTGCTTCGCCGCGCAGGCCGGACGGCACCTCACCGATGTGGAGCACCAGCTGGGCCTCCCCGCGGGCACGGTGTCACCCGACGGAGAGACGTCGTTGCAGGCCGTCCGCTGTCTGGGCTACTGCTACGCGGGTCCCGCCGCGCTCGATCGTGAGTCAGTCTGCGCAGGGCCGACGCTGGCCGACCAGCTCGCGAGGCGCGAGCCCCCTCGGGCTCCGGAGATCCCGGTGGCCGACGACACCGGCGACCCCGTGCTGCTGGGAGGGGCGCTGGCCGGTGAGCCTCCGTGGCAGGTGTGGCCGCGGATGGTGACGGTCGGCTCCCCCGACGAGGTCCAGTTGCAGGTGGCCGCATCCGGGCTGCGGGGACGCGGTGGGGCCGGGTTCCGGGTGGCCGCGAAGTGGGAGGCGGTCGCCGGGGTATCGGGCACCGTCGTGGTGGTCAACGGGGACGAGGGGGATCCCGGCTCCTACGCCGACCGGTTGTTGATGGAGGCAGACCCGGAGCGCGTCCTCGAGGGCTTGGCCTTGGCCTGCTTCGCGTGCGGAGCCCGGCGGGCCGTGGTGCTGGTGCGTTCGGAGTATCCGCGTGCGCTGGCGCGGATGCGGGAGGCGGTCGGGCAAGCGTACGCCGACGGGCACTTCGGGCCGTCCGTGCACGGCACGGACACGGTCTTGGACGTCGAGGTGGTGGAGGGCGCCGGGTCGTACGTCGCGGGTGAGGAGACCGCGCTGATCGCAAGCCTGGAAGGGGACCGCGGGTGCGCCCGGCCGCGCCCGCCCTACCCGACCGAGCGGGGATTGTGGGACGCGCCGACGGTGGTGAACAACGTCGAGACCCTTGCAGCCGTGCCGTGGATCGTCTCGCGGGGCGGGGAAGCGTACGCCCGGCGCGGGACCCTCAACGAGACCGGGACCAAGCTGGTCTGCCTGTCGGAGCGGTTCGCCCGGCCGGGGGCATATGAGGTCGAGGTGGGCACTTCGCTGCTGCGGATCGTCACCGAGTTGGGCGGTGGCCTGAAGGACGGCTGCGAGCTGACCGCCGTGCAGGTCGGCGGACCGCTGGGCGGCTTCCTCGCCCCGGACGCCCTGGACGTACCGCTGACCACAGCCGATCTCGCGGCCCGGGGAGCGGCCCTCGGCCATGCCGGACTCGTGGCCTTCGACCAGAGCGCGGCCCCACAGGAGGTGCTGCGGCACATCTGGCAGTTCGCGGCGGCAGAGAGCTGCGGCGCCTGCTCGCCCTGCCGTGTCGGCTCGCGCCGTGGCCTGGATCTGGCGTCTGCCGGCACCCCGCCCGGACCGGAATGGGAGCGGCTCGCGCGCGTCATGGCCGAGGCGAGCCTGTGCGCGTTCGGGCGGCGCATCCCGCCTGCCGTGCGCAGCCTTGCCCGTGCCTACGGGGGACGACTGGCGGGATGGGGTCCATGACCGGATCAGCGATCGAGCTCCAGGTCGACGGCACGGCAGTTGCCGTTCCCGGGGGCGCCTCACTGCTCGTGGCTGTGCGGGCGGCCGGGATCGAGCTGCCCGCGCTCTGCTCCGACGACCGGCTCAGCCCTGCCGGCTCGTGCCGTACCTGCCTCGTCCGAGCCGACGGGCAGATCGCCGCGGCATGCGTGACCCCGGCCACGTCCGGCGTCCGTGTCGACACCGCCACGGACGATCTTTGGCAGCTGCGCCGGGAGGCGGTGACTGTCATCGTCTCCGCCCTGCCGCCCCGCGCCCTCGCGGACGACAGTCCCAGCGAGCTGGCACAGGTCTGCCGGACGCTCGGCATCGGCTCGGAGGTGGCTCAGGTCGCCGGTGGCCGGGGCGGGGACGTTTCCCATCCGTACGTCCACCTGGACCGGGACCTGTGCATCGCCTGCGGCCGGTGCGTCCGCATGTGTGCCGAGGTGCAGGGCACCTTCGCCCTGACCCTGGTCGGCCGGGGCTCTGGCACCGTGGTCGCTCCGGGCACTGGTGGGCCCTGGGCCGAGTCGGACTGCGTGGCCTGCGGCGGCTGCGTCGACACCTGCCCCACCGGAGCGATTACCCAGCCCGGCCCGGGCAGCGGACTCACCTCCGCCCACCGGCCCGCCGCGGCGACCCGCACGACGTGCGGATACTGCGGCGTCGGCTGCACCCTGGACGTCGCCACCCGCGACGGCGAGGTCACGGCGGTCCTGCCCGCCCGCGACGGCCCGGTCAACCAGGGGCACGCCTGTGTCAAGGGCCGCTTCGCCCACGGATATCTCACCTCTCCCGAACGGCTCACCCGCCCCCTGCTGCGGCGCGACGGCCGCCTGGAGCCCGTCGGCTGGGACGAGGCGCTCGACCGTGTCGCCCGAGGCATGGGTGAGGCCACCGCGGTCGGTGGCGCGGACGCCGTGGCGGCGATCTCCTCGGCCCGTGCCACCAATGAGGAGAACTACCTCGTCCAGAAGTTCATGCGGGTCGTCATCGGCACGAACAACGTCGACAACTGCTCCCGCCTGTGCCACTCCCCGTCCGCCGCCGGCCTGACCGCCTCCTTCGGCCTGCCCTGCGGCACCGACAGCTTCGACGACGTGGAGCGGTCCGACTGCCTGCTCGTGGTCGGAGCCAACCCCGTCGAGGCCCACCCCGTGGTCGGCGCGCGACTGCTCCGGCGCGTGCTGCACGGGGCGAAGCTGGTCGTCGCCGACCCACGCGCTGTCGGCCTCGCCCAACATGCCGACGTACACCTCAGGCCCCGGCCCGGCACCAACGCCGCCCTCTTCCACGGGCTCGCCCACATCCTGCTCACCCACGGCCTGACCGACGAGAAATTCCTTCGCGAGCGGGCCACCGGCCTGCCCGAACTCACCGAGTTGCTGGACGACTACCCGCCCGACCGGGTCGCGGACATCACCGGGGTGCCCGCCGCGGACCTGGTCGCCGCCGCCCGGCTGTACGGCCGTGCCGGGCAGCCCGCGATCGTCTACGGCCTGGGTGTCACCGAGCACCTGCACGGCACGGACGGGGTGCGGACCCTCGCCAATCTCGCGATCCTGCGCGGGGCCGTGGGCACCGACCGCGGGTACGGGGTCAATCCGCTGCGCGGCCAGAACAACGTTCAGGGCGCCTCCGACATGGGCGCGCTGCCCGACTGCCTGCCCGGCTACGGGAAGGTGACCGACCCTGCTGTACGTGCCCGGGCCGAGGCGGTGTGGGGCGTGCCGGTTCCGGAACGGCCCGGTCTGAGGATCCCGGAGATGTTCGCCGCCGCACGGGCGGGGCGCCTGCGGGCGCTGTGGGTCATCGGGGAGGACGTCTGCGCCACCGATCCCGACACCAACCGGGTGGCCGAAGCCCTGGATGCGTGCCCGCTCGTGGTGTGCAACGAGCTGTTCCTGTCCGAGACCGCCCGCCACGCCGACGTCGTCCTGCCCGCCACGTCCTGGCTGGAGAAGGACGGCACCTTCGTCAACTTCGACCGCCGGTTCCAGCGGGTCCGGTCCGCCGTGCCCCCGCCGGGCGAAGCGCGGAGCGACTTCGATGCCGTCCACGCAGTCGCCGCGGCCATGGGAGTCAGCCTGGGCTGCCCAACCCCGGCCGACGCCCTGGCCGAGTGCGGACGCATCGCCCCCGTCTTCGCCGGTCTCTCCCACGACCGGCTGGACCGGGAGGGCGCCGTACCGTGGCCCTGCCCGGACCCCCGCCGCCCGGGGGCGGTCAGACTGTACGAGAACCGGTTCGCCACGCCCGACGGGCGGGCCCACCTCGCCGTAGTCCCCTACCTCCCACCCGGTGAACACCCCGACGACGCCTATCCCCTGGTCCTTGTCACCGGGCGGCGCTGGGCCCACTACAACTCCGGCAGCATGACCCGACGCAGCGGCAACCTCGCTCTCGATCCGGTCGACTTCCTCGACCTTCACCCGGAGGACGCCATCCGGTACGACGTCCGGGACGGAGCACAGGTCGACGTGGAGAGCCGACACGGCACGGCCCGGCTCATCGCCCGGATCAGCGAACAGACGGTGCCCGGCCAGGTCTTCTGCTCCTTCCACTTCCCCGCCAGCGGAGTGAACCGTCTCACCTCCGACCACGCGGACACCGTCACATCCTGCCCCGAGTACAAGGTCACGGCCGTACGCCTGACCCCGCGGTAACAGCGACCGGCAAGGGAACACGCCGATGGGTACCGGAACATCCGTACTGAAACCCGGTGACGGGGGCCACGGGCATGCGGCCCAGGAGGCGATACACGGCCCCGCGGTGCAGACCCTGCCGACCAGGGAGGTGTTCGCCGCGCTGGGCACCTCACCGCAGGGACTGACCTCGGCTGCCGCAGTGGCGTCGGTGCGGGGGCAGGCCGCGTGATACGGCCGCTGCCGCCGGGCGCCGCCGCGCGATCACCGATACCCCCGGCAGGAGCGTGACGCGGCGTTTGTACTCGTCCTCGTCGATCTCACCGCGGGCGAAGCGTTCCGCCGGCACGTCCTCGGCCCGTTGGCTTCCCCGCCCAGGCGGAGAGGCCGGTGGCTGGCCGGACTGGTGACTGTGCTGTCCGCGGGTGAAGTGGTGGACGAGGGTGATGACCCCGGCGATCAACAGCGCCCAGAACAGGATCATGATCACGGTCATGACGAACCAGCCGCCCCAGCCCCAGCCGCCGTCGTACCCCATCACGCCGATCACCTTCGCTCGGCCCGCCCACTGCTTTGAGTCCTTTTTCCAGGATGACGTGGTGCGACGTCGATGGAGAGGGGAAACATGGGCCCTCGTCCAGGACCGGTAGGCCCGTGCAGGTGATCAGGCGGTTCGGGCGAGCTCGGGCGGAGCCGGGCGCTTGGCCCGGAGGACGCACCGACGAGGTCATGCGGTGCGTCACGAGAGCGGGCGCGGCCTGCGGCCGGCCGCTCTGCCCGTGGCAGTCGGTGCCGCGACGGCACGAAGGCTTGTGACTCCAGGCGCGTTTCGCTCGGCTGCTGCGCGTGGTTTCCTGCCTGGCCGGGGCCGGGCAACGCACGTGCCGAGGGTCGGCGGCCACCGCGAAGGCCACGACCGTCAAAGCAGTCATGCGCGAGTCCCTGCGGCCTTTGCCCCTCAGCGGTCCTCAGGTCCGTTCCGAGCCTCCTGGGCGATCAACTCGTCGGCAGCACGAGCGTGCAGGTCTCTCCCGGTGCGATGGTGACGGCCCGGTCGGCCAGCACCACGCGGATCGGTGATTCCTCCGAGCCGGGCACACCGATGCGCAGCTGTCCGCTTTGCAGCCGTACGCCGACGCCCCAGTGGCCGCGATAGCGCAGTGAGAATCCGTACTCGGACAGCGCCGGAAGGGGCACCGGGTCCAGCCACAGGGCGTCCTCGCGGGTCTCCAGGCCCGTCAGGCCGCGCTGGACCAGGTCGAGGGTGCCGGCCATGGCGCCGAGATGGATGCCTTCGCCGGTCGTGCCGCCCTGGAGATCGGCGATGTCCGCCTCCAGGGCATCCTGGCAGTAAGTCCATGCCTCGGCCCGTTTGACCCGGGCGAGGACCCAGCCGTGGACGAGTCCGCTGAGGGTGGAGCCGTGGCTGGTGCGTCGAAGGTAGTAGTCGACGGTCCTGCGCCAGACCTCGTCGTCCAGGACGTACCCGAGACGGCGGAACAGCTGTTGCAGCTCCTTGGGCGAGAAGAGGTAGCCGAGCATGAGGACGTCGGCCTGCTTGGACGCCTTGTAGCGGTTGACCGTGTCGCCCTCGGACTCCAGGATCCGGTCCAGTCGCCGGATGTTGCCGTACCGCGCGCGGTAGGCGTCCCAGTCCAGCTCCGCGAGGTCGTCGTAGCCCTCGAACTGGCTGATGACGCCCTGGTGATAGGGCACACGCAACCGCCGGGAGATCTCCTCCCACTTCGGGAGTTCGTCGACGTCCAACTGCACACGCTCGAACAGTTCGTCCCGACGCCATGCGGGAAGGTTCCGCAGAAGGTCCAGGGCACGGCCCAGGACCCAGGCGGCACTGACGTTGGTGTACGTGTTGTCGTCCAGGCCCGGCCGGACGCCGCCCGGGTAGCCGTCGTGGTACTCGTCGGGACCGACGACGCCGCAGATGCGGTAACGGCCCGACTCGGGATCGAGGACCGCGACGTCCGCCCAGAAGCGGGCGATCTGCAGCAGCATCTCGGCGCCCTTGGTGTGCAGGAACTCGGTGTCGCCGGTGGCTTCGCAGTACTGCCACACGTTGTAGGCGACGGCCGAGCCGACGTGGTGCTGGAGCCAGGAGTGATCTGGCAGCCAGCGGCCCGAGCGGGGGTTGAGGTGCCACTGCGGGGTCTCCTCGCGGCCGTCGCTGCCGCTCTGCCACGGGTACATCGCTCCCGCTCGGCCCACCGCGGCGGCTGCCCTGCATGCCTGGGGCAGGCGTCGGTGACGGTAGTTCAGCAGGGCCCGCGAGACCTCCGGCACGTGCAGATTCAGGTACGGCAGCACGAACAGCTCGTCCCAGAAGACATGGCCCCGGTACGCCTCGCCGTGCAGTCCGCGGGCCGGTACGCCCACGTCCAGGTCCGCGGTGTGCGGGGACAGCGTCTGCAGGACGTGGAACAGATGCAGGCGCAGGACGCGACCGGCCTGGCCGGGCACCTGGATCTCGGTGCGCCGCCACAACTGCTCCCACGCGGCGACGTGGGAGTTCAGCAGGGCTGAGAAGTCCGCGGCTGCGGACACCTGGTCGACCGCGGCCCCGAGAGGGTTGCTGGTCGCCGTATCGCGTGAGGTGTGCAACGCCAACTTTTTCGCCACGTCGACGGGTCGGCCGGGAGCGATCGGGATCACCAGGCGGTGGACGACGCGGCGCCGGTTGGAGTACACCCCCGACGAGACCGGTTGCCCCCCGGTGACCACTGTCCGGACCGCCATGGCGATGCCGATGTCGGAGCTGCTGGTGCGGCACTGCAGCCACACCAGGTCGGGCTCCTGCGTTCCGGTCCGGACGTGGGCCAGATGGCGGCGGTTGAGAGTCCGGTAACGGTGTACGTTGCTGTTGATCACGTCGCCGTCAAGAGCGGCCTCGACCTCGATCTCTCCCGACCAGTCCTCGGCCGTGAAGACGGTCCGCAGCGCGCCCAGATGCGGGTCCCCCATGTGCACCAAGCGGATCTGCTCCACGCCCAGCACGCCCGTGTCGTCGTCCCGGTAGCGGAACGTGCGGGTCAACGTGCCGCGGCGCAGGTCCAGGGTGTGCCGGTAGTCCATGACGGCGCAGACGTCCGGGGAGAACCACGGGCCCCAGGGTCCGCCGGGCAAGCGGCAACGGAACCGCAAGGGCACCCAGTTCGGGAGGTTGACGAGGTCCTCGTTCACCACCTGTCGCCCCGCCACGGTCGACTCCAGGCGGTTGTAGCATCCGGCCACATAGGTCCCGGGGCAGTGCACCAGGCCGGCCCTGCACTCGGGCACCGCGCCACGCGTGGCGAAGTAGCCGTTGCCGAGCGTGCACAGCGATTCACGCAATCGCTCGGCAGCGGGGTCGTAGCCCTCGTACTCCCACGTCCACTCCGACATCCCCCGCCCTCACCTCTTTCCCTTCGCGAGATGCACAGGAACGCGGTTCACGTGCCGCAGGTCAGGCACGCTGGGAGAGGACGGCGAGCGGGCACGCGGCGTGATGCGGCAGGGCGTGGGCGACCCTGCTCGTCCACGGTCTGCAGGCTGGAACCCGAGCCGTCGACACCCACGACCAGCGGAAATTCCATGTCCTCCTCACCTTCCTGTCCAGTCGCCGAGAGACCCTGTGACTACCGTCGCACCGCACGGGAACCGCCGCGACATGCGGACCGGCTCGCCGGCTCGGGGCCTGAGGCCGACTTGCACGGCCCTGGTTTGCAGCGATGGTGGAGTCATACGGCCGAGAGGAACAGCGCCCCGGAGCCGCCGGTCGCCCGCCGTCCAGCGGAAACAGACGCTGCTCGGTCTCGCCGATGAAGTCCGGCGCGTCCCGTGTGCCGGGGCGTGCGCGACTGGACAAGCAATGCGTCCCTCACTTCGAGACCTTTCGAGACCCGAGACCTTCGAGACCAGGGAGAGAGTGAAGGCCATGGCCGGTGCACGGGCAGGCTTTTTCGGCGCCCTGGCCAAGGACCATCGCGACCAGCTCATGTCACTCGCCCGTGAGGTGTCCTTCGATACGGGCGAGCGCATCTTCGACGAGGGCGGCAAGGCCGACCGCTTCTGGGTCATCCACACGGGAACGGTGGCCCTCGACCTCCACGTGCCGGGCCGGCGTGCGGTGGTCGTCGAGAGCCTCGGTGCCGGACGGATGCTGGGCTGGTCCTGGTTCGTCCCTCCCCGGCACTGGCACCTGGGGGCCGAGGCCGGCAGCCCGGTCCGTGCCTACGAGTTCGACGCGGCCGCGGTCCGTGAGCTGTGCCAGAAGGACCCGGCGCTCGATCACGCCCTGTGTGCCTATGTCGCCGGGGTGATAGCGGACCGGCTCAGGGCTGCGCGGGTGCGACTGCTGGACCTGTACGCGCCCTACGGAGCAGGCGATGTGCCCTGACGGGGCAGACGTGCCCTGACCGGGGCAAGGGAGGAGGATCGACGTGCCTGAGACTCCGCACATCGTGAGCGATGTGATGACCCGGAAGGTGGTGGCCGTCAGGCGCGACGCACCCTTCAAGGAGATCGTCCGGACCATGGGGCAGTGGAAGGTCAGTGCCCTTCCGGTCCTGGAGGGCGATGGGCGCGTCATCGGTGTGGTCTCGGAGGCCGACCTGCTGCCCAAGGAGGAGTTCCGCGACAGCACTGCGAGCCTGCGCCAGCAGCGTCAGCGCCTGTCCGACGTCGCCAAGGCGGGAGCGGTGACCGCGGAGGAGGCCATGAGCACGCCCGCCATCTCGGTGCATCCCGACGTCACGCTGGCCCAGGCGGCCCGGATCATGGCGGTGAGGCACGTCAAGCGCCTCCCCGTGGTCGATGACGAGGGCGTGCTGAAGGGGATCGTCAGCCGCGGGGATCTGCTGAAGGTCTTCCTGCGATCGGATGACGACATCGAGGAAGAGGTGCGCCGAACCGTGGTGTCCTACCTGTTCCCCGCGCTCAGCCACACCATCCATGTGAACGTGCACGAGGGAGTTGTCACCCTCCGCGGGAAAGTGCAGGACACCTCGCTCGTCTCGGTTGCCGCGCGCCTCGTCCGCGCCGTGGAGGGCGTGGTGGACGTCGAGCCCCATCTCACCGGCGCCTCCGGCACCCCGGCCGGATCCGAGGGGGCCGCCCAGTGACACGGGCATCGGCACGGGTGCGCGGACAGGTGGTGCTCGTCGGCGTCCCCACGTCGGCCCTGAGGACATCGATGCCTTCGCCTCCGCGCTGCACCGGCCGCCGCGGGATCTGGAGCCGCTGCGCGGTCTGAAGTTCACCGGCCAGGTGCGGGCGGTTGCCGTTTCGTGGCGGTGGGCGAACGGACCAGCAGCTTGCTGGAGGCGAGACCGTGAATGCACGAGGTTCGCCGTACGCTCCGGTCCGCCCCGCCGGACCGGAGCGAAGTCGGGCACGGCCGAGGGCGCCGGGGCGCGGATCCGGGTGGACCGGGACGGAACCATAGGCCGCCCGCCGATGCCCGTGTGCAACGCGAGGGCCACCGACTGGCTGGTGTCCGTGGCGGGTCCACGGCTGCTCCGAAGCCGTGGAGGTGATTACCGATGTCCGATGCGACGACGACCGATCTGTATGAAGTGACGATGGCCCTGTCCTACCTGCGGGAGGGGATGTGCTGGGGACCGACCGCGTCGGCTGACGCGGGGGACTCCAGTGCCGCCCGCCGGGGACCTTCAGCTCCTGTGACCGGGGTCTGCTTGGGTGGCAGTCAAATCTGCGGAACGACCGCTATCGGACACGGTGCGTGATGCAGCACCGCGTGGTTGATCAGACCCAGTTGCAGGCCGAGGCCCCCACGCCGCCTGCGGGCTCCGACGACGAGCAGGTCGGCATCCGATGCGGCCTCCAGGAGCGCCTGCCGCGCCGGCCCCTCGACCACCCGGCGGCTGACTGGGGCGGCGTTCCGGTACTGCTCCGCGGGGTCGCGCAGAGCGTCGTCGAGCACTTGCGCCGGCGGACGGCGGTGGGCCTCGAACGCGTATTCCGACGCAGGCGGAGGCTCGCAAGCGGCCCCGAACGGGGCACACCAGGCGTGCACCGCCACCAGCCCGCAGCGCCGCACGTGGGCCTCGCGGAACGCGAACTGCACCGCCGTGCCGCTTCCCTCTCCGTCCTCCACGCCGACGACGACGCTCCCGAACCGTGCGTCCCGGTGCTCCGCCGCGCCGCGCACGACGACGACCGGGCAATCGGCTCGCGCTGCCACGGCCAGGCTGACCGAGCCCAGGAGCATCCCGGCGAGATCTCCGAGCCCTCTGGACCCGAGCACGAGCGCGAAGGCGTTGCGCCCTGTGCTCACCAGGGCGGAGGCCGGATCGTCGTGGAGCGCCTCGCTCGACAGCCGCACCGTGGGAGCATTCTTCCTGGCCCGTTCGAAGGCAGTGGCGATCATGTCGGACGGCTCGTGGTACGGCGCCGCCGCGTGCACGAGGTGGAGCGGCACGTTGTGCCGAACCGCTTCGTCCGCGGCCCAGTCCACCGCCTCCAAGCTCGACTCGGACCCGTCGATGCCGACCACCAGGGGAATCATCTCGGTCCACGTCTCCTCTCTCATGGCGGATTCCACGCTCCCGAGCCCCGCCTCCATGGGTGCGTACGCGCCGCAGGAAGGTTCGGGCTATTCCTCGGACGAGAAATGGCGTGCTTGGCGTGCCGCCGCCGCATGGACAGACGGACTCGGTCACCGCCATTCCAGCTTCTTACGACACGGAGCCAGTCGCCACGGAGCCAGTCGCCACCGTGGGCAGCCCTGCCGACCGCGGCAGGGCTGCCCCGCACCGAAGGACCGTTCGTTCACCGGACCGGGCCGCACCGCGGCACCACGCCAGGTCGAGGTCGACGCCCGTGGCGATGCGGTCCGCGACAGGCTCGGCGACCCGGGAGAGGTAGGCGTCGGGAGGAGCGCCCCATGCACTGGGAGACGATCCGCAAGGACGCTGTACCGCGGATGCGCGAGCGCCGCTCGGCCGTCGCGCGTACGGGCCACGCCCCTCGCCCGTCGGCTCGCAGCCGAACTGGACGTCGACCTGGCAACGGTGGCCGGCACCGGCAAGGATTCAGCCCTCCGCGCCGCAGACGTACGCACAGCAGCGCCCGGTCCCACGGCCGTGGCCCCGCCTCCGCGCCACGTCACCACCCCCGCACAGCAGCCTCCACGCCCTACCGAGGACCGGACGGCGGCCGTGCGCCAGGCGATCGCCGGCCTCGGCCCGCGGCATCATCACATCGGGCACCAGCAGATCGGGCTCCCGATGCCGGACCTCGGCCAGGGCGGCGAGACCGTCCCCGGCGACCGTGACGGAGCGAATACCCCACCTGCCACCGCGACCTACCCAAAACGCAACGACAACGCCACAGCCACAGGAGCACAGTCTGGAAACTGTGCCAGAGCCCGCGCTCTGTGACGTTCTGCAACAGTGGACCGGCCGGTAGGGGCCCGGTGCGGCTGTCCCGGCAGTTATCTGAAAGCTCATCAGATTCCTGCTTCAGGAACCCACTTCGATGCCCGGGCGTCCAACTCCATGACGGACAACTGCCGATCGACCGGGAGAGCACGTGGTGAAGAAGGACCGGACGACGGACGCGGCGGGGGAGGAGGGCCGCGAGAAGTGGATGGCGCGTTTCCAGGTACGGCTGGCCATGCAGCCGGGCGTGGACCGGGCAGTCGTGCTCCAAGCGGTCAAGGACGTCACGGCGCACTGCGCGGATACGGGAGAGCACCCGCAAACTGCCTTCGGCAACCCGGACGCCTGCGCCGTGCAGGCCGCCGTGCGGCTGGTGCCGGCGGACCGGGTGGTGCGCGCGAGGCGGCACAACGACGTGCTGGACACGCTCGACTCCGTGCTCAAGCGTGCTGGAGACATCGCCGGTCCGTGACCGGTTGAAGCGACACACGCCCTGGCCCGCACGGGTTCCGGCACCCTTCTCCGGGGCTGCCGGGCGGCTCGCGGCCCGGTGCACCGCCACCGAGCCGGCGGGTCGGTGACGCGGTCCTGGCTCATCTCGCGGGGCTCCGGGTGCCCTGACGGCCGTGCGGGCCGGGGCTTTTGTGTTGCTCCGATCTTGTGACCGGACCGGTCGTTTCGGTTCCCGGCAGGGGGCGGCGCAGGGTGCGGAGGGTGCCGTGATGCTTCCTGGTCGAAGCGTCCTTCCGGGCCGGCAGGTGACTCTCCCTGCTTTGTTCATGCGCAGGCGAAATGTTACGCAGGGGATACGATTTAGATCTCGATCGGCCGCGTGGAAGCCGAGGGGCAAGATTGTGCGATCGTTCTGGACAGGGGTCGCGTAACGTACCTTCCAGGAGCTGATACAGTTTCACTTTAAATTAAGTGAACGCACGTATAATTCGGGTCTCCTCATGCCGTCGCACCGCCCTGGGAATGCGCTTCCCTTTCTTCTCCTCCAGGCTTTCCGCACCCTGATCGATGAGCTCCACGTACGCCTCGCCGAGGTCGGTCATCCCGATCTGCGCCCGGCCCATGGGTTCGCCATGCAAATGATCAGGCAGGGCGGGAGTATCTCCGATCTCGGACGGCGGCTGGGAGTGTCCAAGCAGGCTGCCCACAAGACGGTCGGAGGGCTGGAGCAACTCGGATATGTCCGTCGGACTCCGAGCGCCACGGACCAGCGTCAGGTCGACGTCGCACTCACGGAACGAGGGATGGAGGCGCTCGCGCTGTCCGGTGAGATCCTCAACGAACTGCGCGAGGAGTGGGCCGCGACAGTGGGCGGGCCCGAGATGGCCCTGGTCGAGGACACGCTGGCCCGGGTCGGCCGGCCCGGCGGAATCGAACGTGTCATGGGCTGGCTGGGCCCCTGACCGTCACGGGACGGCGTACGGGACACCGGCCACAGCACTGGCGTACGGGCGGGAAGCAGTGCCGACAGCGCGGTGCCCGTGCGGCTCACGGTCGGTGAGCCGCACGGGCACGGTGACGGGCCCGCCGTCAGGGCGCTGTCGCGCGGGCCGGGGTCCGATGGGGGTGCATCGGAGGTCAGGACCCGCTCGGGGCCGTGCGTTGCACGAAGTCCTCCATGGTGAATGTGACGTCACCGGCAGAGCCGTAGCGGGTGCACATCTGGGTCGGGTAGTAGCCGGAGAGCTCCACCTCCGGTGCCTGGGTGATCGGCTGGCATGCCTTGGCGGGCTTGGTCGCGACGACCCAGTCCCTGTTGACGACCGGCTCCCAGTAGGTGACATGCCCGTCCCAGGTGCCGTAGGCGAACGCCTGGGTGAACGGATCCCCGTTGGCCGGGGCCGCGTTGGGGTTGACGATGTGGTTCCCCATGCGGCCGGCGGCGCCGGGCATGCCCCATCCCGCGGGCATGTACTGCGACGGGACCGGCTTCATCGCTGTCGCCTCGTCATCGCAGTTGATGACGAGATTGCACGGCCCCGTCCGTATCTTGTTCCGCTCCGTGAAATCCTGGATGAAGAAGTGGAAGTCGAAGTGCGGCTTGTCGAAGACATGCGTCGGACCGTGGCCATTGCGCTGCCAGTTGAACATCAGCCACTTGAACGGAAGCCCCGGGAGCTTGGGAAACCACAGGTTCCGCTCGTGGCCGCTCGCGCAGTCCGTTTCGAGGCCGATGCCGTCGCCGTCTTTGTCGAAACACGTCTGGCCGTCGTGGGTCGGCGTCGTCGGCAGTGAGTTCACTGCTGCCGCGTCGATCTTGACTGCCAGAACCTTCGGGTGATTCGCACCGTCGGTGGCGTAAAGGGTCTGGACGAAGCCGTCGCCCAGGGAGACCTGGTTGAACAGCTTGAGCGCCGGAAGGTCGGAATCGGCCGCTTCCACGGCGGAGTCCGAGGCGTTCATCGCCGAGACCATCGGAGCGAGCCCGATCATCGTGGTCACGCCGAACGCGAGGCCGACCAGCGACCAGCGCACACGGCTTGCGGACATCTTCATCGGTGGCTTTCTCCCCCCTTGGTTCCTACACGTGGTTCCTGCACGCGGCTCCTGCGCGTGGTTCTCAGGCGCTCAGTGCCCGGCGTGCCACTCGAACGCCTTGAAGGGCTCGTCGACAGGGGCCCCGGTCATACGGTTCGCGTACGTCGAGATGGTGTAGACGCCCAGGCCGAGAACGACCTCGAGCGCGTTGCGCCGGGTGTAGCCGGCGGCGAGGAACGCCTCCATCGTCTCCGGCTCGACGTGCCCGTGCCCCTCCATGACGGCGAGGGTGAAGACCCGCATCGTCTCCAGCTTCGGGTCGTCCAGGGACTTGCGGGCGCGCAGCGCCTCGATGAGGGACGGGTCCGCCTTCGACCGGGTCAGGATGGAGGAGTGCATGGCCACGCAGTAGTGGCACTCCACCGTGGTGGCCATGGTGAGGATGAAGACCTCACGCTCCAGCTGGCTCAGGCTCGTCTTGTTGAACAGCCCGTTACCGGTCATGAAGGCTTCGAGCAGCTCCGGCGACTCCGCCATCATCGCCACCGGCGCGGGCAGGAAACCGAAGCCCTTGGCGGTGTTCTCCACGATCGGGCGGGACTGCTCCGGCGCCGACGAGACGTCGTGGCGAGTGAAGGTCATGATGACTTCCTTTCTGAGGGGTGTGATGCGAGCGACGGGGTTGTCGCTCATTGGTCTTGGGTGTTCCAGCTCGCGCGCACCGCCGAGGCGAACCTCTCGATCCGGTCGGGCTGGAGCACGGAGTAGTGGTCGCCGTCGAGGGTGTGGACGGCGACCAGGTCCTTGAGACGGCCGGCCCACGCCGATGTCACGGCCTTCGACGCCCCGTCACTGGCGCGGACCAGTACCGAGGGCACGTGGTAGGTGCCGGGGCGATGGGCGGACAGAGCGCGGGAGTTGGCGGTGAAGCGAGCCAGCAGCGCGCTGATCGTCTCGTCGTCGGTGTCCGGCCCCAGCAGCCCGCTGAGGCGCAGCCGCTCGGCCAGCACGGCGTCCGGGTCCTCGTCCCCCGCAAGGTCGTGCCCGGCCAGGGGATCGGGCGCGCCGGCGATGTGCGCGACGTCCCGGGCGAACCACGCCAGCAACTCGGCGTGGAACACCTCGCTCCGGTCCTCGTCGGGGTGCTCCATCAGGTCGAGCGCGACGACCGGCGCCACGGCGAAGCCGCGTGCCGCCAGCCGCTCGGCGACCTCCAGCGCGAGAACCCCGCCCATCGACCAGCCGGCGATCCGTACCTCCTGGCCCGTGGCGTCGTCGGCGATCGCGTCGGCGTACAGGTCCGCGAGCTGGTCGAGGCCGAACGGAGCGGCCAGGCCGTCGGGGACCTGGACACCGGTCATCGGCATGTCGAGGAACTGCGCCAGACCGCGGTAGCAGACGACATCGCCGCCCACGGGGTGGATCCAGTACGACGTCGGGCCGGTCCCCCCGGACCGTATCGGCACCAGCGTCGTGCGCAGCGCCCGCCCGTCGCGGACCGCCTCGGCCATGGCCGCGACCGTGGAGTGCGTGAACAGCACCGACAGCGGGAGCGTCGCTCCCAGACCGGTCCTGACGCGGGACATCAGCTGTACGCCGAGCAGGGAGTTCCCGCCGAGCGCGAAGAAGTCGTCGTCCCTGCTGACGGGGGCGTTCGGAAGCAACTGGGCCCACAACTCGGCCACGGCGCGCTCGGTGCCGTCCCGCGGCGGCTCTGCCGAGGCCCGGGGTGCCGACACCCGGCAGAGCTCCTCCAGGGCGCGGCGGTCCACCTTGCCGTTGGCGGTGATCGGCACGGCGTCCAGCTCCACGAGCCGGCTGGGAACCATGTACGCGGGCAGCTGGGCGCGCAACGCCTCGGTGAACGCGCCGAGATCCGCCCCCGCCGTCTCCGGGACGACAGCGGCCACCAGGGTCCTGGACTCCATGGACCCGCCGACCGCCGCGGCGACTGCCGCGCGGACGCCGGGCATCGCGCTCAGCGCGCTCTCGATCTCCCCCAGCTCGATCCGGTACCCCTGGATCTTGACCTGGCCGTCCTGGCGGCCGAGGAATTCCAGGTTGCCGTCGGGCAGGTACCGGCTCAGGTCCCCGGTGCGGTAGAGCCGTCCGTGCGGGGTGTCCACGAAGCTCGCCGCGGTCCTGTCGGGATCGGCCAGATAGCCGCGTGCCAGACCGTCGCCGGCGATGTAGAGATCTCCCGGAACCCAGGTGGGCCGGTGCCGCAACTGCTCGTCCAGAACAAAGAAGGACTGGTTCCGCAACGGCTTCCCGTACGGGATCGACGACCACGACGCGTCCACGGTGTCGACCGGGTACGTGATCGACCAGATGCTGGCCTCGGTGGCGCCGCCCAGCGAATGGACCCGTGCGCCGGGTGCGCACCGCCGCGCCCGGTCGGGCAGACGGGTGGGTATCCAGTCACCGCTGAGCATGATCGTGCGCAGGGACCGGACCGTGGCGTCCTGGCCCTCCAGATGGTCCACCAGCATCTGGAGCAGGGCGGGCACCGAGTTCCAGACCGTGATTTCGTGCTCGCGCACCAGCTCCGACCACGCCTGCGGGTCGCGCAGCTGATCCGGTCGGGGCAGCACCAGTGTGCCGCCCGCCGCCAGGATGCCGAAGACGTCGAAGACCGACAGGTCGAAGGTGAGCGCCGAGAGCCCCAGCGCCCGGTCCGCGGGCCCGATCCCGTACCGCTCGCCGACGTCCTGGAGCGTTCCCAGGGCGGCGCGGTGCTCGATCACCACGCCCTTGGGCTGCCCGGTGGAGCCGGAGGTGAAGATGACATAGGCGATGTTGTCGGGTTCGGCCACCACGGCGGGGAGTTCACCGGCCGCTCCACCGTCCGGGGCCGCCTCCGTGACGTCCAGTACCGCACACGCGTCGAGCCACGGATGCGCCGTACGGACCTCGGAGTCCACCACGGTCAGCGTCGCGCCCGACAGCTCCAGCGTCCGGCGGGCACGCTCGGGCGGCAGGTCGGCGGCGACGGGCACGTACGACTTGCCGGCCTTCAGCACCGCGAGGACGGCCACGACCTGGTCGATCCCCTTGGGCAGCATGACCGCCACCAGCTCTTCGGGATCGGGACCCGTACGGGCCGCGATACGGCAGGCCATCTCGTGGGCGCGCCGGTCGAGCCCGGCGTAGTCGAGCGACTCCTCGCCGCACACCACGGCGACGGCGTCCGGATACTGCGCGGCGGCCTTCTCGAAGCCGTGGTGGAGCAACCCGGTGGGGCGCTCCCCGGCCGTGGCGTTGGCCCGCCGGCGCGGTTCGAGTTCCTGTTCGCCCAGCTCGATCTCCGGCGCGCTGCTCCATGCCTGTTCGTCGTCGCAGAGCCGCTCGATGAGTCCGCGGTAGCTCGCGAACATGGACGCGACCGTGGGCTCGGGGAGCAGCTGCCGCACGTAGTCCCAGTTCAGGCGCAGCCCGCTCGCGTCCTCGATCACCTGGTGGTCCAGCCACACCTGGGGCGTCCGGATGAACGAGGACACCTCGTGTCCGTCGCCCGTCAGCGCGATCAGGTGGTCGGTCAGCGCACTGGACGCGTGGCCCTCGTCCGAGGAGAAGTTGAGCGTGCTGGCGTAGACCACCGGCGCGCGGCCGGCCTTGGCGGAACCGTGCAGTGTGGCCAGCTCGCGCAGGACCTGCACCCCGCTGAACGCGCTGTGCTCCAAGTCGCGCCACAGCTGGCCCTGCAACCGCTTGCTGCGGGCCGCGAAGTCGGCCGAGCCCCGCGTGTCGACCTCCAGCAGCGTGGTGGTGGAGAAGTTGCCCAGCACCGAACGCACCTCGGGATGGACCGGCCTGCGGTTGAAGAACAGCAACGTCAGCGTGAAGTGCGGGTTCGCCGACCAGCGCGCGATGGTCTCGGCGTACGCGGCGGCGACGGCTGCCGAGGGGGTGACCCCCGCGGCACTGGCGTGGGCCTTGAACCGCTCCCAGCGCTCCGGCGGGATCGTCCCGCTCAGATGGGCGAACTCGGGCCGCCCGATCGTGGCCGGGTCGGCGGTCAGCGGCAGTTCCGGTGCGGGGGGCAGGGCAGCGATCCGGTCCATCCAGTAGGCCCGTGCCGCAGCGTACGCCGGCTCGGACTCCAGGGCCCGGACGTGCCCGACGTAGTCCCGGAAGGTCAGTTCGAGCGGGGCGAGGTCCTGCCCGTGGTACGTCAGCGCCAGCTCGGCGAAGAAGAGCGCCGTGCTCCAGGCGTCGATGATGAGCGCGTCGATGCCGACATGGAGGCGGCTCACCCCACCGGGCAGCTCCGTGACGGCCAGGTGGAACAGGGGCCACACGGTCGGGTCGAAGACCTGTGCGGACAACTTCCGGGAACGTTCGGCCAGTTCGGCCGCCAGCCGCTCCGCCGGCACTGAGGTGAGGTCGAGGCGGTCGACACGGTAGCGCCCGACCTCCGGGAGGACCCGCTGCCGGCCGTCGTCGGTCATCACCGCGCGCAGCATGTCGTGCCGACCCACGGCCGCGCCGACGGCCTCCTCGAACCGCGCGACGTCCAGCCCGCGCAGATCGGTCTCGATGAAGAAGAAGGTCGAGACGCCACCCAGCTCGATGCCCTCCGAACGGCCGACGAAGTACGCCTGCTGGAGGTCGGTCAGCTCGAACGGCTCATACCGGGCGGCGGCATCGACGACCAGTTCACGACCGGGTGCGCCGGTTGCGGACGCGGCGTCACGGCCGGCGCCGCGCGCCTCGTCGATCCGGGACACCGGTACCGGCCGGTGGGCGGCGGTGGCGGTGGGGGAGTGCTGCTCGACGTACGCCGCCAGCTCGGCGAGGCTCGCACCGTCGAGGAACACGGCGAGCGGGATCGACACATCGCCGAGGGCCGCGACGGCGTCCTTGATCTCCAGGGCCATCAGCGAGTCCAGGCCGAGGTTCTGCAACGGCTCGTCCTGCGGGATGCTGTCCGGATCGGTGCGCAGCGACCGGGCGCACGCCCTGGTCACCACCGCGAGCGGGTCCAGCGCCTCCTCCCGTAGGGCCGGACGCCCGGACTGCGCGGGCGCCGTCACCGGCTGCCACGCCTGCGCGTCCGGTGCCCGGCCGTCCGCCTCGGTCCTGGGCCGCGCCCGGGCCTGGGCGAGCGTGATGCCGGACGCCGACACCCGGCAGGCACCGGCCTCGTCGAGCAGGAACACATCGGCCACGAGCGTGCGCGCGTCCGCCGCTCCCTCACGCAGCCGCAGCCGCACCTGGAGGGGACCGGCCGGCAGCCCGGGGCGTACGGCGAAGGAGTCGATCCCCACCACCATGAAGGCCGTGTCCGACGCGCCACGGGCGGTCAGGGGCGCGAAGAGCGCCTGGAACATCGCGTCGGTCAGACCGGGAGGCACCACGTACCGTCCGGCCTCCTCCGGTGCGGCGGGCCGCATCCGGGCCCAGGCGTGGTCGCGGTCGAAGGCGACCTCCTCCAGCCACTTGGCCCCGTCGCCCAGGTACAGGCCGCGGGACCACATCTGCCGGTAGAACTCGGCGCCGGTCATGCGGTGCGGAAGATCCGCAGGCGGTTCGGCCGGTGCAGCCGGAGCCGCCCCGGTACCGGAGACGCGACCGCGGCAGTGCACGTGCCAGGCCAGAGCCGGGTCGGCCGGGTCGGACTGGTAGGCGAAGCCCAGCGTCCCGTCGGGCGCGGGCTCCAGGGTGAGCACGACCGTGGGGCGGTGCTCCTTGTCGTACCCCAGGCGCCGCAGCACCGTGACGCCCTCCAGCCGGATGGTGTCCCGCCGGCCGACCGCCCGGGCCGCCTGCACGGCGGCCTCCAGGAAGAAGCCCACGTTGACGATGGGCTCGCCCCCGATCACACAGTCGGCGAGGGCGGGGTCGTCGGCGCTGTCCAAGGTCGTCAGGAAGGCCGCGCCGGAACCGGGGGCCGGCACGCGCGTCCCGAGGAGGGAGTCGGAGCCGCGCGGCAGAAGAACGGCGGGCTGCCGCCGCGCCACGGTGCCGCCGACCACGCGGCTCGGCTCGTACCAGTGCCGCGACCGCTGGAACGGGTACGTCGGGGCGTCGGTCAGCGCGGCGGCCCGGCCGGACCACAGCCGCAGCCAGTCGATGTCCAGACCGGCGGTGTAGGCCTCGGCCACCGCGGCCGCGACGGCCGAGCGGTCGGTGCGGCCCGGCCGCAGGGACGCGCCCCACAGCCCCGGGCGCTGTTCCTCGGGGACGAACCTGCGCGCCGCCGCGATGAGCGTCGGGGCCGGCCCCAGCTCCAGGACGTGGTCGACCCCGCTCCGCATGAGCGTCGTCATCGCGCCGTGGAAGTCGACCCGCTGGAGCGAGTGCTCCCGCAGATAGGCCGCGTTCCACTCCCCGGGGCCCACCGTCCGCGCCGTCAGCGTCGACACCAGCGGGACGGAGGGCGCGGCGAAGTCGATCCCGGACAGCTCGCGCTCGAAGGCGTCGAGCATCGGGCGCATCAGGGGCGAGTGGAAGGCCCGGCCGCTCTTCAGCGGTCTGCTGCGCAGCCCGCGCGCGCCGGCCCGGTCCAGTACCTCGCGGACGTCCTCGGGGTGGCCCGAGACCACCACGTGCTCCGGCCCGTTGACGGCGGCCACACCGACGCGTCCCGTGTCTTCGAGCAGTTCGCGTACGACCTCCGCGGACGCGAAGACCGCCGCCATCGCACCCGGCTCGGTCAGCTCCTGCATCAGCCGGCCACGGCCGGCCGCCACGGCGAGCGCGTCACCGATGTCCAGGATCCCGGCCACCGCGGCCGCGGCGATCTCACCCACGCTGTGCCCGACGACGACGTCGGGCTCGATGCCCAGGGAGCGCCACATCTGCGCCAGCGACCACTCCAGCGCCACCAGCGCCGGCTGGGTGTAGCGGGTGTCGTGGACAGCGGGGTCGTCGGGACAGAACATGACGTCCAGCAGCGGACGGTCCAGCAGACCGTCGACCAGGCCCGCGCAGTGCTGCAGGCTGGTACGGAAGACGGGCGAGGACTCGAAGAGGTCGGCCCCCATCCGGGGGTACTGCGACCCCTGGCCCGTGAACAGGAATGCGGTCCGGCCGCGGGACCTCGACACCGCGTCGGGCAGGTCGCACTCCCCGTCGACCAGCCGCCGCAGCTCGGCGCGCATCCCGGACGCGGTCCCGGCGACGGCGGCGTACCGGACGGGCCAGTGGTCACGGGCCGCGCCGGCCGTGTAGGCCAGGTCCGCCATCGCCGCGTCGGGCGGGGTCTCGCCGTCCTCGCCGAGCCGCGCCAGGTACTTCCGGGCAAGTTCGATGACACCGTCCGCAGTGCGGGCCGACAGCGGCAGGACGCAGGTTCCGGGGTCGTTGTACGGCGGGTCGCCCGCCTCCCGGGCCGGTGCCTCCTCGACGATGACGTGCGCGTTCGTGCCGCTGGCGCCGAACGAACTGATGCCCGCGCGCCGGATCCGTTCCCCCGCGGGCCAGGGCCGGCCTTCGACCGGTACAGCGAGCTTGAGCCGGTCCAGGTCGATCTCGGGGTTGACCCGCGACAGCCCGGGATGGGGCGGGAGCAGGCCGTGGTTCAGGCTGAGCAGGACCTTGATGAGACCGGTGATGCCGGCCGCCGGTTCGAGGTGGCCGAGGTTGGCCTTCACCGAACCCACGAGCAGGGGCGTGGCACGGGTCTGCGGGCACAGCACGTCCGCCAGCGCGCCCGCCTCGATCGGGTCGCCGAGCGCCGTACCGGTGCCGTGCGCCTCGACGTAGTCGATGTCCTCGGCCGTCAGCCCGGCCGCGGACAGGGCGGTGCGTATGACGTCCCGCTGCGCCTTGGCGTTGGGCACGGTGATGCCGCTGGCCCGGCCGTCCTGGCCCACCGCACTGCCGCGGATGACACCGAGGACCCGGTCCCCGTCGACCCGCGCGTCCGACAGGCGCTTGAGGACGACGACACCGCACCCCTCGGAACGCACGTAGCCGTTGGCGGCGGCGTCGAAGGTCTTGCACCGTGCGTCCGGGGAGAGCATGTTCGCCTTGCCGAGCACGGTGTACCACTCCGGCGAGAGCAGTACGTTGACGCCGCCGACCAGCGCCATGTCGGCGTCCTGGCTCCGCAGCGCCTGCACGGCGAGGTGGACGGCGACCAGGGACGAGGAGCACGCGGTGTCCACGGACAGGCTGGGGCCGTGCACCCCGAGCCAGTAGGCGATCCGGCCGGCCGCGAACGTCGACGCATTGCCGGTGAGGGCGTACGCCTCCAGCTCCTTTGGCGCCACCTGGGTGAGCAGCGACTGCATGTAGTCGTTGTTGGTCACTCCGATGTAGATGCCGACCCTGCTGCCCTTCAGGGAGGCGGGCCTGGCACCGGCGTTCTCCAGCGCCTCCCAGGCGACCTCCAGCAGCAACCGCTGCTGCGGGTCGATGTAGCGTGCCTCGCGCGGGGAGATCCCGAAGAACCCGGCGTCGAAGCTGTCGACCGACTCCAGGAAGCCGCCCGAGGGCACCCCTTCCGGGAACCCGCCGGGGACGTCGTCCAGCCGTGCGGACGGGTACGGTGCCACCGCGCTGCGCCCCTCAGCCAGCAGGTCCCACAGCGCCGCCGTGTTGTCGGCCCCGCCGGGCATCCGCGCGCCCATGCCGACGACGGCGATCGGTTCGGTCGTCTCGGCCCGCAGCGCGTCCCGTTCGCTGGTCAGGGACTTGATGCGGTCCAGCGCCGCGCTCAGCAGCTCGCGCGCGTGTTCTGGTATATGGGTGGTCATGCGTGTCCCCCGGGCGTCGGCTGGTACGACCGCGCGATCTCGGCTGCCAGCGCGTTGATGAGTTCGTCGTCGGCGAGCGCGGCTGATGCCGAGGGCGGCGGCTCGACGGGGCCGGGCCCGGCCGGCGCGGTTCCGGGGACCTCGCCGGAAGGCCCGCCCGGGCAGACCGAGGCCACGAGGAACGCGGCGAGCTCCGACGTCGTGGGGTACTCGAACATCACCCGGGTGGGCAGGGGAAGTCCGAAGGTCCGGGCCAGCTCGTTCTTGACCCGCGTGGCGAGCATGGAGTCCATGCCGAGGGCGAAGAAGCCCGCATCCAGGTCGAGATGGTCCGGGTCCAGCCCCAAGGTCCTGGCGACGGCGCCGACGACGGCCGCGGTCGCCTCCTGCCGGGTCCACTCCGCGGACGTCGGCGGGGCGTCTGCGGCGGAGGGGACAGGCACCGGAGAGGAGTCCGCCGCCGGGCCGGCCGCCCACGGGTTCCCCCACCGGTCCTCGGTGAACCAGCAGCGCACCCGGGCGAACGGGTACGTCGGCAGCGGCACCATGGGAACCGCCCGGTCCGCCCGGGCGTCGCCCCGGTGCGGCCAGGGGCCGCGTCGCCGGTGGGTGTACATGAACCCGAAGTTCCGCTCTACGGCGATGTCGTCGGGGAGGTCGCGGTGGAGCGTCCAGGTGGCCGCGGCCGCCCCGTCGGCTTGCGCGCACAGTCCTTCGAGCGCGTCGACGAGCGTGGGGTGGGGCGACATCTCGATGAAGGTGTCGTGGCCGCCGGCGAGCAGCGTCCCGATGCCCTGAGTGAAGCGGACGGTTTCGCGCATATTGGCGTACCAGTAGTCCGGCGTGGGGGCCGAGGTCAGGGGTGCGCCCGTCACCGTGGACACCATCTCCACCTGCGGAACCGAGGACCGGATACCGTCGAGCGCTCCCAGCAGCCCCGTCCGCAGCCCGTCGATCTGGGGGCTGTGCGAGGCGACGTCCACGGCGACGAACTTGCTGAACACGTTCTCGTCCGCGAGCCCGGCGGCGACCCGCTCCAACGACGCACCGGCCCCGGACAGCACGGTGGAGTGCGGTGAGTTGATCACCGCGACGCAGATGTCGTCGTACCCCTCGCACAGCTGCCGGGCCCGCTCCTGGCCGACGCCCACGACGAGCATGCGGCCCTGCCCGGCGATGCGTGCCAGCAGCCGCGAGCGCTCGCAGACGACCCGCACGGCGTCCGGCAGCGGCAGGGCACCGGCGACGTACGCCGCCGCGACCTCGCCCATGCTGTGCCCGATGACCGCGTTGGGGACCACCCCGGCCGCGCGCCACATCGCCGCCAGTCCGACGGCGATCGTGAACAGCGCCGGCTGGACGAACTCGGTGGGCAGCCGCCCCTGGTCGCCGTGCTCGATCAGTTCGAGCACGCTGCGGCCCAGCACCGGGCGCATGGCCTGGTCGACCTCGCGTGTGGCCGCGGCGAACGCGGGGTCGGTGGCCTGGAGTCGGGCCGTCATGCCGATCCAGTGCGGCCCCTGGCCCGGGAAGACGAAGACCGTGCGGCCCGATCCCTTGGCCGGTCCGGTCACACCGGCCGGGCCGGGCTCGCCCGCGGCCGCCTCGCGCAGCAGCGTGACGAGTTCCGCCGGTGAGGCACCGGAGACCGACAGCCGACTGGTCAGCAGGGTCCTGCGGTGGTCGGCCGCACGGACGACATCCCGGGCGTGCGCCGGGTCGGCGCCGTCCAGCAGGTCGGCGTACCGGTCCGCGAGCCGGGCCAGGGCGGTGGGAGTGGCGGCAGAGATCCGCAAGGTCAGCGGCGCCGCCCCGGTCTCGTCACCGGACGCGTCATCGGCTCCGGCCCCGGACCCGGCATCCGAAAGGCGCCCGTCCACCGGCCCCAGGATCACGTGCGCGTTCGTTCCGCCCGCGCCGAACGCGGAAACGGCCGCGAGCCGCTGTCCGTCCTCCGCCTCCCAGGGGCGGGCCCGGTCGCGCGGCAGGTCCAGCCGTACGCCGTCCAGTTGGAGGTGCGGGTTGACCGTCTTCAGGTGCAGCGACGGGTAGACGGTCCTGTGGTGCACGGACAGGGCGGCCTTCACCAGCCCCGCGATACCGGCGGCGGCCTCCAGATGACCCATGTTGGTCTTCAGGGACCCCAGGTGGCAGACCGGGCCGGAGGTCGTGCCGTAGACCTGGGCGAGGGCCTCGACCTCGATGGGGTCACCGAGGCTGGTGCCCGTGCCGTGCGCCTCCACGAGGCTCACCTGTGACGGGTCGGCTCCGGCATTCCTCAGCGCGGACGTGATGCACTCCCGCTGGGCGCGCCCGCTGGGCGCGGTGAGGCCGTTGGTCCGGCCGTCCTGGTTGACCGCCGAGCCGCGGATGGTCGCGTAGATGCGGTCGCGGTCGCCGATCGCGTCGGAGAGCCGTTTCAGGACGACGGCGACCACGCCTTCGCCGCGGACGTAGCCGTCGGCGGCGGCGTCGAAGGTCTTGCACCGCCCGTCCGGGGACAGCGGCAACCCCTTGGAGTGGGCGACCGTACTGGCCGGGGACAGCAGTAGGTTCACCCCGGCCGCGACCGCCGAGTCGCACTCGCCGGAGCGCAGCGCCTGTACGGCCAGGTGCACGGCGACCAGGGAGGACGAGCAGGCCGTGTCGACGGACAGGCTGGGGCCGCGCAGATCGAGCTGGTAGCTCAGCCGGTTGGCGATGATGCAGTTGGTGCCGCCGACGACGGTGTAGAGGTCGACGGTCTCCGGCCGCGCCAGCTGCATGGTGAGGTAGTCGGCGGAGTTGGCGCCGACGTAGACGCCGGTCCCCGAGCCGGCCAGCCGGTCGGCGGGCATCCCGGCGTCCTCGAAGGACTCCCAGGCGACTTCCAGCAGAAGGCGCTGCTGAGGATCGACATGAGCGGCCTCGCGCGGCGAGATCCCGAAGAACGCCGCGTCGAAGGCGTCCACGTCGTCGACGAGCCCCGCATGCCGCATGTGGGTGCGTCCGACGGCCTCGGGGTCCGGGTCGTAGAAGGCGGCGTGGTCCCAGCGGTCCGACCCGATCTCGCCGATCGCGTCGATCCCGTCGGCCAGCGACTCGTGGAGGGCCCCGGGCGTGGTGATGCCGCCGGGCAGCCGTACGCCGAGGCCGACGATCGCGATGGGTTCCCGCCGCGCCCGTGTCAGCTCCTCGACCCGGGCCCGGAGACCCCTGACGGCTGTCAGGGCAGTGCTCAGTGCTATGTCGGACTCGCCCTGCTCCGTCATATCTCCCCCATGAGTTCTTCCAGTTCCGCCAGTTCCCGGCGCAGGGCGTCGAGATCGCTCCCGTCCGAGGGCGCTTCCTCGGCCATCGAGTCCCGGCCGGCGGTACGCGGCCGTTCGGTGGTGCGCGGCCGTTCCGGCCGGTGCGTCGTACGGTCCGCTCCCGCTTCTCCGGCCGTCTCCAGCCGGGCGGTGAGCTCGGCGGCGAGGGCGTCGACGGTGGGGTAGTTCCACACCACCGTCGAGGACAGCGTCGTCCCGAGCCGGCGTTCCAGGCGGTTGCGGAGCTCCAGCCCCATGATCGAGTTGAGTCCGAGGCTGTGGAACGGCTCGGCCGGGTCCACCTCGGCGGTCGCGAGGCCCGCTATGTCGCCGACGGTCTCCTGCACCACCCGGGCCGTCCGCGCGACGCGCTCCGCCGCCGGAAGCGCCAGCAGTTCGTCCCTCAGCGCCGGCGCGGCCTCGTCGGCCGTGCCGGACGGCACCATCGGAATCTGGCGGATCTCGACCCCGCGGATGCGCAGGGCCACCTGGTCGCCACTGATCAGGTCGACGTCCGCGAGACGGGTGTCGGGGTCCGGGCCGGCGGTGACGGTCGCCACCGCCCGCGGATCGGCACCCACACCGGACAGCACGGACACCTCACGGACCATCGTGGTGAGCAGGGACCGGTCGGCCCCCACCGCACCCGGCCCGGTCAGCAGGGGCGCCGCGGCGACCTGGAGGGCCGCGTCCAGCAGCCGCGGGTCGAGCGGGAGCCGGGCGTCGGCGTGGCGGGGGTTCCAGTCGATCTCGGCGGTCGCGCCGTTCTCCCCGACATCGAGCCGACGCACCCGGCGGTACTGCGGGCCGAAGTCCAGCCCCCGTGCGCCGAACCCCGCGTACAGCTCGTCGGCCGGGCCCCCCTCACCGGCGGGCCGTTCGAGGGGCGGGGCGCCGGTGGCGGCCCGTTCGACAGCGGCGGTCCCGACGCGCACCCAGGTCCCGCCCTCCCTTCCGAAGAACTCGACCCGGGGCGTCTGGCCGTCGACCCGGATGGTGGTCTGGAGGGCCGTGTCCTCGCCGGTCACCTCCAGGGACGCCGTCAGCACGAGGTCACGGACGGACACCGGACCGTCCGCCGGCAGGGGACCGGCGACCTGAAGGGCCGCGGCCGCGAAGGCAGCGGCGGGAACCATGACCCGGCCGCCGACGACATGGTCCTCCAGCGACCACGTCGACGGTCCCAGCCGGCCGGCGTACACGGACAGCGCGGGATCGTGCGGAACCTGCGTACGGACGCCGAGCGGATCGTTGCTCCCGCGGCCGGCCGTGCCGGTCAGGACCGGCGAGGAGACCCGCTGCCACGGATACGGCAGGGGCAGCGGCGCGGGGCGGCCCGCCGGATCCAGCGCGGCACGATCGACCGGGACACCGGCGTCGTGGAGCCGGCCGAGCGCAGCCAGCAGCGTCGGCCACTCCGGCTGCTCCTTGCGCAGCGCCGGGACCACGAGCGGGTCCCGGCCCGCGCCCGTCTCCTCGACGGCCGGGCTGAGCACCGCGTGCGGGCTGATCTCGACGAAGCAGGAGAAGCCGTCGTCCAGCAACAGGCCCACGGCGTCCGCGAACAGCACGGGGTCGCGGAGGTTCCGAGCCCAGTAGCCGGCATCCATCTCGGCCCCGTCGGCCACCCGGCCCAGGACGGTCGAGTAGACCGGCAGCGCCGAAGAGGTCGGGGAGATGCCCGCGAGGGCCTCGACCAGCGCGGGGAGGATCGGGTCCATCTGCGGGCTGTGCGAGGCGACCTGGACCCGGACGGGCCGGTTGAAGACCCCTCGCCCGGTGAGCTCGCGCGCCGTCCGCCCGATGTCGGCGCAGGCTCCGGACAGCACGGTCGAGCGAGCCGAGTTGCTGACGGCCACCGATATCGAGGGAGTGCCGGCGCACACGGCCTCGGCTTCGTGGAGCGTCAACTCGGTGGCCAGCATCGCCCCCGTCCCAGTGAGGTCGTTCATCAGCCGGGACCGGCGGCCGATGATCGCCGCCGCGTCGTGCAGCGACAGGGCACCGGCAATGTGTGCCGCCGCCGCCTCGCCCATGCTGTGGCCGACCACCGCGTGTGGGGCGACACCGTAGTGCTCCAGCGTCCGCGCCAGCGCCACCTGCATGGCGAACAGCAGTGGCTGGGCGGTCGCGACGTTGGTGAACGCGTCGTCGTCGGCGCCGTCGAGCAGCAGCGGCAGAATCCGTGCGCCGCACGCCTCGCGCACCGCCGCGTCGCAGCGCCGCAACTGCCGCGCGAACACCGCGTCGCGGGCGTACAGATCGCGGCCCATGCCTAACCACTGCCCGCCCTGGCCCGGGAAGACGAAGACGACGCGGGGGGCCGGGTCGGCGGCCGAAGCGCCCGCGGCATCGAGGGCGTCCGCGTGCTCGCTCAGCCGGGCCACCGCCCGGTCGCGGTCGTCCGCGACGAAGCTCGCCCGGTACGGAAGGGTCGCCAGGCCCCCCAGCACGGGAGCGACGGCGGCGGGCGTGCTGCCCGCGGGCCACCACTGCGCGACTTCCCGGCAACGTCGTGCCAGCGCCGCAGGGGTGTGCGCGCTCAAGGTCAGCAGCGCCTCCCGGGACGGCGGCGCGACCGCTCCGCACACGGCGACGACATCGGCCGGACCGTGACCGGAACGCGAGTACGCCGGAACGACGCGTACCCGTTCGCCGTACGTCTCGCGCAGGGCGTTGCCCAGGATGGGATGGGCGTTGATCTCGACCAGGGCGTCCGGGGCACTCAGCAAAGGGTGTGCCAGCGCGGCGGCGAAGTCGACCGGTTCGCGCAGGGCCTTCGCGAAGTACTCGGCGGTGAAGCCGCCGGCGGCCATGACCCGGCCGTCCAGCGCCGAGACCATCGGGAGCGCGGGCGGGTACTGGTCGATCTCCCCGAGCGCCTCGACCAGGTCGCCGCGCACCTCGTCGATGTCCGGGCCGTGCGCGGCGAGCCCGACATTGATCCGGCTGGCCTTGTGGCCCTCCTCGGAGAGGGCCGAGACCAACTCGTCCAACTCGTGGACCTGCCCGGACAGGTTGGTCGAACGTGCCGAACTGATCCCGGCGACCACGATGCCCGGCCGGGTTCCGAGATATGGAGCCAGCTCCTCGCGCGAGAGCGCCACCACGGCCATACCGCCGCCGCGGCCGGTCAGCCGCTGCTGCGCCGCCGCGTAGTGGGCCACGATCCGGCCGCCCTCGTACGCGGTGAGCGCATCGACCACGACCGCTCCGGCGATCTCGCCGAGCGAATGGCCGACGACCACGGCGGGCCGGATACCGCGGGCCGCCAGGCTCCGGGCCAGGCCGACCTGGATCGCGTAGACCGCCGGCTGAGCCACGGCCACGCCGTACGGTTCGAGGTCGGCACCGGAGGCGATGAGCTCCAGGAGCGAGAGGCCGAGCACCGGGGCCGCGCCGCGGGAGCATTCGGCGACCGCGGCGCGGAACTCCGCGTCGGCCCGCAGGAGTTCCCGGCCCATTTCCGTCCACTGCCCGCCGAAGGGCGAGAACACGAAGGCCGGCTCGAGGCCGACGCCGTCGGTTCCGTCGGTCCCATCGGCCGCTTCGGCCGCTTCGGCGGGAGATTTCTGCGCCGGGGCACCCGGGCGGTGGTAGGGCTCGACCACGACGTGTGCGTTGGTGCCGCCCCAGCCGAAGCTGCTGACCCCGCCGAGGAAGGGCTCGCCGGACGGCAGGCACACGGGGGCGAGGGGGAGGGCGAGGTTGAGCGCGTCCAGGTCGATGTGCGGGTTGGTCCCACCGGACAGGACACACGGCGGGACGACACCGTGATTCATGACCAGAGCGGCCTTGACCAGCCCCGCCACCCCCGCGGCGCCTTCGAGATGGCCGATGTTGGCCTTGAGCGTGCCGAGGTGGACCGGGGCAGTGGCGCCCCGGAGCGCGGCGGCCAGGGCCGACGCCTCGATCGGGTCGCCCAGCGCGGTTCCGGTGCCGTGCGTCTCGACGAACCGCACCTCGGCCGGATCCGTCCCGCCCCGTGCGTGCGCATCCTGGATGACGGCCTGCTGCGCGCCGGGACTGGGCGCGGTCAGCCCGTTGGTGTGCCCGTCGTTGTTGACCGCCGTTCCACGGAGCAGGCACCAGATGTAGTCGCCGTCCCGCTCGGCGTCGCAGAGGCGTTTGAGGACCAGCGAAACGGCACCCTCGCCACGGCCGAAGCCGTCGGCCAGGGCACCGAACGCCTTGCTGCGCCCGTCGGGAGCCAGTCCTCCGAAGGCGGTGAGGTCGTCCATGGTCGCCGCCGACTGGAGGAGGTTGACGCCGCCGACGACGGCGGCGTCGATCTCGCCCAGACGCAGTGCCTGGGCGGCCATATGCACGGCCACCAGGGAGGACGAGCAGGCGGAGTCCAGCGTGACCGATGGCCCGTGCAGGTCGTACAGGTAGGAGATCCGGTTCGCGACCATCGACAGGCTCGAACCGGTCGCCGTGTGCATCGTGTGCCGGCCCGGCCTCGACGCCGCGCCGCGCTCGTTCCAGATGCTTCCGACGTACACCCCGGTCGCGCTGCCCCGCAGTCCCGTCCGAGGCAGCGACGACGCCTCGATGGCCTCCCAGCACACCTCCAGGAAGAGCCGCTGTACCGGATCGAGCGCTGCCACCTCACGGGGCGAGAGGTGGAAGAACCGGTGGTCGAACTCGTCGAGCCGCTGGCTCAGATAGCCCGCGTCGGGCATCGCCTCCCGGGCGTCCGGGAACCGCCCGGCGGGGGGCGGGCCGATCGCGTCCTTGCCGGCGAGGACCAGTTCCCACAGCTGCGCGACGGAGTCGGCGCCCGGAAGCCGCGCCGCCATGGACACGATTGCCAGGGGCTCACCCGGTCGCGCGTCGGTGGACCGCCGGCCCCCTGGTACGTCGGTGCCGTGCTCCGCGGACACCACCGCGGCGGCGAGCCCGTTCACCGTCGGGGAGGCCCACAGTGTGGCGACGGGGACGTCACGGCCGAGGCGCACGCCCAAGCGGCTGACCATGGTCACGGCGGCCTGTGAGGTGAGGCCGAGCGAGAAGAAGGTCGCCTCCCGGTCCAACTGCTCCACAGGAGTGGACAGTTCGGCGCCGAGATGGGAGGCGATCCAGTCAGCGACGGCCGCCACGTCCCGTTCGGCCGGAGTGCAGGTCATGCGCACCGTCCCGTGCGAGGCCGGATTGTTTCGATGCCGGAAGTGGGTAGATCCGAAAGCGGATCGATGGCACGCCGGTACGGCAGCCCGGAAGACATGCTGGAGAACCCCCCGAATCCCCTAATGATCGTCAACTGGGTTGACGATATCAAAGGGTCCGGCGGCGAGAGAGGAATTACGTGCGTACCGACCGGTATTTAAGGGGGAGTTGGCGCGCCATCGACGGTGGCGCACCCGCACCTCCCTTCCGGGGCAGGGCCAAGACCTGCAGGGATGACCACCGCGCTCCACCCCGAAGCACCCGAACCGTTCACGGGCACGATCTTCGGGAGTTCGGCGGTGGCGAAATGATGCCCGGCGGAATCCGGTCACGGACCCGTCCCGCCACCGCCCGGACCCACGGCTCCTGTTCGGCGGGCTCAGCGGGTTCGGCGTTCGGAGGGTTCCGGGTTCGACGGCTCGGCGGGCTCGGCGGTTCCGGTTCCCGCTGCGGCGCGATGGGCCGGGCGGCCCCTACGGCCGCCAGGCCCGCCTCCGCGCCCAGGTGCGTCAGCACGGCGTGGTTGGCTTCCCAGCCGTCGGGGAACTTGGCGCGCACGGACAGGTGCACCGGGTCGGTCGAGGGGTGGCTGTCCAGAAGATCGGCGATGCCCTCGCGGGCGACGACGATGCACGCCTGCCGGTGACGAGAGGCGAGCACGCACAGCCGGCCGGCCCGGCGATGAGTGGGAACTCAGGCCCTCCTGCACGTCGGCTCAGCAGCAGGGGGATCAGGTACATCCGTGTTCTCCAGGGTTCTGGGGTGGTGTCCCAGGCGGGGCACCAGCCCGGGACGATCGCGTGTTTTCGACGGTGTGTTTTGGGGTCTGGCACAAGTTCCGTGAGCCAGTCACGCAGGGTCACGCGAGAAGAACGCGCTTTCGAAGGAGCGGGAACCCTGCACGGCCGAACATCTGCCTCTTGAGCATCTTGATCCGGTTGACGTGTCCTTCGACGACGCCGGAGTTCCAGGGCAGGGTGAGCCCGGCGATGACGGCGTTGCGGTCACGGTCGATGCCCGCGGCGAGAGTGTGGAGGCTGGGGAGGTCGTCGTCGGACGGCGTCGAGCCACTGCGGCAGCCGTTCGCCTTGGCGCTCGGTGAGCATCTGGGCGAAGGCCCGGACGTGAGTGGTGAGGGCGTCGAGTTCGGGGCAGTGGACCAGGACGGCCTTGAGTCGAAGGTGGTCGATCTCTGGGAGGGTTTCGGGGCGTCGGAGAATCCAGTCAGCGACGACGCGCGGTGACGGCGGCCGAGCTGTGATCGGGTTGGGAGAGGTCCTCTTCTCCCGGAAGTAGGCGCGAACGCGCTGGTAGCTGCCCTGATAGCCAAGTGGCACGATCCCCTCCCACACGGTCCAGGCGTTGGTGCAGCCCTGGTTCCAGCGGTCATCCAGGTAGGGCTTGAACGCATCCAGCTTGGACGGCCGACCCTGCCATTGCCCGCGGAAAAGGTCCTCTGGGGCGGCTGCGTCGGCGAAGAGCTTGACGGTGCGCGAGGTCATGCGGAGCTGGCGGCCGATCGCCCTACGACTGAGCCCGCCCGCCAGCAGTTCGTGGACGGTCGCGTGCTTGGCGCGGGTGCGGTCGGCGAATCGATGGCCGGTAGGCCACGGCGAGCCAGACGGGTCTGCGAACTTCTCCGGCTCGGGGGCAGGCTGAGCTGGATCTGCCGCCAGCACCCGCAGGCACCCACGGTGGTCTGCGACGCAACGCTCGGCGGCCTCGCTCAGGTTGTGCCAGAGGTGCCACCTGTCCGCAACCTGCACCGCCTGGGGCGCCCCGGCGGTGGCGCCTTCGGCGAAGAACGGTGCCCGATCGCGGCAGACCACTTCGGCCCCTGGCCGCTTCGCGAGCCAAGCGGCCAGGCTAGAGGCTTCCCGGTCGGGCAGCAGGTCCACCGGACGCCGGCTTTCGACGTCGACCAGGACGGTCCCGTAGTGGCGGCCTTTGCGGGTCGCGTACTCATCGACGCCGACGACGCGCGGGCGGGAACTTCCGGGTCGGGCAAGGCTTCGACCAGCCTCAGCACCGTGCTGCGGCTGACGGACAAGCCGAAGACTCTCGCCATGCGGGCCCCGGCCCGACCGGCGAGCGCGAGGTCGACCGCAGCCAGCGTCGACCGCAGGCGCTCGGTCCGCCGGCCATATCGACGAGTGAGCCCCGACATCTGCTCAGCGAAGGTCCGGCGCCCGCAAGAGATGACCGGGCAGAGGAACCGGCGGACGCGTAAGCAGAGGACGACCCGTCTGCCCCCACTGGGCACATCAGCGGGAAACCGCAGGTAGGAGCTGTGAACGCGCCGAGACCAGCTCCCGCAGCCAGGGCAAGCGGACCCGGCCACCGTGCTTCGGGCCTCAATGCGTACCGCCTCATCGTTCACGTCGACCGACAGCACAGCCACGTCTGCGATTGACGGAAACAGCAACTCCTCCAGCCGGAGCACCACTTCTTCCACGGGCCGAACTGTCAGCCACACCGCACTGGGGACGGATCATTTTCAGGCAGCTTCCCGAGGCCCTGCCCGCCCGACAAACGTCACTCAGCGTGGTGGTCCACGGAAAGTGAGCCAGAACCGAAACTCGCGAACAAAGCCACCGGGACCGAGGACCCGGTCGTCTTCGAGGAGCAGGCCGGCACCTCCAGCCGCCTCCACCCACTGGAGCGCCCGAAGTTCGGCGAGCTGCTGACGTACGCGCGGCCGGGCGACACCGTGCGCATCTCAGAGATGTTCCGCCTGGTGCGCGGCACCGGGCACATTCTCGACGTGCTCGATGTCCTCCACCGCGACCGCCTCGCCCTGCGCGTCCACGACGGCGCGTTCTCCGCGATGCACCTCACCGCCCGCCACCCGCGCACCGGCGAACTGCTGTCCAGCGTGAAGTTCATGGTGCAGACCCTCGCCGCCGCCGGCGAACTCCAGCGCGACCTACAGCGGGAGCTGACGTACGACGGGCTGCGGGCCGCCGAGGCGAAGGGTAACAAGGGCGGGCGCCGCCCCGCCGTCCCGGCCGACAAGACCGACGCCGTACGCACCGCGTACCTGGAAGGCCGCTCCATCGCCGCCCTCGCCCGCGACCACGGCGTCAGCCGCGGCGCCATCCGCACCGCCGTCGCCGACCTCCTTTTTTTCCCCGAGCACACCGCCGACGACCAGGGCGCCCCGGTCCCGGAGCTGCCTGTCACTCTCGACATACCGGGCAAGGTCGCGGACTTCCTCCGCGCGGCCGAGCTGGAGCCCGTCGAGCGGACCGCGCTCGACCAGGGTGTGACCGCACGGCGTGGCCAGGGCTACACCCTGCACGTCACCGCCGTCCCCGCGATCCACCGCCGACTCCTCGACCTCTGCCAGCCCCTCGACGGCGGCCAGGGCTTCCCGGCGGTCCCGGCCCAGCGCAAGGCACGCCGCGAGTACGCGAACCGCGTCAGCACCCTCGCGGGCGACACGCCATCCGGGTCTCAAGATCAACAACTGGCGTCGGTGGCCGCGCTGGTTCGGCGCCGTACTCCTGGTCCCCGTGCTGCTTGCCCACGACTCCATCGCCCTTCGCTTCGGCGGGCGGGACCAGGGCGTGCGGGGGCGATTCAGCCGGCTTGGAGTACCTGGCTGCGCAGGGCCCGCAGCAGGGTCAGGGCGTCCGGGTTGTCCGCGTCGGTGAAGGCGTGGATCGCGAGCAGGATGGACTTGCCGATTCGTTTGGCGGTGACGAGGTCGTCGCCGGCGAGGACGGCTTCGTGGTGCAGGGAGTCGGTCAGGAGAAAGACGATGCGCGCCATGGGGTCGCCGTTGAGCTCCGCCACGCGCTGGCCGGTCTCATCGCGGGTCATGGTGGCCTCGATGCCGAACGCGGCGAGCAGGACGCTGTGGAGCGTGTGCTTCCCGTACGCGGCGAGCAGGGCCGCTAGCGGGCGCTCGTGCGCGCCGCCCGCCAGGACCTCCAGGGCGCCGTCTGTTTTCGACGGTGTGTTTTGGCCCCACTGGAACGGTTTCGCCTGGCCCCACTTTTGGGCCGTGTGGGTGACGGGCCACGGCGGTGCTGGAGAGGAACGGTTTGGAGTGGCCCCACCCCTCGATCGGGTGACGTTTCGTGGGGGTCTTGGGAGGGAGGCGGTCAGGTGCGGATGGCGGTCTGTGGCGGCCGGTAGCGTGTGGTCCACGGAGCCCGCCCGGCTGCTTCCCCTGACAGGAATGCGGACGGGCGGGCGCCTGTTGGCGCCCGCCCGTGGGCAAGGGACTAGCAGGTTGTCGGCGGAAGGGACCGCCGCCGGTCAGGTCGTCCCCGCATCCTGGGTTTGGGGTTCATCGCCGATCCCGCGTGACAATTACTTGGAAAAACCAAGTATCACGGATACGCTGCCGCTCCATGGCCGCCAACGGTGGAAACAACGGGTACGAGCTCTCGACAGACCCGGATCGCCTCGACGTGGAACTGGTGCACCGTTGGCTCTCAACGGACGCGTTCTGGGCCCTGGGGCGCACCCGGAAGACTGTCGAAGAGTCGATGCGCGGCTCGCTGAACTTCGCCATCTACGACGCCGGCGGCGACCAGGCTGCCTACGCTCGCGTGGTCACCGACCGTGCCACCTTCGCTTGGCTTTGCGACGTTTACGTTGCCCCCGCCCACCGCGGCAAGGGACTCGGGACGTGGCTTGCGACAGCGGTTCGCGACCACCTTGCTCCCTATCAACTCCAGCGCGTTCTCCTGTCGACCCTCGACGCGCACGAGGTCTACGCGAAGGCCGGATTCACCCCCGTACCGAACCCGGAGAACTTCATGATTCTGAGCGCCGAGTAGTGAAGGGAGCGGACAGCCTGCGGTAGCGGACTCGCTAAATGAGATGACGTCTTAGAGGGCGGAATGAGAGTACATAGGAGTTTTGTCGTCACCTGAACGTGTGGCGGTGCGGCGTCCCGGCCGGTCGGCGGCCATGGGCATGTTGGGCTGGGCACCGTGAGCGAGCGCAAGCCCTACAAGACCGACGTGAGCGACGAGCAGTGGATGCTGGTCGAGCCGGTGATCGCCGCGTGGAAGGCCGCGCATCCCTCGGTCAGTGGCCATCAGGGCCGGTACGCGATGCGGGAGATCGTCAACGCGCTGCTCTACCAGGGCCGGACCGGTTGCCAGTGGGAGCTGCTCCCGCACGACTTCCCGCCGCCCGGCGCGGTGAAGTACTACTTCTACACCTGGCGCGACGACGGCATCGACCAGACCATTCACGACCTGCTGCGCTGGCAGGTGCGGGAAATGGCGCGTCGGAAGGCGGACCCGAGCCTGGTGGTGCTCGACACCCAGAGCGTGCACGCGGCGGCCGGAGTGCCCGCTGAGTCGACGGGGCACGATCCGGCAAAAAAAGTACCGGGCCGCAAGCGCGGCCTGGCCGTTGATGTTCTGGGGCTGGTGATCGCAGTGGTCGTGGTGGCCGCGTCGGCGCACGAGAACGCCGTCGGGATCGCGCTGCTGGACAAGGTCGCCGCCGACACCGACGCCGTGGAGAAGGCCCTGGTCGACCAGGGCTTCAAGAACGCCGTCGTCACGCACGGGGACAAGGTAGGCATCGAGGTGGAGGTCGTGGAGCGCAACCCCGCGCAGACCGGGTTCGTTCCCCAGGCCAAGCGGTGGGTCGTGGAGCGCGCCTATGGGATCTTGATGTTGCACCGCAGGCTGGTGCGCGACTACGAGCATCTGCCCCGCAGTTCGGAGTCGCGGGTGTACTGGGCGATGACCGCGGTGATACTGCGTCGGCTGACCGGGGCGACCGTGCCGGCTTGGCGCACCGCATGACCGGGGAGCTGACCCTTGGCGCGGTGCTGGCGCGGCTGGAGGAGCGGGAACGGGAGATCACCGCGCAGGCCGAGGAGACGCGGGAACAGATCGCGCAGTTGACCGCACAGCTCGACGAACTCGGCCGGGCCGCCGAGGAAGTCCGGATCACCCGCAAGACACTGCTGGGGCTGCCCGACCCGCAACCGCCCGCGCCGCCGGCACCGAAGCTGCCGGATCATCCGGCCTACCAGCAGATCATGGCGGTGTTCACCGCAGCCGACCATCCGCTGCGGGCCCGGCAGGTGTGCGAGGCGATGGACCTGGCGGTCGCGCCCAACAACATCAACAACGTCCGCCTGAAACTCAAGCGGCTGGCCGACCGCGGGATCCTGGCCGAGACCGAGCCAGGCTTGTTCACCCAGCCTCGGCCATAGTCGACCGACGTCGCCGCGACCTGCCCACTCGTCCCGCACGAAACGAAGAATCGGGCATCAAGTCTCATACCGCCCTCTCAGTGATCTGCGCACGGTGCGGGTCTCCCTCTGGTGCAGGATGCACCTGCCCCATGAAGTCACCATCGATGATCGCGTGAGCGACTGCCGCGGAGCGCAGCAGCGCCGAGACTTCCCACCCCACTGTCGTCTTGCCGACACCAGCTCGTCCTCCGATAAGCAGTACTTCTGCGTGATCCATGCGGGCAGCCTGCCAGTGGACGGCCAGTCCCAGCGATTTAATATCGCCCCGACCGCCGCAGACGAGGCGTCCGTCTTGTCACAGACGCTCATTCAGCAGTCTTTCTGTCACCAGAAACGAAGATCGGGAGCCAGAGGTTCTCCGCGGCGCTTCGATGAGCTCATGGCCGCTACACACATGCCGGATCAGGCAGGTCGGTCGAACCCGCTGACGCCGGGTCCGTCTGGTCGCATCAGTGCAGATAGGAGGACCTTTTCGTGCCGACGGACGTCGATGCGGGCAGGTCCGGCCTGGAGCTGGGCGACGGCTGGACGAGACGGTGGACGGTCTCGTGGCGGGCCGGTGGGGACGATGCGTCCTGCTCGGTGCACGATCTCGTACAGGAGCCGGTGTTCACGAGCGACCCGATGCGGCACTTCACCTGGCGCCGGGACCAACGGCACCGTCCTGGCCTGCAGTTTCTGACCAGTACCGGCCGTCACCATGGCGCGGAGATCCTGGAGGAGAGCCGGGTGCTGCTTGCCCTTGACTTTGCCGGCGACGTGGTCGACGTCGTCTCGCAGCCACTGAAGATCTCCTTCGCCACCTGCGGAAAGCGCCGTGCCCACACCCCTGACTACCTCGCGGTGACCCGCCGCGGCGTCTGGCTGATCGATGTACGCCCCGAGCCTCTGATCAAGGAGGCGGACTGGGAGTCGTTCGCCGCGGCCGCCGAGGTCGCCGTCGCCTGCGGTTGGCGCTACGCGGTGGCCGCCCGCTGGAGCGAGCACGCCTTCGCAGGGCTGGACGCGATGGCGTCGCGGCGCCGGCTGAGGTCCGATCCGCTGGGGCTTCAGCCGGTGCTGCTCGCCGAGGCCGAAGGGGGGCGAAGATTCGGCGAGCTCGCGGCGGTCACGGGCTTCGAGCCGGTCGCCCGGGCCCATCTGCTGCACCTGCTGTGGTCCCGGCAGTTGGGAGTCGACCTGGCCGGCCCGCTGCAGGACCGCTCGCTCGTGCTGCCCGCCGGGGAGGCGGGCCGGTGACCGCGGCGGCGGTGCTGGACCTTTCCCCCGGTGCCGGGCTGGTGCTGGACGGGACGGAGTGGGCGGTCGAGCGGCGCGAACCGCACCTGGGCCGGGTGCAGTTGGTGAACGCCGACGGCACCCGCGAGCGGATGACCTTCAGGTTCCTCGCTAACCATCCGCAGTGTCGGCCGTCGTCGCGGACGTCGGCGGCGGGGGCCGACCGGGGCCGCCAGCGCAAGGCGTCCGAGGACCTGAAAGCGGGCCGGCTGGAGCTGACCGAGCTGCGGATGGCCCACCTGCTGGAAGTGGCGACTGGGTTCCGCTCCGGTGACCCGTTCCACCCGGGCCCGGGTGAACCGAGACGACCCGGCGACGACGACGCTCACCGAGCGCTGGCACGCGAAGGTGGCGGAGCTCGCGGCTCTGGACCCTGCTCACGCGAAGCTGCTCTTGGTCACCACACGTCCCTTTCCGCGCCGCGGTCGGTGAGCTCCGACACGCCAGCCCTTACTCCGGCGGCCGCGATCCGACGCAGGAGTACGGCGGCGTCACGGCCGAACACCCGAACGCTACGGCCAAAGTGAGCAGTCCGCAGCGAGTTGACTGTTCACCGGTGATGGTTCCTTCCCTAAGGCGGGGGCCCGCGGACGGGTCCCGGAGCGCGCTGTTGCGTGCCTCCACCCACAACGACGTCTTCGGATCCTGATGTGTGCAGTGGCAACCCAAAGAAAGTTACCGAGAGTGAATGGCTGGTGACGCATACCAGTTCGCCATCGCTCATCCAGCAGATTTAAGCCATCCCGCGCCACCCGGACGCCACCCCCACCCAGCAGCGAACACGCGAACTCCGGCCCGAGTAAAGGAAATTTGCGAAAACACAGCAAACGCCGGATAGGCCGGATCGAGCGTCCGGCTCGCCGAGGACTCCATCGACGTAGAAGTACGGTCCGCGCAGGCCGGACACACAGGGTCTTCCAGATCAGGCTCCGGACGCGACGCCGGCCGTCGCGCCCGATGACCTGCGCGGCGAGAAGGTCCGCCTACCGCACGTGCACGGGCTGTAAGGACTCAACCGGCAGTACGGCTGCGAAGTCAGGACAGAGAGCGGCGACCCCGCGCGGCGCTCAAGCGTCCCTCATGTGCCCTTGGCGGGGTCGAGGGCGTCGGCGAGCTGGACGTGGGTCATGGCGGAGCGCCCGCGGATGCCGGCTCGACCGCCACGGCGCGAACTCCTCTTCCAGGTCCTGACCGAACGCGAGGAGAAGAACAGCGTCGCCATCGCTTCCAACGAGTCCTTCGGCGGCTGGACCAAGACGTTCACCGACCCCCGCCTCTGCGCGGCCATCGTCGACCGTCTCACCTTCAACGGCACCATCATCGAAACCGGCACCGACTCCTACCGCCTGGCTTCCACCCGAGCCCGGACCGAAGAACCCGCCCAGGCCGGCTGACACCCGCAGGTCCACCTCGGCGGCCCGCTGCCTTCACGGGCGGTGGGCCGCCTTCACCGTTACGCCATTCCACAGCGCTCGCGGAGGCGCTCAACGCCGTCGCCTTCCAGGTCGTCGAGATACGCCGCGCGTCCGGTCATGGTCATCGTCAGGGCCAAGGTACTGCCGGACACGAGTGCCCCGGCTCCGGTCTTGAACGGGCCGTCGTTCGCGACGAGTCGTAGGTCGCCGATGCGTCCCTTGGCAAGGACCACCTGATCCGACCCCTGGTAGTACTCAGCCACCCATGTGACCGCCTCAGTTGGGTAGTCGCGACGAATGCCCAGCGGACGCCGGATGTCCTCCGCATGCACGATCGTCTCGCCAAGCATGGCCACGGCAGGGAGGGGAGGCTTGGTTCTGCTGGGGACAACACGCCGGAACCGCTCAAGTGTCTCGGCCGGGGTTGCACCGAGCTGTTCGGCTAGCCGCATTGCTACCTGTTTGTCGAAGTCGAATCGGCAGCGGATCACGCCCAGCAGCCAGCGCACAGCATTGAGGCTCGCCCCCGCAGTGAGATGCGCCAGCACCTCACGCACCATCAACCCGGTGCACAGCGACGGGGTCGCCCACTGATCGTCAGACAAATCTGCAAGATCGGCTACCAGTGCCGCTCGCTCAGTACCGATCAGTGGCCAGACCCCGGTCCCCGGACTGCGATCTGCTGCCAGTTCCGAACCAGTCATACGGGCGAGTCTCCTGTCACGAGTCGTGCTCTGCATTGCACCTGGACCGGAACACGTGGTCGTCCGGCAGGGTGTTCGAAGAAGAGACTCTCCCACTAGAGCAAAGTCATCGCCCACAGGGTGACCATTCCTCGAGGCGCCCGAACCGGGACCTCGCAGACATGGCGCTGATGAGCCTGGACCCGACCGGCAAGGGCCGCAAGCGGTGGACCATGCGCTGGAAGGCGCCCTTGAACGCTTTCCAGGTCGCCTTCGAGGGCCGCCTGCCCCCCACCGACCACTGACCAACTCAACAACCAAGATCGTCGTTAAATTGACAACCCCTCAGGACGGCTGGTTGACGATCTGAGTGGTCGTTCCCGTGGAGGGTGCGAAGGTGCCGGTACCGGAGTAGGTCGCGGTGACCGGGTAGGTGCCAGGGTCGACGGAGGTGAAGGTAGTGGTGGCGATGCCCCCTTTCAGGGGCAGGACCTGGGTCTCGCGGTCGGCGAGGGTGAGCGTGACGTATCCGGTGGGGGTGCCGGTGGCCGGGGGGACCACGGCCACCGTGGCAGTGGTGGTGATTTTGTTTCCCGGCCGTGAGGGATTGGGGGACGTGGTCACCGAGGTGGTGGTCGCCGCGCCGCTGACGGTCTGGGTGTCGGTGCCGGTGGAGGGTGCGTAGCCCGTCTCGCCGCCGTAGGCGGCCGTGATCGAGAACGGGCTGCCTGTCGTGCCGCTGTACGTGGTCGTGGCCGTTGCCACCCCGTTCGCCAGCGCGGCGGTGACGGGTGCGGTGCCGTTCCCGAAGCTGAACGTCACGGTGCCGGGCGGCGTGCCGGACGCCGGGGCCGCGGCGGCCACCGCGGCGGTGGCGGTCACCTGCTGCCCGATCCCCGACGGGTCCGGTGTGGAGGTCACCGTCGTGGCGGTCGTGGCCTGGTTGACCGTTTGTGTGCCGGTTCCGCTGGAGGTCGTGTAGCTGGTGTCGCCGCCGTAGGCGGCGGTGACGGTGAAGGGGCTGCCGGAGCGCGTCGCATACGTATGGGTGAGCGTGGCGACCCCGTTGACGAGCGGCGCCGAAGTACTGGCGGTCCCGTCGCCCCACGTGAAGGTGACGGTGCCCGTGGGGGTTCCCGTGGCGGGTGCCGCCGGGGCCACGGTCGCGATGAGGGTGACGGGTTGGCCCGCCACGCACGGGTTCGGGGACGAGGTGAGCGCCGTCGTCGTCGTGGCCCGATTGAGGGTCTGGGTGTCGGTGCCGGCGGAGGGGGCGTGGTCGGGGGAGCCGTTGTAGGCGGCGGTGACGGTGAAGGGGCTGCCGGAGCGCGTCGCGTATGTATGGGTGAGGGTGGCGACCCCGTTGACCAGGGGTGCCGGGGCGGTGGCGGTGCCGTCGCCGAAGGTGAAGGTGACGGTGCCGGTGGGGGTTCCCGCGCCCGGCGCGACGGGGGCGACAGTCGCGGTGAAGGCGACCGGTTGGCCCACCACCGACGGGTCCGGCGTGGTGGCGACGGTGGTGGTGGTCGTGGCCTGGTTGACGGTCTGCGTGTCGGTGCCGCTGGAGGAACGGAAGTTGCTGTCGTTGCCGTAGGCGGCGGTGACGGTGTACGGCCCGGCCGCGCTGTAGGTGTGCTGCGTAGTGGCGACCCCGTTGACCAGGGGTGCCGGGGCGGTGGCGGTGCCGTCGCCGAAGGTGAAGGTGACGGTGCCGGTGGGGGTTCCCGCGCCCGGCGCGACG